>JBBRLG010000275.1:0-9521 GCA_038231495.1 Gemmatales bacterium | reverse complement strand
TACCACGCCCCCCCCCCCCAAAACCCCCCCCCCCCCCCCCGCGCGGCGGGGGGGGCCCCCCCCCCGGGGCGGTGTTAAAACCCCCGGGTGCTGCCCCCCCCCCCCCCCTCGCCAAGCGGGGTTCCACGTCGGGCTTACGCCCCGACGCTCGCCTGGATTGCGCGTAGTAATTTTGGCGCGGGTCCAAATGGTTACCGTTTCGCCGTAACCGCTGCCGGGTCAGCGCCAGCCTTGACAGGCGTCACGGCCTTGTTCGTTGCTGGCACCGACCCCGGGCCGGTCGGCGGCGGTGCCACGCTCTTGCCGTCCCGTTTCGCTTGCAACAACACGATCAACTTGCCCGCCGCGCTTTTCATTTTGATCTCAAAATCGGCCGTCCACGCCTTGAATTGCACGTGGGCGAACACGAGCGGGATGGCCGTCACCAGGCCCATCGCGGTGCCGAACAGAGCAAGGCTGATCTCCTTGCCTTGCTGCCTGGCCCCTTCGCCGCCCTTCGCGCCGAGTGCTTTGAACGACCCGATCATACTGATGACCGTGACGAGTAGACCCACCATCGTCGCCACCTTGGCAATGGCGAGGATCGATGGCAGCAAATAATTCAGGTCGGGCAGAATTTCCAGTTCGATCGAATTGGCCATCGCCCGCCGGACCGCGGCCATGCCCTGGCCGCTGTTTTCCAGGCCGGCGACGTACAGCCGGCCGGGGATCATGTCGGTGCGCGACTTGCAGAAGCGCAACGCCCCCGGCACGCCCTCGGTCTCCAGCTTTTGCTGAAAGACCGGCAAAAATTCGTTCATGGAAGTCTTGGCGCCCATGTTCAGCAGCAGTCGCCAGATCACCAGCGCCAGGCCGATGCACGACATGAGGAACATCGGAAAGGCGTAATACCAGTGGACCGTGATGAAATCGACGAACGGTGAACTTTGGTCTTCGGCGGCAAACATGGGATATTCCTACCAACGACTTGATTGCGGACCCCAGGGCGACCGTTAATACCTTTCTACCGCGGAAGGTGGGCAAGTGCCAGGGAAATCGGGTGTCGGAGAAGATCGGGTGTCGGGTGTCGGGTGTCGGGTGTCGGAATTGGCTGACAGCTAACAGCTATTTATGTTCCCCTCTTCCGACACCCGACCCCCGACACCCGACCCCCGATCCTACCGACGGAGCTACTCCTCCTCATCGTGTCCCATCTTCGCCCGGCTCACGATGTCCTTCTGCACGTTGCCGGGCACCATGTCGTAGTGGCTGAACTCCATCGTGTAGGAACCCTGCCCCTGCGTGATGCTGCCCAGCTGCGCCGCGTAGCGCGTCACCTCCGACAGCGGCGCAATTGCCTTGATGACGGCCAAATCGCCCGGCAAACTGTCCTGGTTTTCGATCCGCGCTCGCTTCGTGTTCAGGTCGCCCAGGATCGCGCCGGTGAACTTCGACGGCACCGTCACCTCGATGTGGACGATGGGTTCCAGCAGCATCGGCTTCGCCGCCAGGAAGCCGTTCTTGAACGCGATGCGGCCCGCCGTCTTGAACGCGGCTTCGGAACTGTCCACCGGATGGTCTTTGCCGAAGTAAACCTCCACCGCCACGTCCTGAATGCGGTAGCCGGCAAGCGCGCCGCGCTCCAGCAGTTCCTTGCAGCCCTTCTCGACCGCCGGCACGAACTGGTTGGGGATCGTGCCGCCAACGATCGTGTCGATGAACGCAAAGTTGTGCGTCGGGTCGTAATGGGCACTGCGGACTTTCTCGAAGCGCGACTTGTTCGCGAACTCTTCGAGCAACTGTTCGGCACTCTTGATCTCGCGCGGCAACGGGTGGACGCGTAGATGCACTTCGCCGAACTGGCCGCGGCCGCCGGACTGCTTCTTGTGCCGGTGGTTGCCCTCGGCACTCGTTTGGATCGTTTCTCGGTACGGAATCTTTGGGTCGTGCGTGATGATCTCCAGCTCGAACCGCCGTTTGAGCCGGTGCTGCAATACGTCGAGGTGCAGCTGGCTCATGCCGGTGATGACCAGCTCCTTCGTCTGCGAATCGCGGCTGACGTGGAAGGTCGGGTCCTCGTTGGCGATCTTGGCCAGGCTGCCGGAAATCTTCTGCTCGTCGCCGCGGGCCTTCGGCTCGACGGCCAGGCCGAACATCGGTTCCGGGAACTTCAGCAGCGGCAGCTTGGGGCCGTGGGCGTGGTTCGTCACCGTGTCGCCGATGTGCAGGTCTTCCACCTTCGACACAGCGATGATGTCGCCGGGGATCGCATCGTGGATCGGCTTTTGCTTGTTGCCCTGCATAAGGGCCAGGCCGCCGGTGCGCGACGACTTGTCGGTCCGGGCGTTGTAGAGCGGCTGTTCGTGCGTGTACGAGCCGGAGAAGACGCGCACGAAAGCGAGGTTGCCGACGAACTTGTCGGTCAGCGCCTTGAACACCAGGCCGACGAACTCGCCCTTGGGGTCCGGTTCCACCGTGATTTGCTCGGAAGCCTCGCGCGGCCCCTTCGTGGCGGTGCGCTTCGCGCTGAGAACCGGTGACAGGGAAAACGTGGTCATCGCGTCGAGCAATTCGGCGACGCCGATGTCCTTGTCCTTCTTGGCGCAAGTGCAGAAGATCGGGATGACGGTGCCGGCCGCAAGGGCCTTGGGCAAGGCGGCGGCCAGTTCGTCGATCGTGACCGCGCCTTCCATCAAGTACTTTTCCATGAGCGCCTCGTCGGCCTCGACGACACAATCGATCAGCTGCGAGCGCGCGGCGGCAAGGTCCACCGGACAGCCGGCGGGCGGCGGCACCGGCGGGTTGAGGACGCTGACGACGCCGCTGAAATCGTGGCCCGGCTTGATCGGAGCGTTGAACAGCACGCAGCCCTTGCCGAACGTGTCCTGGATGATCTTGACCAGTTCCACGAACTTGACGTTGTCGCCGTCCAGCTTGTTGATGACGAGCATGCGCGCCAGGCCGCGTTTGCCGGCCTCGTTGAACATCCGGCGGGTGTTGACCTCGACGCCGTTGATCGCGGAGACGACGATCACCACCGTTTCGACGGCGCTCAGCGCGCCGAGCGCGGCGCCGAGGAAGTCGGGATAGCCGGGAGTGTCTAGTAAGTTGACGTGCTTGCCCTTGGATTCCAGGTGCAAGACGCTGGTGTCGATGGAGAAGTGCCGTTTGTGCTCTTCTTCTTCGTAGTCGGAAACGCTGGTGCCGTCGTCGGGGCTGCCGCGACGATCGACCGCCTTGGCCTTGTAAAGGAGGGCGTCGGCCAAGGAAGTCTTGCCCGACGCCCCGTGTCCAGCCAGGGCCAGGTTGCGGATGTCTTCGACGTTGTATTTAGCCATGATGAAACTCGCGCCTTAAAGGGTAATTGTCCACGTTGAGAGCTTCCCCACGTCGGGAAAGGCCGTTGGTACAATCCGGCGCGGTCGGGAGAGGTCGAAACCTAGCGAAAGTGGGTTGCCGAAGGTCTGGCACCCCCTCGACGCGCATGCGGGCCGTCACGCCCGCGCCTACCAAAGCACTCAAGACTTAAGCGGTTCGACAACCGCTTTAATAACGGTTCACCAGCATGAACTTCTCCCCCCTTACGAAGGGGGGGCAGAGGGGGGTTAAGAACGATTGAAGTACTCGGTGATGGCGTCCACTCTAACCCCCCCTGCCCCCCCTTCGTAAGGGGGGGAGTGGCACGGCCACCCCGCTTTATTATGTCAACGTCGATCTTTTTCCTCCTTTTTTCACCAGGGAAATCGCTTCCGCAAGGTCGAGCCGGCCTTCGTAGAGGGCGCGGCCGATGATGCAACCGGCGAGGTCGGCCCGCGCCAGTCTCGCAATGTCGTCCAGCGACGTGACGCCGCCGGACGCAATGACGGGAACCGGGACGGCCTGCGCCAGTTCGGCGGTCGCCTCGACGTTGGGGCCGACGAGCATGCCGTCCTTGCCGATGTCGGTGTACACGATCGCGGCGGGCGGCCAGTCGGCACACTCACGGGCCAGGTCCACGGCCGAGCGGTCGGAGGTTTGCAGCCAACCCTCGGTGGCAACGCGGCCGTCGCGGGCGTCGATGCCCAGCGCGACCTTGCCCGGATACTTACGGCACATGGCCGCGCACCAGGTCGGGTCTTGCAGGGCGCGGGTGCCCAGGATGACGCGGGCCACGCCCCAGTCGAGCGCCGCCGCGATGTGTTCCTCTTGCCGCAGGCCGCCGCCGAGTTGACAGGGGACGCCGGACGCTTTGACGATGGCTTTGATGCTGTCGCCGTTGACGGGACGACCTTGCCGCGCGCCGTCGAGATCGACGAGGTGCAAGTATTCGGCCCCTTGCTCGACCCAACGACACGCCATGGCGGCGGGGTCGGAGCCGAAGACCGTTTCCTGGGAGTAATCGCCCTGGCGGAGGCGGACGCACTGGCCGCCGCGCAGGTCAATGGCCGGGAGTAAGAGCACGTCCGGTTCCTTCCCCTGCTGGGTCGGAGGTCACGACGAGTTGTCTTTTGCGCCACTGTAAGCGTCCGCCGCGCAAAATGCAAGGGTCCGCGAAGATTTGCGGAAGACGGGGTGAACGCCTCGCTAGGGAGTTGAACCGATTTACCGCCAATCCGCGAAGCGCCGCAGCATTTCCAGGCCGACACGCTGGCTCTTCTCCGGGTGGAACTGCGTCGCAAATACGTTCTCGTGCCAGACCGCGGCGGTGAATGGGGTCGGGTAGTCCGCTTCGGCCGCGACAAGGTTCGGGTCGCGCGGCACGGGGTAATACGAATGGACGAAATAGACCGCGGCCTCGTCGGGCAGGTTCTTGAGCGGCGGCGCCGGCTGGCGGACGCGCAGCTGGTTCCACCCCATGTGCGGCACCTTCAAGCCGGGATGGTTGCCGAAACGCACGACCTCGCCGGGAAAGTAATCCAATCCCTGGTGACAGCCGTCCTCGTGGCTGGTGGTGAACAAAAGCTGCAAGCCGAGACAGATGCCGAAAAACGGCTTGCCCGCGTCGAGGTGTTCGCGAATCGGTGCGACGAGGTTGGTTTCGTGCAACCGGGCAATGGCGTCGCGGAACGCACCGACGCCCGGCAGCACGAGCCGGTCCGCCTCGGCGACGCGCTGCGGGTCAGCCGTAATGACGGCTTCGTGACCGACCTTCTCAAAAGCTTTTTGCACACTCCGCAGGTTGGCCATGCCGTAATCGACAATAACGATCGGTTTCATGGTATATTCCTGAGTTTGCCGCTTGCGGCTGAGCGCAAAGCCGCAAGCGGCAAACTACCCGGCCTTCCCCCCCACCAGCCGCAGCACCAGCCGCAGCAAGAAACTAATAACCAACATCAGGACAGCCCCCGCCGCGGCCAGGGCACCCAAAATCAGGGGGTCGAAGAATATGAGACGATACCGGTCGCCGACCACCTGCCAGCCCAAAAGCGTGACCAGGATGCCGAGCGCCAGCGACGGCCCAAACGGCAGCGCCTGGTTGCCGCGCCGGATCAGGTACAGGACGCCGAATAACAACCCCGGAAAGACGCTGACGAATAGCGCGATCAGGATCGGTTGCCATCCGATAAAGCTGCCTGCCATCATCATCAAATCCGCGTCGCCGATGCCCAGGCCTTCGATGCCGCGACCGACGCCAAACAACAGCCGCACGACGCGCAACACCACGATCCCGGCCACAACGCCGGCGAGCGACGTGGCCAGGCCGAGTTGCCAGCTGCCCGGCGGCAACCAGGTCGGCAATTCGAGCGGGTGCCAGATCGGCCACGGCAATGCCCCCGGCGGAAACGCTTCATTCGCCACGATGCCGCCGCGTTGGACCGGCGGCAAATCGACGTGGCTCGCCGGGAACGGCCACGCGACAAAAAGCGATCCGAAAACGCCAAAAACGGTGCCGGTGAGCGTGATCGGCAGCGGAATTTCCATGTGGTCCAGATCGACGAGCGCGGCGACGATCAAAAAGCACAGCAACGTCGCGTGGTACACGAACAAAACCCACACTTGCCACGGCGGCAAGTTGCCGTCCTCGAAGTCGTTCTTGTGGGCCTCAACGAACGGGATGCCGAGCACGTTGAGCCGCGCTTCGAGGTAGAAAAGGCCGACGAGCGCCAGGGCCGTGCCCAGCTCGACGAAGAAATAGCGCACCGAAAACGCGGTCTTGCAGTCGCGACAACGGCCGCCCAAAAGCCAGTAGCTGACGAGCGGAATGTTGTCATACCAGCGGATCTGTTGCAGGCAGTGTCCGCAGCGCGATTCGGGCCAGAGCAGGCTTTTCTCGTGCGGCAGTCGGTAGACACAGACGTTCAGGAAGCTGCCGAACGCGGCCCCGAGGACGAATACCACAACCAGACAAAAAAAGAGCATAGGCGAGGACCGACTAGGAGTGTACCGGCAAGGCCGCCCGCTGTGCCAACCAGGCCGACTGAATCTCGGCAACGACCGCTTCCGGCGAACGGCCCACGGTCGAAACGGTCAGGTGCGCACAACCCCGGTACAACGGCTCCCGCAGCTTCAAGAGGTCTGCAATCTCCGTTACCGCGGGAGCGGCCGTCAGTGCGGGTCGGCGGTCCCAGGTGGCGGGGTCGCCCTCGAGCCGGCGGTGAATGGTTGCCACGTCCGCCGTCAGCCACACCACCCAGCCCGATGCACGCAACTGTTCCCGGTTGCGCTCGCGCAAGACGACGCCGCCGCCGGTCGCGATCGCGTGCCGGGATAGCTTACAAAGATTGACCAAAATCGCCGCTTCCTTGTCGCGAAAGGCCGCCTCGCCTTCGGTCGCGAAGAGGTCGCGGATGCGGGTGCCGTGGTGGCGTTCGAGCACGTCGTCGGCGTCGAGCCAGGGCCAACCGAGGGCGGCGGCCAACAAACGGGCGACGGTCGTTTTGCCGGTGCCGCGGTAGCCGATGAGGAAGATCACGGCGCCTCCCGGATGCCGGTGGCCGGCGCTTCGCCGCCCGGCAATTCCTCGGTAGGCTTGAACGTGACCGGCGACAGCAGCCGCCGCACGACCGACCGCATCTTATCGACCGGCGCTTGCACGCCCGTGAACAGCTCGAACTGCAGCGCCGCCTGCCGAACGAACAGGTCCACGCCGGTGATCGTGTAACTGCCGCGCTCCCGCGCCTCCTTGATGAGCAGCGTCGTTTCCGGCGTGTACACCGTGTCGAACACGGTCAGGCCGGTCTTGAAATAGCTGTGATGCAGCGGCGATTCATCGACGTTGGGGTGCATGCCGACCGGCGTGCAGTTAATGACCACGTCGGCCATGAGGCTGTGCCGGGCCTCCCACTCCGCCTGCCGGCAGCCGACCTCCTCCGCCAGTTTTTGCGCCCGGTCGAGCGTCCGGCTGATGATGGTGACGACGGCGCGCTCGCGGTGCAAGGCGTGGGCCACGGTCCGGGCCATGCCGCCCGCCCCAAGAATGAGGACGACTTTGGAGTCGAGCTGCGCCGGCCCGCCGTCCTGCGGCCGCGGCAATTCCGCCCTGAGTGTGTCGAGCACCGCCTGGTAGTCGGTGTTGTACGCCGTGAAATGGCCGTCCTCGCCGCGAATGAGCGTGTTCGCCGACTTGGTGTACTCGACCGTCTCGTCCCGGCGATAAGCCAGTTCGGCGGCCCCCTCCTTGTGCGGGATGGTGACGCTGTAGCCGTGGACCGGCAAGGCCTCGAACTGTTCCAGAAACGCCGCCAAATCGGTCCGCGGCACCCGGAACGGCAGGTAGACCGCGTTGATGCCCAGCCGGCTAAAGACGGTGTTGTGCAAGTGGGGGCTAAGACTATGCGCGACCGGGTCGCCGATCACGCCGTAAACCTTGGTCTGCGGGTTGATGTCCTCGTAATGGTAGACGTGTTTCAGTTCGCCAAAGGACAGCAGGCCGGGCGCGATGCCGCGTTCCTTGTTGAAAGCGCAATAAGTAAAGGGCGTCCCATACAACGGCCCGAGCACCCGCGACGGCATGCCCACGTCGCCCATGCAGATGGCGACCGTCGGCCGTATCGCTTTTTTCAGTAGGTTCAAAACGCGCAGGTTGTCCGCCGGGTTGTGCGCGCGGACGGCGAGCTTGACGATGTCGGCGTCCTGCTTGCACATCTTGGCGTGGATGGCGGCGAGGTCGGCGGGCACTTCGCGCATGTTGTGGTAGCTGACGATGCGTTTGACTTCCTTGTACCGCGGAATGGCGTCGGCGACGTCGGTTTCGAGGTCCACCCAGTCGAAGCCGGCAACGATGGCCTGGCGGATGAGGGTGCGGCGCTCGTCTTCGCCGCGGTTCCACTTACCGCCGTCGCTGTTCCGGCGGACGGTCGCGATCATCGAGCACGGCTTGTCGGCCAAAAGGCGCGAGAAGTCGGGGGCCTTGGCGAGGTAGTCCAGGCGCAGCTCGATGAGGCGGGCACCCTGTTTGCCCGCTTCTTGAATCTCGATCTGCACCATCTTGTGCCGGGTGCGTCCGATGACCACGCAAATCGCTTCGCCGCCTGCCGCCATGTCGGTCGCCCGTCCAAATGAAAGAGGTCTCGTGAACGCCTTCCACTGTACCGCCCGCGCGCGCGGCCCGCAAGATGGCGATAGGATCGTGGCCTCTTCGGTAGAAGCGGTTTCAAAATCCGAGACGAGCCGGGGACGAAAGTCTCCGGTGGCAATATCCGGATGTTGGTCTCTCATGGGTGACTTTCCTCCCCGGCTCGCCGGGTTTGGCCTGCTTATTCGCTTTCGACAGAGGACGCCTTACCTTTTTCGGGTTCCGGCGCGGGTGGCTGGAAAACGCGCCCTTGGAGGTCGTGGCAGAGCTTGTCGAAGGAAGGACTGTTGGCGCGAGCTTCCTGAAGATTCATGGCCCGAATAAACGGTTCGGCGTCGGCCAACTTTTTGTACTTCCGCGACCGGTTGCGACTGCGCATCTGCTCGTTCAACCAAGCCGACCCGCTTCGCTCCTCGAATTGGTCCCGTGCCGGCAAGGATTCGGGCAATTCGTGTAATCCGGCCAATGTAGAAGCGCCGGCCACGATCCAGTTTTCGAGCATCCTTTTGGCCCAGTACGCAGATGATATCGGCGTCACTCCGGGCTTGCTTTGCCGAGTGCAGCAATCGGGGCGCGAGTTCTGCCGGACAATCGCCTTCCGCGTCGAGCAACAGGAGTAAAGAACCGCGAGCGGAGGGATCGTAGAGTAACCGTTTTGTCAACTTCGTGTAAGCCTCCCCTATCTTCTCGGCGAGGTGGGAAGCGCTGGGATTTATCAGTGCGTCGCGCCTCCCGCGCGACGGCGGCAGGATCTGTAACCGGACGGGAGCGGCGAGCAATTCCGTCCAGACTCGATGGAGCAGGCGTTCGATGCAACCGGCCTCCGTTTGTCCTTCTACGATCGGAACGATGTAATAAATCATGCGGGCGACTCCTCCCGAGCCTGCCCAAGTTGTTGCTGACGGTCCTGCACTTTCCGCAATTGGCTTACAATGCGACTTACTGTATCTGTAAACACCTTGATAGTTGCTTGCGGCGGCGTTTCTGAGGCGTTGGCCAAAAGCCGGTCCTCTGCGCACGATGATGGTTACGACGCCTCATCAATGCG
>JBBRLG010000274.1:0-9590 GCA_038231495.1 Gemmatales bacterium | reverse complement strand
TTGTGGGGGTGTTTTGGCGGGGGGGGGGGGGGTCTGGGGTTTTTTATTTGCGGTTGGGGGGGTGGGTGTTCGCCCCCCCACCCCCCCACGCGCCAATTCAAGGTTACTTAAGGTCCGCCTCAAGCTTATCGCGCGCCGCCCGCGCGTCGGCAAGCTTCTTCGCGGCGGCGTTCCGGCGATCTTCCGCTTCCTGACGGAGCGCCTTGGAGATCGTCCGGCCTTCCTCAATCGCCCGCACCACTTCACGCCGCACGTCTTCCAGCAGCTTGTCCGCCTGGGCCTTTTCTTCCTCGGCCTTGGCGACCGTTTCTTCCGCCGCCTTGAGGGCGTTGGCCCGCGCGGCGACTTGCGCCTTCTTCACGGCCGCGCGCAAATCGCTCATCTTGTTTTCCAGCGTCTGCTTGTCGCCCTCCGCCTTCGCCAAATCCGACTTGGCCTGCGTCAACTCCTCCTCCGGCGTCAGCGGCTTGAGGGCGCCCGTCTTCGGCGGCAGCTTGCCGGACATCAGGTCGGGCAGCAGCGTCTGCACCGTTTCCGAGGGGATCGCATACGTCTCCACGCGCGTGACGCGGGCGATGTTGATGCCAATTACCTTGCCGTCCAGGTCCACCAGCGGGCCGCCGCAATCCTGCGGTTTCAGGACCGTGTCGTGCTGCAAATACGTCGGGAAGCCCGAACGGCGGTTGCTCAACTCGCTGCCCAGGTGGTTCTGATAGTCGCCGGAATCCTTCGGACGTTTATCGAGCTTCGGCTTTAGCTCCAGGTCCTCGGTGCCGCGCTTGATCTTGACGGTAATCACGTCGTTGGGCTTGGTGTGCGACAGGGTACTGATGACCGAATCGGGATCCTCCATCCGCTTGTCGTTGATGGAGACGATGCGGTCGTTGACCTTGATGCCGGCCTTTTCGGCGGCACTGTCCTTTTGCACGTTGTTAACCTTCGGCCCCTCCTTCGACACTTCGAGGCCGATGCCGAGGTAGCCGCTTTTGTCGATGAAGACGGGCCGGGTCAATTCCCGCGTAGGCAGCGTCCGGGCCGCCACGCTCACGATGCCAACTGCCACCGGCTTCTCGTCCTGGCCGACCGATGCGACCCAGTTGCCGACCGGCGCGATCTCGCTCTTGGCCCACTCGACGCAGACCAGGTTTTTGGCATCGACCTTGAGCATGGCCAGGTCGAAACGCGGCTCGACGCCGACGATGGTGGCGAGCAACTCCTTGCCGTCCTTGAGCTTGACGACGGGGCGGGCGCTAATTTCGCTGGCCTTGGTCAGAATCCAACCGTCCGGGCCGACGACGGTGCCGAGGGCCACTTCCTTGCCGTCGGTCAGGATACGGACGGTTGCCTGCGCCGGCTTCTCCACCGGCTTGCGGAACGCTTCCAGGAATTTGGCGTTCGTTTTGAGGAAGTTGTCGCGCGATTCCTTGCTCGCCGCCTCGTCGGCGCGAACGAACGCCGGTGCTAGCAGTAAGAGACCGCTTATTGCCAGCGCCAAAAGACTGCGAACCGCGACCGTCTTCTGCGTGGGGTGGGTACGAGCCATGAAAAGGGTTCCCTTCAAAAAGGATGAATTAGGAAGGATGAATCGTAACCGTTCACTCCCCCCTTACGAAGGGGGGGTAGGGGGGGTGGAGAGAGCGCACTGACCGACTGCTTTCGTTCTTAACCCCCCCTTACCCCCCCTTCGTAAGGGGGGGAGTGAATGGTTACGATGAATCAAAACGGCGATTTGCATTTCATTCATCATTCATCATTCATCATTTCCTTAAAGCGAGCGCTTGCCGATCACGATTTTCATTTTCAGCGTTTCCTTGTCGCGGAGGACTTCAACCTCGACCTCGTCGCCGGGCTTCTTCTTCTTGACGAGGGCGCGCAACTCGTCGTCGGTGGCGACCTTGGCGCCGTCGAACTTCTGGAGGATGTCGCCTTCCTTGATGCCGGCCTTGGCAGCGGGCGAGTCGCGGTTGACCCGCGTGATCTTCGTATCGTTGCCGTCGGGGTTGAGCGAAAAGCCGAGGTAAGGGGCGTTCGCGTTGCCGAACCGAGTGCCGCCCCAGACTTCGCCCTTGGCCAGGCGGTCCCACGTCTCGCGGAACGTGTCCACCGGGACGTGCAGGTTCGAGTTAATGGTCATGCCGATGCGGCTGTTGATGCCGATGACCTTGCCGTCCACGTCGAACAGGGGGCCGCCGGAATCGCCCTGGACGATCGTGCAGTCGCTCTGCAGGTGGTTGTCGTTGTGAACCAGGATGCGGCCGAGGCGGACGACCGGCGAACGTCCCTCCTTGTAACCGTTGGGGTGGCCGACACAGACGCACCAGTCGCCGTTCTTCACGTCCTTGGAATTGCCCATTTCGACGAACGGGTACTTGCCCTCGGTGGTGATCTTGATGAGGCCACTGTCGATGCCGTTGTTCGAGCCGAGCGACTTGCCTTTAAGTTTCTTGCCGTCGGGCATGATGACGGTGACTTCGTTGTCGGGTTCGCCGCAGACGTGGCCGGCGGTAAGGATGAAACCGTCTTCGCGGACGATGACGCCGCTGCCCTGCCACGATGTGCCGCCCTTGCTGTTGACCTGAAGGCCGACGGTGCAGGGCACGACTTTATCGAGGACGGACTTGACCTGCTTCTGGATGATTTTGAGGTCATCGACAGATTCGGGAACGGGTTTGTCGAGGGCGGTTGGGTGGGCGACAACCTTGTCCTTGGCGGGTTTGGCCTCGTCGGCGGCCGCGGCGGGGCGGAGTACGGCCCCGGTAAGGGTCAGAGACAGGAGCAGCGTAAAGCACGTGCGTGCGGACAAAATTTTGAATTGCGAGCGGGACAGCGTCATCAACGGTTCTCCCAAATAGTCGGGTGGGATTACAGTCGGGCGGGGAGCCTACTACTACTATGACAGATGCGGCGCTCCGTTGCCACACTTTTTGGCCGACGAGACAGAGACGACCCACCCGCAGGGATACTCACCGGGTAAGAAACAAAAAACCCACCTGTCGGGTGGGTGGGTCGTGCGGTTCGTTTTGGCGAGTGATTGCCGACGGCACGGGTTGCGCTGGGGATGCGGGTCACTTCGTGTTCTTCGTCTTCTGGACCGATTGGCAACTTTCCACGTCAATGTCGTTGAAAACCTTGCCGGTGCAGATGCCTTTGACCTCGACGGTGTCGCCCACCGCCACCAGCTTGAAGAGATCCGACTTGTTGACGCTGGCCGCGCATTTGATCGGTTGACCGCCGACGGCACCGGCCAACTCGATTTCATCGTCGGACGGCTTTTTCGCGATCACTCCCGTCACCAGCACGACCTTGCCGTCGAAGCGGCCGTTCGCGGCGTCGGCGTTGTCGAGGAACGCCTGGCTCATTTCCAGCGCGGTGACGGGGGTGACGGGTTCGTCGGCAACCCGCTTGTCCTGCTTGGCTATTTGGTACATTCCTAACATGCCGAGGCCGCCGCAGGCCCGCATGAAAATGCCGCACCCCAGGACGAGCAGGACACCGCCGCAGCCGAACCAGAGCAGCCAGTTGGTCTGCTTCGGAGCGGGTTCGTTAAAGTCGTCATCCCTTGGCATCACTCGACTCCCTTGCTTCAACACTCCGATCGCGGCGGTCCTGAGCGACTATTGCTTTGTAACGCTCAGGCAAGTCGAAACCTGAAGGGAGCCCATCAATTTTCCGGTGCAGTAGCCCTTAACCGTGACGGTTTGCCCGGGCGCAACATTCTGGAACAAGGTCGTGTTGCTGATAGACGCCTGGCACCGGACGGGGTCGCCGCCCGGGGTACCGGCCAACTCGATTTCCATCGGGGAAGTTACTTTACTAACGGTGCCGGTGAGCAGGACCGTCTTTCCCTGGAATTGCGTGTTCGCGTTGGCGGGGTTGTCCTTGAAGGCGGTACTCAAGGCAACGGCGGTCACGGGCGTGCCCGGATCGTTTTCGACCAGCTTATCGAGGTTTTTGGTCTGGTACCAGCCAAAACCCATGCAGCCAACACAGCCGAGGCAGCCGAGCAAAATGACGGCGCCAACGCCGCCCAGGACGTACCAAAGCGTGTTGGACTTCTTGGGGGCGGGGTCGTTGTATTCGGGATCCCTTGCCATCGTGTCAATTCCTTTGTTTGGTCTCGCGGTTGCAGTCGTTGGGGCGGACGTCCGGCCCCGATGAAACTCCAACCAACCGAGGCTGCCGAGGTTTCTAGTGAAAGCTTCTTTTACCGAATCCGGGACGAACAGCAAGGAAAAAGCGGCAAAATTCGGGCGGCGGAGCGCGGGCGGGACACCCGCGCTCCGACCAAGCGGAGACACTGCTGACATTTTCCTTGTCCGGCCTTCAAACGCCCTTTAGAGTAATCTCGCCGGGTCAAAGAGAATCGAGGCCGTGTCGCTGGACGGCACACCGCAAAAAGGGACACTGAAGATGAACAAAGTCCGTTTCGTGATGGTAGGCGGCTTCCTCGGTGCCGGCAAGACGACGACGCTGGCACGGCTGGCGCGCCACTACACCGACCGCGGCCGCAAGGTCGGCCTCGTCACCAACGACCAGTCGCAGGACCTCGTCGATACCAACAGCCTGCGCGCCCAGGGCTTTGCCGTCGAGGAGGTCGCGGGTGCCTGTTTCTGCTGCCGGTTCGACGACCTCGTGGCCAAGGTCGGAGCGCTGCAAGAGGCCGAGCGGCCCGACGTGATCCTGGCCGAGCCGGTCGGCAGTTGCACCGACCTCGTCGCCACCGTCGTGCAGCCGCTGAAAGACCTCTACGGCGACCGCTTCGAGGTCGCGCCGTACGCCGTCCTGTTTAAGCCGGGCCACGGTTTGCGTATCCTTCGCAACGAAGGCGGCGGCTTCTCGCCCAAGGCGGCCTACATCTTTCGCAAGCAGCTGGAAGAGGCCGACGCCATCGTCGTCAACCGCGTCGATGAAATGGATGAAACGGCCCTCACCGAGCTTACGAACCGGATCAACGACGCCTTCCCCAGCACGCCCGTGTTGCGCGTGTCGGCGAAGGAGGGCACCGGTTTCGACGCGCTGACGGCGCTCCTGGAGCAGCAGGGCAATTTCGGCCGCAAGGTCCTGGACATCGACTACGACACCTACGCCGAGGGCGAGGCGGAACTGGGCTGGCTCAACGGCACGGTCAAGGTGGTGCGGGCGATTCCGTTCGCGGTGGACGCCCTTTTGCTAGACGTGGTGGCCCGGCTGCAAACGGCGTGTATTGACCTCGGCGAAGTGGCTCACCTG
Source organism: Gemmatales bacterium (assembly GCA_038231495.1). GTDB lineage: Bacteria > Planctomycetota > Planctomycetia > Gemmatales > Gemmataceae > JBBRLG01. Next base: position 4,361 of record JBBRLG010000274.1, on the reverse strand, counting down.
AAAGCGATTGGCCTGTCGGACGTGTCGTTCGGCGTCGCCAACCTCGTTACCAGCCACACGCAACCGGAGTTGTCCCTGGCGTCGCACGGCAAGGTGACGGAGTTGGATTTGATCGTCAACGCGCGCGTCGCCGCCGACCCCGCGGTCCTCGAACAGCGGGTGCGCGAAACCGTGGCGGCGGCTTGTGCCGCCCTGGGCGCGACGGCAACGATTCAGACCCTGCAAAGTTTCCGCCCCGGCCGGCCGACGCCGACGCACCGGTATGCGGCGGCGCGGTAGGTGATTAGTCCGAATGGCCGGTGCGTCCCATGGCAACCCCCGTCTCCTACACGTCCTTCCTGCGCCCGGCCGGTGCCCTGTTCGCGGCGTTGGTGCTGGCCGTCGGCGCGGCGCGCGGCATCCTGCTGCTCAACGACCTGTCCGGCATGAACCACGTCGGCGGCATCTGGATGACGCTGGCACAGTACCTCAACGACGGCGTTTTTTACCCGCCGCTTCAGGACGACGGCTACTACGCCGGCACGCGCTACATGCCGCTGCTGTTCGGCGCGATCGCCGTGGTCGGGCGTGTCACGGGCAATTACCTGTTGGCCGCAAAGGGCGTGACGTTCCTGGCGACAGCGGCCCTGGCGGCGCTGACCGGCGTGGCAGCCTGGCACAGCACCCGGCGGCGGCTCGACGCGCTGGCGCTCGCCGGCCTGGTACTCGCCTTTCCGGAGGGGTTAAGGGCGTTACTGTCCCCGCACGCGGATTCGCTCGCCGTCGCGCTGTCTGTCGCGGGCCTGCTTGCGGTTGCCGGCACTCCCGCGCGGCGCGCGCGGGCAGTCCTGGCCGCGGCCCTGTTCGCGTTGGCCTTCACGACCAAGTTCAGCGCGCTGGCGGCCCCCGTCGCGGCCATAGCCTTCGGATGGCCGCGCGACCGCAAGACGGCTTTCACCCTGGCGGCGGTCGAGGGCGGACTCGTCGTCGCCGCGCTCGCGCTGGTGCAGCTGGCCAGCAACGGCCGTTTCGCCGAGAACTTTCGCGCGCTCGGCGGCGGCGGCATGAACTGGGACACGCTCCGCAACGGGCCCGCGCGGCTGGCCGGCGCCCTGGCCGTCAGTTCGCACATCGCCTTCGTCGCGCCGCTCGTTGTTCCGCTCGCCTTGTTGACCGTTTTTCAAAAGGTTCGAGCGCGCGGTCTCACGCTTTGGGACTGGTATTTCCTCGCGTCGGTCGCGACGACGCTCCTCATCTTTACGTCGCCGGGCACCGACCCCAATCATTTGCTCGAAATGGAAGTCACCTCCGTCCTCGTCGTCGCCCAGCGCTTCGCGCCAACGGGCGCGGACGCGCTGCCCGTCGGCACCCCGGACCACGCGCCGCTGGCCCGCCTTGTCGTCCTCGCCGCGCTGGTCGTGGCCTGGTACACGCTGATTACGACGGAACCGGAGCCGTCGCTGCCGTTCGCCGTCCTGGCCAAGGAGTTGCCGAAAGAGCCGCACCTGCTCACCGAGGACGCCACGCCGGTGGTCCTGCTCGGCCAACGGCCCGTCGTCATGGACGCCTTTGCGTTTCGCCTCCTGGCCGAACGCAACCTGATCGACGACGCGCCGCTGGCGCGACGTATCGACCGGCGTGAGTTTAATGGCTTGGTGCTGCTGCGGCGGGTTGAGAACCCGGAAGAACGGTTGACGCAATTCCACTTCGGGCCGCAGGTGACAAACGCCCTGCGGCGGGCCTATCGCTTCGACAAGCAGCTGGGACAGTATTACCTGTATGTCCCGGAACCGGCGGCGGGGAGTGGGCCGGCGCTTGAGGGAAAGTAGTGGAGGGAGGAGCTGCGGCCTGGTCCCGGCCACGGGAGCGAAAGGCAGCGTCTTTCGTTCCGGCGGCAGGAGGTCGGGGTTCAGGACCCGGCGGTGCGGCCGACTTTCTGGCCGACGTAGCTGTAGGTGTTGTTGTTATTGGTGCCCAGCGTCACGATCGTCGTCACGCAGACCACGATAATCAGCGCCATCATGATGGCGTATTCGACGGCCGTGGGGCCGTCCTCCCCTTGCAAAAAGGCAAGGCCGTGTAAGCAAATCCGCTTCATCATCACCTCGTCTCCGTCCGCGTGCGCGTTCCGTTGCCCGCTGGAATGGCAAATGCTGGCGTTGCCCGCCAACTTGTCACAAAGCTAGGTCAGAGACGGGTGCCAGTCAAGTGAATCGGGCGGGAAACCCCCCGTTTGCCGCTTGCGGCTGAGCGCTCGGCCGCAAGCGGCAAATGCCCGCTAAAACTTTAACTTCAACCGCCCCAGCCGGCCGACCGTCTCGGCCATCAGGGCGTCCTCCGCGGCCTCTGTCGCGGCGAGGTACGTCACCGAGAACCGCAGGTACGGTCCGGCGTCGTCCCACGGCACGCAGCACACCGACTGTTCCGTGATGAGGAACTGCGAGGCGTCCTCCGCCTGCGCAAACGCCTGGCCCTCACAACCCTTCGGCGCCCGGGCGTAGAGGAAATAGGTGCCGCTCGGCATCTTGGCCTGGAAGCCGACCTTTTGCAGGGCCGCGACCAGCTTTTCCAGGCGGCGCTTGTACTTCGCCCGGATTGCCGTCGCGAGTTCGGGATGCTCCAGGGCCACCCGCGCCGCCTGTTGCACCGCCATGAACTGGCCGGAGTCGCAGTTGTCCTTCACGTCGGCAAACGCCTGCACCAGCTTCGGGTGGCCGGCCACGAACGCCATGCGCCAGCCGATCATGTTGAAACCCTTCGACATCGAATGGATTTCGACGCCGACCTCCCTGGCACCCTCGACCTGCAAGAAGCTGAGCGGATCGCCGTGGTAACTCAGGAGGATGTGGGCCGCGTCCTGCACGACGACGACCTGGTTGGTGCGGGCGAAGTCGATGACGCGCCGGTAGAAGTCCTTGGTCGCCACGGCTCCCGTCGGGCTGTTGGGGTAGTTGAGCACCAACAGCTTCGCGCGTTTGCGAATCTCGGCGGGGATGGACGCCAGGTCGGGATAAAAGCCGTTTTCTTCGAGCAATGGCAGCTTGTAAACCTCGCCGCCGTAGTAGGCGGTGTGCGTGCCGGCGACGGGGTAGCCCGGCACCGTCATGAGGGTTATGTCGCCGGGGTTAATGAACACCGCGGGCATCATCGCCAGGGCCGGCTTGGAGCCGATGGCGTGGTTGATCTCGGTCGCCGGGTCGAGCGCGACGCCGAACGTCTGGCGCATGAAATTCGCGGCGGCTTCCTTGTAAGCCGCGATGCCGTTGTCGGCGTAGCCGCGGTTTTCGAGCTTGTCCACCTCGCGCTTGAGGGCGTCGCGCACCAGCGGGTCGGCCATGTCATCGTTTTCGCCGATGCCGAAGTCAAGCAGCTGACGTTCCGGATGCGCGGCCAGGGCGGCGCGTTTGGCGCGTTTGATCTTCTCGAACTTGTAAATCGTGTTGCTCTTGCCGTAATTGACGCCGCCGACGCGCTCGGCGAAGAGGGACTGAAACCAGGGGTCCGCTGCGGTGCTCATGGGTGTAAATGCCTCGGCGGTCCATCTGCTTTTTTGCTTGTGGGACGAACCCTGACAAGATAGCAAAACGGGCCGGCCTCTCCCAGGGGGCGCGGGGTCGAAGATTTGGCCGGTTTGTACCGGCGCCGCAGTGTCCCGCACGGCGTCCGCGTCCCAAAAATGGAGGGATAGCCTATCCGGGCTTGACGCGGCGGGGTAAAATAGCTGGCAAGGGAAGCGCCCGGAAGACAGGAAGTGCGGTTACGTTTCGTCGGAGGAGCGGAAACGGTCGTCGATCCTGGACCTCAAGCTTCATCGAAAAGGAATCGCACGTGGCCCTGACACCTCTGGATCGCGATCTCTTGAAGCGTTGCCTGGCTCACAAACCCGGCGCGTGGAACGATTTCGTGGACCGCTTCATGGGCGTGATCTATCACGTCGTCCATCACACCGCGCACCTCCGCAGCACCTCGATCAAACCCGAAGACACCGAAGACCTGGCCGCCGAGATTCTGTTGCAAATCGTGGCCCAGGACTACGGCGTGCTGCGCAAGTTCCGCGGCGAAAGCAGTCTGGCCACCTACCTCACCGTGGTCGCCCGCCGGATTTGCGTTCACGAACTGGCCCGGCGCTCCGTGGCCAAGGAAGTGCAACCGGCCGCGGCGCACCCCGACCTCGACGACGTGGAGTCCGACGACGAGCCGTCAACCCAGGGCATGGAGAATTTGGAAGAGGTCGAGAAGCTGCTGGCAAAGCTGCCGAGCCGCGAGCGCGAGGTCGTGCGGTTGCATTACCTTGAAGGCCGCAGTTATGAAGAGATCAGCACGGCCCTCAAGATTCCCGTCAACAGCATCGGGGCCATCCTGTCGCGCGCCCGCAAGAAGCT
>JBBRLG010000273.1:0-9595 GCA_038231495.1 Gemmatales bacterium | reverse complement strand
GAGTGCCCCAGCCACTCGAGGCCGGCGGCGATCCGCACGTGGGGCTTGGGCGTCAGGGGGTCGAGGTCGCGTGCCAGGAGGTAGTGACGCAGGGCAGGGGTCAAGTAACCGCGCGCCAGCCGGGACTTCGCGGCTGCGGCTACGGAACTAACGCCGACCGGCAACCCCGGCAGCGGCGGGCGGCCTGGCAGGGGGGCCGCCGCGAGGATCGTTTGAACCGCCGCGCGTGCCCGGTCCTCTTGCTCAACCAGGGCCAGCCGGGCCTCATAGGCGTCCCAATACGCCTGGCCCGCTAGCAGGTGCAGACGCGCCTGTTCCGGGGTCGTTTGCGCGGCCGCTTCGAGCAGGGCGAGACGGTGGTCGTCCCCGTCCGCATCGGTTTGCCCAACTTGGTCGCGGGCGGCCACCTCAAGGCTGTACGCACGCGCCCACCGCCAGCCCTGTACGCACAGGATGCCGCCGAGTGCCAGCAAGATTACGGCACCGGCCAGCGGGGCAAGACCCCCGAAGCGGAACACTCCCGTCCCCGTGGAGGGCCGCGCCGACCCCAGCGCCGCGGCCGTACGGAATTCGCCGCCCGGCGCCCCCAGCGCGCAGAGGTGAGCAGCAACGACGGTCGTTAGCACGGCGATGGCCTGAACGTGCAGGCCGAAATCGACGAAGCTGTGCAGCACCACCGTCGTGAAGGCGAACAGCGTTCCCAGCACCAAGCCGTAAGCCGAGCGGCCCTTGAAACGCCGGAGGGCCCGCAGCCCCTGGCGGTAGACCAGGGCGATGACCAGGAGGCTGAGCAGCAGTCGGACCGCGCCGCCCTCGACGAGAGCCTCCAGGTAGTCGTTGTGGGCGTTCTCCCACCCCTCACTCAGGTCTTCGAGATGGGTGGAGTACATCAGATCGACGTCGAGGAACGTCCCGTAGCCCGTGCCAAAAAACGGGAAATCTTTCACCGCGTGCAGGGCGTCCCACCACAGGGGCCACCGTGGGTCTTCCAGGGCGGCACCCTGCCACATCGTGCCCAGGCGGGCCTTGACCGGGTCGAGTCCGAACCACACGAGCAGGCCGAAAGCGGCCGCACCGATCAGGAGCCCGGCTTCCGGCCGGAAGACGCGCCCGGCCCGGACCAGGCGGACGGCGAGAAAGGCGACCAAGGCTCCGACCAGGCTCAGGATGCCGCCGCGGGACATCGAAAGGGCGACACTGCTCGCCATGAGCGCCAGCGCCAGGCAGGCCCAAAGGGCGGCCGGCGTGTTCAGCAATTCCAGGGGCCGCGCGAGCCAGGCCCGAACACCCTTATCGCCTTGGCCGCCGGCGTCCCCGCCTCTGCTGTGCCGCAGGGCGAGCAACAGGCCGCCGCCCAAGCCGACGCACAGGTTCAAAAAGAACGGAAAGTGGTCGTGGTTGATGAAGGGGCCGAAGTTGTTGTTCAGGACGGGGTAAGTCCAGTAGACGGTGTTGGGCGGCGCCGCGAAGAATTGGACGATGGCGAACAGCGCCAGGGAGAAGCCGTTGACGATTGCGACAACGGCCAGGCGGCGCAGGGCGGCGGGCGACGCGGCGTTGTTGCGCACGGCGGCGAAGAGGAGAGAGACCGCCAACAGGCGGACCAATGCGGCCCGCGTCGCGGCGGGATGAAGACTGATCGTTGCGCCGGCCGGTAGCGGGGCGACCGCCGTACCTCCGTCAAACGGGAGTTGTTCGGGTATTTTTGGGAGGAGTTGATCGGCGAGGGAAGCCGTGGTCGGTGATACCCAGCCAAGAATTTGGGGCGGCAATGGGACGAGTTGCAAGACGCCAAAAAGAAAAAGCCCAACAAGCCCCAGGCCTACCGGGCTGTGTTCCCAGGTCAGCGCGCCGTCGCACAGCATCCGCGCCGCCCAGAGGGCGAGCAAGACGGCCACGCCGACGAACAAGCAAAACACGGCCCCCGGCTCGACCCCGCCGAGAGCCCAGGGCGAGACACAGACGAGGGTGAGGACGACGGCTTCGCCGCACCCCCGAAAGAAAGACGCCGCGCTGGCCCGCACTCCGGACACGCGGGGGGATTGGGGCCTCATTAAACGCGGATGGATCTGCGGTCCGCCGTGTTCTCCCAAACGTTGAGGTGTACGTCAACCGCGTCGCCGTCGGGTTGGGCTCGCCGCGCAGCGGGTTTCGCCTGGGATCTTGCCTGGGGGGCGAAGGCCTTCAGGTCGAGGAACCCTGCCGCCCCGGTCTGCTGGAGGGCCAGGCAGTCGGAACCGAGAAATAGCACCGCCAGGACGGGAACGAGCAGCAGTGCGGCCCCGGAGGCCCACCGCGTTGCGACCCACGTCGTTTTCGTGTCACGGGCCATACTTCTTTTCCTTTCAACTGGAATAACCGCTGGGCCGGCGGATTGACCGCCCTGCTCGTCCGTTCGATCAGTGCAGGGCGCAAACTTTACCAAAGCTAACCCATCTTAACTATGACAAACGCCGCAACCCCTGTCAACCATGAAATCGCCAGATTTTCGCGCCGGTGCCCGGCGGGCCACGCCGGGGAGGAAAAAAAGGCCCGTCGGGCGTCAGGCGGGGGCGCAAAAACCCGGCCGTCGCAGGAGCTGCTGGGCCGCCGGCCGCCCCGGCCCGGCTCGGTGCCCCGCAAACCGGCCGTCGGGTAAGACGCACCCGTCGGAGGCGTGACGGGGCAGCCGCGACCGACGACAAAACCCCAGCGGGGCGTCAACCCTGTCGGGGCTTTATTCCTTGTCAGACGTGTTGGGTAGTCGCCGTGCCTGTCGGCGGCTTAGGTGGGCGGCCGGACAGGAAGAAATCGGCCGGGGCCGGCCTGACAACCTTAGCCCCGACCGATTGAACCTGGGAGGTACAACGTAACTTTAGCCCCACGCCGCGGCCCGTGCCGCTTTTCGCCCCGAACTTCGTCGGCAACGGTTTACCCAAGGGCCGTAAAGTAATTTCAAAGTCTCCAACCCTCGCGGGAGGGCCGGTTTTAGGTAAACCGCATTCCGCCCCTATCCGCATCAGAAGCCTTGTTCGTACCACGGCCCTACGATGACGGCCCCGTTCTGGTTGAACACGTTGGTGCCGCTACCGACCCGGAGCACGCCGGTTAGGGAGACGCCGGCGTTGGCGCTAAAGGTGTTGCTGCCGTTGCCCACGTTGACGTTCAGCTGGTAGAGCTGCGGGGCGTTGACGCTAATGCTATTGGCACCGTTGCCCGCGATGTAATTCAACCGGCCCAGGAGCGAACTGGTGGCATCGAAGGTGACACTGTTGTCGCCGTTGCCGAAGATGAAGGTCGCGTCCCCGCCGATTTGCGCTTCAATGTTCGTGGTAAAACCGAACGGAGCGAACGGCGCGGTCGTGAAGTTGCCGTTGCCGCCGGTGACGAGCAAGTTGCCGCCGATCGTCGTCGGACCCCCGAAATTGTCGAGCGCCACGCCGCTGGGAATGGCGGCGTTGCCACCCTGCCCGAGGCGCAGGTTGGCGTTGCCCAGGATGTTCACGCCGGACAAGTCCACGGTGTCGAGGGCCGCCGTGCTGTTGTAATTCAGGTCGCCCTTCACGGTCGTCACGCCCGAATACTGGGCGCTGACGGACAGGTCGTTGCCGCCGACGATGTTACCGAGGCCGGTAAACATGCCGGCCCCGCCGCCTTGCAGGTTCACGTTGAAGTTCTTGCCAATCGTGAGGAAGCCGGTGGCAACTTGGTCGTCGCCGGGACCGCCGGTGACCTGGAAGGTGCCCAGGATGGAAATCGCGGTTGCCGGCGCCGCACCCACGCCGCCGGCGCTGGGGTCGCCGGTAAAGCCGGTCGCCTCGACGTCCAACGGGTTGGGGTTGGAGGCGAGGTTGATGTTGAGGTCGCCGCGGAAGACGTCGGGCTGGCCGAAACTGATGAGGTCCTTGTTGACGCCGGTCACGTTGACGTTGCCGCGGAAGGTCGTCGTGGCGCTGCCGTTGCCTTCGAGGAGCGTATCGTTGCCAGTGCCCAGACTACTGCCGGCGGTGATTTGCGTCGTGCCGGCGACCGTCAGGCTGCCGGCGGACCCCGTGCGGTTGAGCGACACGGTGTCGTTGCCCCCGCCCAACAGGATCGTGAGGTTGCCGGAGATCTGGCCGCCGGCGGCTTTCAGGTTGGTCGTGTCGTTGCCGTTGCTGGCGTTGACGGTGAGCGCGCCGCTGTAGGTAAAGCCGGCGAGGTCGACGAGGACGGTGTCCTTGGCGTTGGTCCCGGCAATGTTGATGTTGGAGACGACGCCGAACGTGCCGTTGTCGGAGCCGTTGTTCTTCACCTGGAAGGTGTTCGCCGCCAGCTGCGTGACGCTGATGCTGGAAGCGCCGTTGAGTATAGTCGGGTTACTGATGAACAGGGTGCCGCTGGTAAACCGGATCGTCGCCGGAACCCAGCGGTCCTCCAATACTTCAAGGGAGGGAAGCATCCTCTTTCGCATGAGCACTATCTCCTCTAAATAGGGCGCTGGGGGTTACCGCAACGTGGGGTGGGGGGGGGGGTGAAGATCGCTACCCGGCGACCGGCAGGTGCCGTCGGCGACTCCTCTGCGTCCTGCGTGATGACTAGACGGTCAAAAGTCCGTTCCGCCACCACAAGCGCTTACCGTTGGAAAGCTGGAATTTCTTCCACAGAAGGTAAATTTTACCGGCCGGATGGAACGGCGACAAGGGCGTAGCATAAAAAACCCCAATGTTTTGCATTTTTCCGACGATCGTCCGATCCAGACGACCGTCGCAGTACACTTCCGTCCGGTATAACCATTTTAGCCGACAAAACCGGCTGCCTTTCGTGCCCCGACAGTCCCTGACGAGTTCTTTTACTCTTGAGCGTGCGCCCCCTTCGTGGCACAAGATAAACGCGCCTCGGTCGGTTCTTGGCGGCTCCACAGGATTCGATCGGATTCCCCGACGCGGGACACTTTTCGGGCCACCGGGAGCCTATCAACTGAGTTGCGTCGCCATTTTTGAATTGGCGCTTTTTCAGCCCTTTCATGCCGGGATCGCGTACCGGCTGCTGGTGAGAAGTAAGGAATGAGACGGGGACCGGGAGGATCGGGAATTCATGCGGTTTTTTACTTGACTGTCGTGGGTGGGGGCGTAGGATAGGCGGTATAGGTGAGGTTTAATCGTCTGACCCCGCCAGGACGTGAGTAAAGTTTGCTCGGTTTCTTTCGCGGGCAGGGATGATCGGGTGACAAGGTCGTTGCCTCTGGAAAGGATTTTTCCCGGTAGGAAACACCAGTACCCGTGAGGTGAGTTATCATGACCAAGCCCAGGTCAAGGCGATTAGTCGCACACCCCTTGCCGGCCCGCCCCGCCGGGCGACCCGATGAGTTAAAACACCCCCCGCCTTAGTCCCCTTCAGGAAGAGTTCTCGCACGCTAATTCTACGGTAGAATTCGCTTTTTTCTCTTCCTCATTGAACTTAACTCCTTCGTAGAGAAGCGTGCCGATCCCGGGTATCCCGCGACCCCACCCGGTTCGTTGGCCTTTTTGAGACTTGGTTTCGGGGACGTTGGCCGTAGGGACTGGGGGTTCACAGCGCCGCCAGTGGAACCCCGGATCAAACCGGTTGGATCGTGTTGCATGCCGTTTTCATGAGGCGTCAGCGACCCGGCCCTTGAGGCCAAGCGCCCGTGTTCCGCAAGACTTTCCCTCGAACCGCACCCAAAAGCCCTGGGGTCGCGGCGCGGGCATGGATTTTGCAATCTGTGACACCCCCTGAGAGGGGTTGGGTTTGCAAAGGATGGAACCAAATGCGGCTGGCGCGGTCTAAGGTTCCGTGACCCTCTTTCGACGGGCGAGGTTGTTACCTGGTAAGGAATACCGGTAAGGAAACAAACGTGTCTCAGGGAAAGAGACCAAAAAGCTTGGTGGTTGACAGCGGAACGGGACAAGCCCCGTACAACCGACGGGGACGGAGTCCGCGCAGAAATCCTTGGCCCCGCACGCCTTCCAGGACACGAACCGGGACATTGCCCCTTGCAGGCCCATCAACAAACCTTGAGCTCGTCGGTTCAACACCTACGGGCCGTGCCGCGTAGTCCACATATACCACGGTCACGTTTTTCACAGCTCCGACAGTAAACGGAAGGCGCGTCGCGGCTCAGAGGGTGTTTAATAAGCCCCCCTGTCCGTTTCGTGGAGTACGCGGCCCGCGTGCTGGGCGGGATGCAAGCACGCGGGCCGCGTGCTCCACGACAGACGGGAACGGACTCCGCACCAACTACTGGCCGGGAACGCTATTCCTGCCACCCGGTGCCAACATCGCCAAGTCGCTTCGACTGGTGAGTCCGCCATCGCAAAAACGGAAAAGCCGCCCAATGAAAATTGAGGATCGAGTTATGAGTTCGTCCACCCTGGCGCTCGCTAATCAGGTCCGCGTTGATTCGTCCAACACGGTGCGGAGCGAAGCGGTTCGGGTGGTTCGCATCAACGCTCGTCTCAACGTCGGCGGCATTGCACGGCACGTGGCCTGGCTGACCGCCGGACTGCGGTCGGCGGGGTACGAGTCGGTGTTGGTGGCGGGCACCGTGCCTCCGGGCGAGGATGACATGAGCGACTTCGTCCGCGCCCAGGGGGTGGAACCGCTCGTCATCGCGGAGATGAGCCGGGAAATCAGCTACAAGGATTTGGTAACCGTCTGGAAATTGTACCGGCTGTTGCTGCGCATCCGCCCCGCCGTCGTGCACACGCACTCGGCCAAGGCCGGCGTGGTCGGCCGCCTGGCCGGGATGCTTTACCGCTGGCTTACCCCGACAACGCTGTGGGGCCGGCCGCGGCAGTGCCGTGTGATCCATACCTTCCACGGCCACATTTTCCATAGTTACTTTGGTCCCTGGAAGACCTGGCTGTTTTTGACGATCGAAAAGGTGTTGGCCCGCACGGTCACGGACCGCATCGTGGTCATCAGCGCGCAACAGTACCGGGAGATTCACGAGACGTTCGGCGTCGGCAAGCCCGGCCAGTTCGCGGTCATTCCCCTCGGCCTGGACCTGGGCGTCTTCGACGGTTGGGCCGACCGCCGCTCGGTCGTTCGGGAGGAACTAGGCGCCGCAGACGACGACGTGTTGGTGGGCATCGTCGGCCGCCTGACCGAGATCAAGAACCACGGGCTCTTCCTCGAGGCTGCGGCCCGGTTCTTGCAAAAGCAACCGGCGGGTGGTCGCCGGGTCCGTTTTCTGGTCGTCGGCAACGGACACCTCCGCGACGGCCTGGAGGCGCGGGCACGGGAGTTGGGCCTCGGCGACGCCGTCCAGTTCCTGGGCATGCGCGACGACCCGGAGGACTTCTACCCGGCCCTCGACGTGGTGGCGCTGACCTCGCACAACGAGGGGACGCCGTTGACGTTGATCGAGGCGATGGCCAACGCACGGGCGATCGTTGCCACGAACGTCGGCGGCGTGGTCGATCTGCTGGGGCTGGCCCCCACTGGCGTCGCCGGGGCCGGCTGGACTTTGTGCGAGCGTGGCGTTCTGGTGCAGCCCGGCGACGCGACCGCGTTCAGCGACGGGCTGGCCCGGTTGGTCGAAAACGCCGACTTGCGGCGTGAGATCGGGGCGTGTGGCCGGACCTTTGTTGAAACCAACTACTCGAAAGAACGGCTGTTGCAGGACGTCGCCACCCTCTACGAGCAGTTGTTGACTCCTACGGCGCTGAGCGGTGACGGCGGCAACGACCGCAAGACCTCGAATCCCCAAGAATGTGATTGCCCATGAACCCGATGGAATTCCTACCGCTGCTCTTATCTCTGGGCCTGTCCCTGGCCCTGACGCCGCTCGTGCGTGCGCTGGCGCGGCGCTGGGGTGCTGTAGCCATGCCGCGTGGCGACCGGTGGCACAAGAAGCCGACGGCCCTTCTCGGCGGCATCGCCATTTTCGCCGCCGTCCTTGTGACATCGCTGGCCACGGTTTCCCACACGTACCAGACCCTGACGCTGTTGGGGGCGAGTGCTTTCCTGTTCCTCGTCGGCTTGGTCGATGACCTGCGCGCGCTCAAGCCGTACCAGAAATTGATCGGCCAAGTCATGGGGGCGGTGGCGCTTCTGGCCGCCGGGATGTATCTGCCCTGGACCCCGTGGCTCCTGGTTAACTGGGCGATCACCCTTTTGTGGGTGGTGGGGATCACGAACGCCCTGAACCTGTTGGACAACATGGACGGGCTGGCCGGCGGCATCGCCGCCATCGCCGCAGCGTTCCTTGGCGTCAACCGCTTGATGAGCGGGCAGGTCGATGAAGCGATCCTGTTGGGCGTGTTGGCGGCCGCCCTGCTCGGCTTCCTGGTTTTTAACAGCAACCCCGCGTCGATCTTTATGGGCGACTGCGGGTCAATGTTCATCGGCTTCTTCCTGGCGGGGGCGGCCCTGCTGGAGCCGGTCGGGGGGCGCTCGCGGAGCTTCTTGCCGGTGCTCGCCGTGCCCCTGCTGGTGCTTTTCATTCCGATCTTTGATGTTTGCCTGGTCACCGTGATGCGGAAGTTGGCGGGGCGGGCGGTATCGCAAGGAGGCCGGGACCATACCTCCCATCGTTTGGTGGCGCTGGGGCTGTCCGAGCGGCGGGCCGTGTGGCTTTTGTACGTGCTCGCGATGCTTTCCGGGGGCGTGGCGGTAGTGACGCACGAGATCGCCGCGGATGTGAGCCTGCTCCTGATCGGCGGCTTCACGATTGCGCTAACTCTGCTGGGGATTTACATCGCCCGGGTGAAGGTGTACGCCGCGGGGGAGGGGCCAGCGGCCCCGGGGGCGTTGGCGTCTTTCCTGGTGGACCTGTCGTACAAGCGGCGCATCTTCGAGGTCTTCCTGGACGTCCTGCTCATTTGCCTGGCGTACGCGGCGGCCAACGTCCTTGTCTACGGCCCCGTGGGCGACGATGGGGTGTGGGCACTGCTCACGAGCCCGCTGCCGCTGCTTGTTTTTCTAAAGCTCGGAGCGTTTTTAGCGGCCGGCGTGTACCGCGGTTTGTGGCGCTACATTGGAGCCAATGACCTGCTCGTGTACGCGAAAGGGGTCGTGCTAGGGTCGGTCTTGAGCGTGCTGGCTTTCGTAGTCATCTATCGCTTCGAGGGGTTTTCCCGGACCGTGTTTTTCCTGGACGGGGTAATCCTGCTGGTCCTATTGGCAAGCAGCCGCATCGCCTTCCGACTGCTTCGGAGCCTCCTGCCGCGGCCGCCGACAGCCGGTGCCCGCCGCACACTCATCTACGGAGCGGGAGACGCGGGGGAACTGCTGTTGCGTGAGATGCAGAATAACCCGGACTTGGGTTGCGTCCCCGTTGGTTTCGCGGACGACGACCCGCTGAAGAAGGGGAAGGTGATCCACGGACTGCGGGTTTTCGGGGGTAATGGGTCGTTGGAAGACATTTGTCGGGCCAATGGCGTCGAGGAGGTGTACATCTCCAGCGAGCGGGTTCCCCCGGAGCGCGTCCGCGAGATTCAGCAGAACTGCAAGGAAACGGGCGTTGGCCTGAAACGCCTGCGGATGTCGTTTGAAACGCTAGAGGGTAAAGAAGCGGTTGCGGCGGGTTGACAGGAGCTCGTAGCCGCAAGCGGCCCGCTTGCCGGCTGGCACGCCGGCTGCGTGGGCCGCAGTCCAGCCGGCAAGCGGG
>JBBRLG010000272.1:0-9606 GCA_038231495.1 Gemmatales bacterium | reverse complement strand
CCCCCCCGAACGAATTTCCCAAGGTGGAACTTATGGCCGGGCAAAGACTTAAAGCATTCGTTCCGCATGGCGCCCTAGCGCCACGTCCTTGAACAACGGTTGCTTCCTTTGCCACCCGAGCTTGAACCATGCCCTATTTTCAGAAGAGCCCGACGCGCAAGCGAGGGTCTTAGAATGATACAAGCCCGACGCGCAAGCGAGGGTCTTAGAATGACACAAGTGGTCATGATGCCCCGCGGCCAGTATAACGCGGAATCCGGCCGGCCGGCTCACGAACGTTGAGCCGGCGTTATCCCTGCGGTCGAACCAGCCAAAACCACATCTCGAACGTACCCCCCCGCCGTCCGTCACCGCTCGGCAGGAGGAGGTCCGTTGTGCCCGCGCCCACCGTTCGCACGCCCATCACATCCCCGTCCAGAAACACCGGCCGTTCGCCTGCCGACCAAATGAAATTCCCTTTAAGCGTCAGGTGCGCCAGAATGCCTCGGTCGCCGGTCACTACCTGGGAAACCACCTGTTGCAGGAGGTTGACCGTTATCCGGGACGGCCGCCAGGTGATGGTCGAACCGGCTGCGCCAACCTCCGCTTGCAGGATGAGCGTATGGTAGGCGAAATTACCGGGAAGCGTAAACGCCGGTGGCAGGGGCGTCGGGTTCGGGATCAGGATGGGTACTTCAATGGTGACGAAACAGGTCGGGCGACTGACGGAAGCGGGGTCAATGTTCTGGTCACAGTTGATTTCAATGCCCCCGAGCAGGCGGGTCAGCGGCACGCTTGAGTCGTTGTGCAAGGGCGCTCGGTTTCCCCTCTCGTCAATGACGAACAGCCTTAGAATATGCACGCCGGGGTCCTGGGCGGCGTCTCCGAAACTGGCGTTGAAGCGGACCGGCAACGCCTCGCCGGAGATCAAGACCGCCTCGACCCGCTGGCTGGGATTCTGCTGGTCGAGCTGCCAGGTGCATTCGGCCACACCGTCCGGGCCGGTTTGAACGACGACGTTCGGACCCGAACCCGTGCTGGCTTGCAACACGCCCGTACCGGCGACGACCTGGAAACGAACCGGGGCGCCCGCCACCGGAAAAGACCCGTTGGCAACGCCGACCTGGAGGGGTTGCGGCAGCGTCGCGCCGGGCCGGGCTTCCTGGCCGTCGCCACTCACATAATGCAGTTGCGTGAGCCTGGTCAGTGGCGGAAACTTGCTGCGGCAATCGTCAACAACCGTGAAGCGCAACCGCCGCGGCTGTTCCGCCCCTAATCGAGTCAGAATGTCTTGCAACCGCTTCAGATTCTGCGGCGTCGCCCCCGCCTTCGTCGCCAACTCCACCACGGCCGGCGTCTCGAACGAGTCCTCGTTGCTCTTGGCCAGCAACTGTTTTACGCCTTGCAGCTGCGGGTCCGTCAGGAGCGCATTGTCACCTAAAACCGTCAGAATCGTGTCCTTGTCGAAGCGCGGCCGGATGCTCCAGCGCACGAGCGCCAGCGGGCAACGAAAACGCCGAATCCCCATGGGCTGAGCGTCGATCAGCGGCTCCACCGAACCATCGGCGTTGCGGGTCGCAAACTGCCAGTAGTCGCCGGCCCGGAGGTCCTGGCCGCCGAAATGGATATGCACGCCGTCGCCCAAATTCATGTCGGGCGTCGTGGTTTCGTTGAACGCGGCAGTGGCCCAGCCGGTGCCGTCCCAGCGGCGTAAGACGAGGTGTCTTGCCAATTGCAAGGTGGCCGGCAGGCTGTCCGCGAGAGCAACGGTGAACTGGTCGGGGTCGGGGTCGGCCGTGAGCGCAGTCAGATGGCCGCGGTTGGGACCGAGTTCGCTAGCGTCGTCGCTGATTTCGACCAGGTCGCCGGCGCGGAGCGCCGTCGCCTGGTCGCGACCGAGGCTGGTCAGGGTCAGGGTCGTGCGATCCGCGCTCACGGTCGTCACGCCGACGGCGAACGCCGCGTTGTCGCGCGACCACTTGAAACGGGCGGCCCCGCCGGTGACGACGGCATTCTTCGCGGTCGTGAAAGCCGCCTTCAGGCCGCGGCCCAGCGTGAGCGTCTTGCCATCGGCAGCGACCGTGGAGAGCGGCACGATCTCCGCTTGGCCGTCGTCGTCTGACACGGTGACGACGCCGGAGCGCGTCAGGGCCGCGCTCGCGCTCGCGGTGAGCGCCTGCGCCAGCGTGAGCGTCGTCGCGCCGAGGGCCGAATCCGCGGCCAATTTGGTACGCGAGGCGAAGCCCGTGCCGCCGAGGACGTCGCCCGCGTCGTAGATCTCGACCCGGTAGAGCCGGTTCTCACGGCCGGTATAGTTGGCGGGATCGGGCAGACGGCACAGGTCGGGAGGCGGGGCGTCCGTGGGCTGCAGCGTGGTCAGCGTCCCCTGTCCCGGACCGGGAATGAACTGGTGGGCCGTCGCGCAGCTCATTTCCTTTTCGTTGGCCGGGACGAGGGCCACCTTCACCTGCGCGATCGTCTTGAGGCGCGTCCCCGTGTCCGGCCCCCCCAGGGCGATTTCACGAAGCGACTCGTCCTCCAGGTAGGTGATGAGCCGTCGCCAGACTTCCAGGTAAACGATGCCGAACTGGTCGAGCACTTTTCCGAGGAGGGGCAGCGAAAAGGGCACGGCCGGCGCATCGGGCAGGTCGGGCTGCTTCAGGTACGACGTGTTCGCTTCAAGCTGGGCGAGGATGCCGTGGACGTAGTAGCGGCCACTCGGCCCCGGCCCGCCGGCAATGAGAAAATCGTCGGGCGCGCTTTTCGGATCGGGGTTGGGCGCAATCTGGAAGGCCGTGCCCGGCTCGGGCGTGCCGCAGTCCCCGATGACGTCCTGCGTCTCTTGCTGGAGAAGGAAGAGCCGGGCCAGGACGTCTTCGTTCCAGTCGGCGTCCAGCCAGACGCGGCCCTGCTGGTGCAGCACGCCGGCATGGTGCTTTTCGTAATTCTTGAGTAAGTCGAAGCTCCATCGGGAGAAATCAGCCCGCATGGGAAAGGCTCCTTAAGTCTCGCCAAGAACCAAAGCCGACAGTCCGACCGGCAAGAATTCTTGCAGCTTGATTTTTAGGTTGGCAAGGCGGATGACATTTACCGCAGTCGTGAACGCCCCAATCTCCGCAGCTTCCTCGCTGGCCGCGCGGATTTCCGGCGGGCAGGCCGTCGCCAGCTGGGCGTAGTCCGGCCGGCCGAAGTGGCGCGCATTGTACACCGGGGCCAGGCACCGCACCCCCTCTACCCCCCCTTGCGAAGGGGGGGTAGGGGGGGTGCGCGCCTGGTCGTCGTTCGGAATGCACTCGAAGCGCCGCGGCAAGACCGATCCCAGCTCGAAGCGGCTGAAGCGGATGCAGCCCGCTTGTTGGTCGTCCACCAGCGCCAATTCGTCCAGAATGCACTCGCTGGCCGTGAGTACGTCGCAGCGCACGCGCCCCAGGACGGTCACCCGTTCGAGATGAACGTCGCCGGCCGGCGGGTCGGCGCCGCCCAACGGCAGGCCGCCGATGGCCACTCCGCCCGGCTGATCCATGATCGAATCGGCCACCGTCAAGCGGCCGACACCGGTGCCGACGCGCAAGCCGCCCGCGATCGAACGGCACACAAAATAGGCGGCGCGGCTGTTGAGGTCGGCGTCGGCGGCCACCAGCGCGGCTTGCGTGGCGCTGCGCGGATCGAGGGTGCAGGCGCTGACGTAGAGGAGCTTGACCGCGCTCTCAAGCTGGATTGGCCCGCCGCTGATTAACAAGCCGTTGAGTTCCAACTCGTCAAGTGGCGACACGATCCGCAGGCTGGCAACCGTGGGTGCGCCGCCCGCCTGGTAGAAGGTCAGGCAAGGGCGCTGGCCTGCCGCAGCACGAATCGCGAGTTTCTTGACGGCCGGTACGTTGAAAAGCAACTCGGCGGCTGCGGCATACGTCGCGCTGTCAACGATCTCGATCAGGTCGCCGTCCGTCGCGGCGGCGAGGGCGTCCGCCACGTTCGCATACACCTTGGTGTTTAAGAGCGACAGGTTGAGGGGGCTGTCCGCATCGCCGCTCAGCGCAACGCGCCGCGTGGCGGGCTTTGTCGGATCGAGTTTGCGGTCGAAGGTGCGCGCGCCAACGTCATCGGTGAATGCCTCGACATAATCGACGCTGAGGCCGGGCTGGCCGACTACCGGATCGTCCGGAGCAAAAGCGAAGCGACCCAATTCCGGGTCGATGCCCAGTTCGCCGAATTGAAGGAGGGCGTTGCGCTCGCAGCGGCACAGGTTGATCGCAACCGGGACGCGCTGCCGCAACGGCCAAACGCCCGCAATCGGCAACACCTGTCCGGCACTGGCCCGCGCCAGGGGCACGCCGGAGAACGACTGTTGGGTGAGGACGATTTGCCGCGCTACGTCGTCGGCCGGCGCGAAGTACGTGCTGCCGTCGTCCGCGACAAACAGGGACACGCCGTCGGCCGGCGCGGTCCCGATTTCGGGCAAGTAGACGAGCAGACTCTGGCCGCGCCGATTGGTGACGATCAATTCGGCGGCCGGCACGAAACTGCCTGTTAGCGGCTGGAGCCGGAGGCTGAGGAGTTGCTGCCCCGTCGCGGGCAAGTCGCCGTTGAGCGCCTTTTTACTCGGTGCGTACTGAAAGGCCGGCCAGGACGCGGGAACTTGCAACTCCGGATAAGTGCTTCCCGTCTGGACCACGGTGGCAATCGCGCCCAGGGGCTGAAAAGCTCCGGTGAACAACTCCGCCCGGATCAACACCGGGACACCACCGAAGCGGTCCGGATCGAGCAGCTTCAGACCCGTCGCCGCGCGATTCAGGGCCGTGAACTCGTCGGCGGGCTGGGTGCTTTGGGTCAACGGCCGGGCCGGGTAAATCGGCCCTTCCGACGCGCGGGCCAGGCTCATGGCGTTCAGATCGGCCGCCGTGTAAGTGCTGCCGTCGTCCGCGACATAATAGGTCAACGGAGCGCCGGGTGCCAGGTAAGCGGGCGGCAAGTAAACGTACAGGCCGTCAGCCTGCCGCGGCGTGGCGTTTTGGGCAGCCCGGACGGCCAGCACCGCACCGGGAAAGCGCGCGGCTGGCGACGAAGGCAGTCCGGGAAAACCGAGGCCGGCCCGGCCGATTTGCACGGTGACGACAAGCCGGCCCGACCCGTTCGTAGGCCCGCCGACTTGGTAGGCGTTCGCGTTGCCCAGGGAGGCCAGCAACGTGCTCAGGCTGCCCAGATTGGTTGGTGCGCCGCCGTTGCGCCACTCTGCCGTGACGATGAAATGGTTGCCGCCCCGTTGGAGCGCGCGCGGGTCCACCAGACGCAGGCCGGCCGACGCGTGCAGGGCCAGGCCCGCGGGTCGGCCGCCGAAGGTAAACGCCGTCGGGCTGCTGGTCTGGACCGGCTGCGGCGGCTGGTCGGTGGCCAGCAGCACGCCCGACTGGCGGACGGCGACGTCTTTGCCGAACGTCTCCCACGGCGCGCGGTCGAAGGCAGCTCGCGTGAGCGGCGCTCGACTGCCTTCGACGAACAGAGGCGTGTCCCGGAACAACGGGTCGAAGGTGAAACAAGCCGGGGCGGCGGTTGGCGGAATTCCGGGAAGCGCGGCGGCCGGCGTTGCCCCGCGAATGGCGTAGGTTTGCAGGCGGTTCACGAAGAAGCCAAGGTTTTTAATTTGCTGCCGGCCCGGCGTTCCCCACCCCGCGCGGCCGATGCCCAACGCCGTCGGCGTGACCCGCGTTTGATCGAGCGGCGTGGACGGCCGCAAGTCGGCGGCATAAGCCCAGGGGTCGTTCGCGTGGCCCAGGCGGCTCAGCAGCAATGGATCGTGCAGGTCCACCGTAAGGGGGTGGTCGAGCCGCAGGTGGTTCATGTTCTGCGACCAACCGAGCGTTTGAAAGAACTCCGCCAACTGCGTCGGCCAGCCGCCGATCGCTTCGGCCAACGCCCGCAGCATCGCGGGCGTGCCCTTGCTGCGCCGCCAGTGGACCGTGTTGCGAACGTCGAGGCGGTTGCTCTGCCCGACCGGGTGTGCCAGCAGATTCGTGCCGACCAGCGCCGCCAGGTACGGCACCACCCAGTCGTCGCAGGTCTCGATGAAGAAATTGTCCCACAGGTTGTCCAGGTCCTGACGGAGGTTGGCCACCTGCCGGCCGACAAGCCGCAACAAGGACAGCAGCGGCTGGCCTTGTTCCGCGTCGTAAACGCGGTAGTTGGCCGGCACGCGGGCGTACAGCCTCCGGGCATAATCTTCGGCGTCGTTCTTGCTCATGTGTCGATGAAGCCCCCTTCATGCCAGTTGACCGTCAAGAGACCCTTCGCCGCATCGTTCGGGTCGTTCTTGAGAACCGCCAACTCGGCCGGCCGAATGAAGATGTCGTCGCGCACGGTGGCCGGGTCCGCGTCTTGGTCCGGCCGGCGCAGCCGCTTTACGACGGCGTCGCGCACGCCCGCGACCGCCTGGAGCGCGCGATAAAGGTCGCTGAGATGGATGCTCTGGCCGAACTGCAAACGTTCAAAGGCCAGGTAGCCGGGCGGGCCGCCGGGATTCGGGTTCGGACTCAGCGCCGCCTGGACCCTGGCAAGCGTCGCCTGGCGCGGGAAGCGGTCGTCCACGTCCACACTCACCACGACGTCGATATAGACGGGCGTAAAGTCGCTCAGGCGCAGCGGTACATTCGGATCGCGGCTGCGGTCGAGGAAGTTACGCAGGTTGCGGGCGAACGTCGCTTGCTCCGCCAAGGGCGTCTGGTCGGCCGTGGCCACGGTCAGGTGGACGTACGGCTGCACGACCGACTTGCCGGTCAACGGGTCGCGCACCACCCAGGCGGCGCTGGCCTTGGCCACGCCGGGAAAGCTCACGGCGAGAGCGGCATAGTCGGCCGCGCTAACCGCCCGGCCGAAGGTCCGCAAACTGGCCGGCGCGTTCGCGCGGACCTGGTCGATGCTCTCCGGGTCCGCGCCGCCGTGCGACGGCTGCGGATTCGTTACCTTCTGCAACCCAGGAATACTGTCGAGGAGCTGGGCGGCCGCGTCGGCCGCGACGTTGCCGGCAGTCCCAAGACCTTTGCGGTAGCGGGCGCGGATGTTGTCCTTGCCCGTCGGCGGCATGGCCCCGAAGAGGCCGTCGCCGAACTGCACGGTCGTCTGGCCGGCGTCGTCCAGGCTCGTCGTGTAGTTTTGGGCGTCGGCCGCGCTCTCGAACAACGTCGGCTTCTCGTTCCAACGCACCCCGTTCACCGTGACCAGGAGGGTGCTCTGGACGGCGGCCAGACCCTCCGGATCGGCGGTCGGCAGATAAGTCAACGGCTTCTTCTTGAGCGGAAAACGCTGCAGCGCGTTCCCCGCGCCACTGCCCAGCACTTCATCCCGGACGGTTTCGCCCTGCGTCGCCTCCACGACGTTGGCCAGCAGCACGGCACTGGCCCGCACGTACTGCCCTTGCAGTGCTTTTTGCAGAACGACCGTCGTCAGGTTGTTGGCCGCATCCAGCAGCGGCTTTTGGGCCAGAATGGCCGCTTCGGCCGAGGGCGTTTCGGCGGCTTGCTGCGTCGCCGGGTCGATGCGCTTGCCACGCACCACGACCTTCTGGCCCTTGTCCAGTCGCGGGTATTGCCCGGCCAGGACGAGCGTGGCGCCGGCCAGCGGTTCGGGCAACGGCAGGTTGTTTTGTAAAGTCAAGCGCTCGACGCCGGTCAAGACGACCGTGGTGCGCAGCGGATAAGTAAGAGCGGGTATTGGCGATTTTGTGCCGTCGAGCGTCAGCCTCGTGACCTTGACGCTCGTGGTGTAGCCGGTGGTGTTCACCGGCCGCGCATCGACCACGCGAAAGATCGGTTTCGCCGGGTCCGCCGGGTGCCGTTTCGCTTTCCCTTGTTCGTCGAGGAGGACGACCCAGCCGGGATGGCTCGCGGACCCCTTGGCATCGCCGTACGTGCTATCCAGGAAGAGGACGCTGCCGGCCGAGATTGCCGTTCCGGCAGCAAGCGTGCCGTCTGCTTGCGGCGGCTTGTCCCAGTTGTCTCCAAAGGGCGGCTTCGGATGTTTGTTATCGCTGTTGGTCAGTGTCGGCGACAAGGTAATCCAGGCGGGCGCGTTGCTGCCGAAAGCACTCGCGGTCACGCGCAAAGCGTAGATTGCGGATTGGCCGTCGTAGCTGTCGCCGGCCGCTTCGGTCCAGAAGATCGTCGTGGTGTTGCCGGTCTTATCGACCTGAATCGCGTCGAGCTGCCGCAGCGTGGCATTTTCGTTGGGTTGTCCTGCTTGCTCGACGACAAGCACGTAGTCGCCGACCGCCAGCCTTGTGTTCGTGCCCGCGAGCACCACGGGCCGGGTGTTCTCCGCCAGGAAGAAGCGGCTTTCGTAGCTGATGCTGGGCACGTCATTGATGAACCGGGCGATTATTGATTCTTCCTTCGCCTTCACCAAGGACAGGGCGACGGTTGTGCCCCCTGCAAAGCTCTTGACGGCCAACGGTTTTCCTTGAATCGCGACGGTCTTCGTCAGTTGCGCCAAGGGGTTGCTAATGAACGATTGCAGGTAAGCGGCACCGGCCGATTGGTAGATCGCGGCCGCGGCCTGGGCCACCGCAATCGTGGCCGTCGGGTTCACGGCCACCAGCTTGTAATCGCTCAGCGCGGCGAACTGGTTGGTCGGCGCCACCGCGGACAGGGGGATCGCGCTGTAGGCACCGAAGGCCGTAAGCGGTGCTTCGGTTTCAAAGACGGCCGGGTCTTTTCCGGGCGCGGGCTTGTTGCCCGCGCGCAAGCCGGCCGGGAGGGAGACGGTCTTGTTCTTCTCGACGGTGAAGGCCAGCAAAACGCTCGCGCCGGCACCGGGGCCGAGCCGGTAGTCGATCAGCCGGCACGCCCGCAGCAGTGAATCGCGCTGGGTCGCCGTCGGCAAATAAGCTTCATTGGCGATGCGCTCCTGGTAAAAGGTCAGCACGTCGGCCAGGTAAGCCCACAGTTCGATAAAGAGCGTTTGATAATCCCCGTCCGTGCCTTCGTGCCAACCGGCGAACGGATCGGGCGACTTGGCCTTGGCCAGTTCGTCGAGCATGGCCCGGCGAAAGCTGGTGAACGTGCCGATGCGATAGCGGAGGACAGACAAGCCGGGCGGATTGAACGGCCGAAGGGGCGCGGCGAGTGCCGGCGCCGGCTGAACGCAGCAACTTTGCGCAGGTTCGTCGAAACAATGGCACAGCGACTCAAACGGCGTCATGCGCCCACCCCCTTCGGCCGGACGGTCACCGTGCCGTTTTGCGGGAAGTTGCGGTCGTTGTCCAGACGAACGATCTCGTCCGCGCCGACCGCGAGAAATCCCTGGGCCAGGTTGATTGCCGTTTCCCGTTCCGGACGCGCCGCCCGAAACCGGCACAGCCGCGTGATGTGGGCTGCGTCCACGCCCGGCACCGCCATGACGGCTGCATAGATCCGGCTAACATACAGGGATTGGCCGAACGTGAAGTTGTCGGGATGGAAGAGGCCCTTCCTGCCGCCCGCCACCCCCCTACCCCCCCTTCGCAAGGGGGGGAGCAACCGTTCACTCCCCATAGGCATCAGGGTAAGGCCGTCGGAGCGGCCCCGAGAGTCAGTTTGGCGAAGCCAGGCAGTTATCGTCGCCACGCTGGGCAAGCCCGGTCAGCAAATTCCGGTCGAGCGT
>JBBRLG010000271.1:0-9614 GCA_038231495.1 Gemmatales bacterium | reverse complement strand
GGTATCGGTTGAAAGTACTGTCACGGACCTCGGCTCGCCATCGGAGTTCATCCGGAGGTAAACTCCGGTCGCTTACGCTCCCGGCTCGCCTCGGATTATTCGTTCCGTTGGCTTCCTTTTCCCTCGCCTGCCCCATTTCGCCGTCAAAAAAGTTTGACACCCCCCGCCGCCGCGCACACAATGGATTTTCGTTTCAACCATCGTGGACACAGGCCCGGTGGCCGCGCAGTGCTGTGGTCCTTGTGAAGGAGCCTTGATGACCCCCGCCACGGTTCGCCAACCGTGGGTTCGCACGCCGACTTTTCGCTAGGAAACCGACGGGCCTTCCCCTTCCCCCCACCGGCCGTCGAGCGCCGCCTGGCGCAACGCCCTCCCCGAATTGACAGCCGCCCCAGGAAACTCTCCGCGTGCCGTTCGCGTCTGCTACAGTGGGTCTCAAGCCGTCGTCGCCGACCGTCGCAAACCAGGAGGCTTCCCGCATGCCTGCTTTTCATAGTCGTTCGCTCGCCCGCGGCCTCTCCACGATCCTGCTTCTCGGCGGTCTCGCCCTGGTCCTGGCGACGGCGGCAGCGCTGCCCGCCCAGACGACGCCGGAGCAGGCCGCCGACATGCTGCTGACCAGCGCCCGCCGGGCGTACAACGAGAAGAATTATCCGTTCGCCGCCGACAAGTTCAAAGAGTTTCTGGCCAAGTACGGCGGCCACAAGGAAGCCCCGGCGGCACGCTACGGCCTGGCGTTGGCCCTCATCGACGGCCCGGCCAAGGACTACCAGGGCGCGACCGAGCAGTTGCAAAACCTCGCGGGCGTCAAGGAGTTTCCCGACCGGCCCTTCGTGCTGTATTACCTGGGACTGTCGCAGCGCGGCCTCGGTGTCAAGGAGCTGTCACTGGCGACCTCCAAGCCGAACGAGGCGGAACAGCATCGCAACGCGGCCAAGCAGCGGTTCGAGGAGGCGGTCAAGCAGTTCGCCGCCGCCGCGGAGGCGTTCGCCGGGCGCGTCAAGCCGCCGGTCGCGGACGCCAAGGAGTTGCCGGCCGACCTCGAATGGGCCACCCGCGCCCGCTGCGACTCGGCGGAAATGCAGTTGCGCTTACTCAAGCCGCGCGAGGCGCTCGCCGCCGTGCAGCCCGTCCTCGACGACAAGTTGCTGGCCCGGAGTCGCTACCACCACCTCGCGCTTTACTACAACGGTTTCTCTAATTTCCTCTTGAAGGACGACGCCGCGGCCGGCCGGTCGCTGACGAAGCTGGCGCCTTACACCGACCCGGTATTCGGCACGCACGCCCGCTACCTCGTCGCGCGGCTGCACCACCAGGAGAACGAGCGGGCCGAGGCCGTGGGCGATTACGAGGGCGTGATCGAGGATTACGGCAAGGCGAAAATTGCCGCGGCCGAGTCGCTCAAGCAGGGCGACCGCTTCAAGAACGACCCGGAGGAGAAGGCCCGGCTCGAAGGTTTGGTGAAGGAGCCGCCGCCCGACCACGTCGCCCGCGCCACCTTTTTCCTGGGCGTCATGCAGTACGAGGACGGTAAGTTTGCCGACGCCGTGACGCGGTTGGCTGCGTTCGTCAAGCAGTATCCGACCTCGCCGCTGGCCGCGGAGGCGCAACTGCGCCAGGGTTTTTGCCTGGTGCAGTTGAAGCAGTTCGGCGAGGCGCAAAAGGCGTTGCAGCCGCTCGTTGACAAGGACCCGCGGCTGGCCGACCAGGCGTTGCTCTGGATTGCCAAGGCGCAGGTCGGTGCCGCCGACCCCGGCAACCCGCCGGCGTTCGACCAGGCGCTGAAGGCCGGTCTGGAAACCCTCCGCCGCGCCGCCGAGAAGGCCGGCCAGCAAAATGACCCCGAGGCGAAGACGCGCCGCGCCGAAATCCTGCTGGAAACGGCCGACACGCAACAGCAGATCAAGCAGTACAAGGAAGCCGCGGGCGTCTACCAGCAGGTGCTCAACGACAAGCTGTTGCCGGCCCGCGACGAGGAGACGATGGAGCGGCTGGTGCAGGCGCAGCAACTCGCGGGCGACTACGCCGCGTCCGACAAGACGTGTGACTTGTTCCGCGAGCGCTTCCCCAAAAGCACGCTGTTGCCGTCGGTGCTGTTCCGGTACGCGGAAAACGCCTATTTCAGCTCGCTCAACGCGGAAAAGCTGCCGAACCCGCAGGACCGCGAGCGCGAAGGCAAGCGCCTGGGCGAGGAGACGATCAAGCGCTACACCGTCGTCGTGGACAAGTACCCGGAGTTCGCCCACGTCAACCTGGCCCGTTACGGCCTGGCCCTGGCGCTGTACCGCAAGGGCGATCTGGAGAAGGCGAAGGAAAAACTCGAAGCGATCCCGGCCCCGGACCGCGCCGGCGAGTTGGCGTTGGTGCCTTACCAGTTGGCCGACGTGCTGATCCGCCTGGCCCCGGCGAAGGCGGACGACGCCATTGCCAACGGCAAGCTGGAAGAGGCGATGAAGGCGGCCATCGAGCAACTCGACAGCTTCATCATAAGCCAGCCGACCGGCCCGCAGACGGCCGACGCCTATCTCAAGCTCGGCCACTGTCATCAGCGGATGGTGACGCTTGCGAGCAAACCGGAAGAGCAGCAAAAGGAGATCGCGGCGGCGCGGGCGGCGTACGACCAGTTGCAGCAGAAGTTCGGCAAGAGCGACCTGGTGCCGCAGGCAATCTTTGAGAAGGCCAAGTGCCAGTCGCTGGCGAAGGACGACAACGGCGCGATCAACGAATTGCGCCGCTTCCAGAACGACCCGCTGAAAAACAGTGCGATCGCGCCGATGGCGCTCTTACACCAGGCGACGCTCCTTCGCGGTCAAAACAAGGCGGCGGAGGCGGTGACGGTGCTTGACCAGTGCCGTAAGACGTACGAGCAAGCGCTGTTGAAAGACCCGACGCGCGCCGGCTGGGTGCCGCTGTTGCAGTACCACCACGCCGTCGCGCTGCGCGAGGCCGGCAAGCGCCCCGAGGCGCGGGCGCTGTTCGACCAGATCGTGCAGCAGTCGCCGGACCGTGCCGAGGCGGCGGAAGCGGCGTTGCGTTCGGGCCAGTGTCTCAAGGACGACGCCCAGGTGAAATTGCAAGACGGCCTCAAGAAGCTGACCAACCCCAACTTGAAACCCGAAGAACAGGCGGCGGCGCGCAAGCAAGTCGAGGACGGCACGAAGGACGTGCGCGACGCGGTGCAGTACCTCGTAACCCAGGCCGACAAGCTGCGCGAGAAGCAGCCGCTGAACGAGGCGCGGGCGCGCATGCTGTACGAGGCGGCGTGGGGCTGCCGGCTCCTGGCCGACCAGGAAATCCAGGCGGCACGCAGCAAGATTCAGCAGGAGTTGTGGCAGAAGCGCCGGGACGACGTGGCGAAGAAGACGCCCGCCGGCCGCCAACCGCCCTTCGTGCCGCTGCCGGAAGTGCCGTTGTCCGCGGTGCCGGTGCAACCGTCGGAGCAACAGGCGCGCGGCTATTACACCACGCTGATCGACGCCTTCCCGGACGGGGCGGCCAACGCCGACGCCCGCTTTGAATTGGCCGAGTTAATGAGCGAGCGCGGCGAACACGACGCCGCGGTCAAGCTGTTGCGGTCCGCGCTCGACAAGGAGCCGGCACCGGAATTGATCGACAAGATTCGCGTGCGTCTCGGTGCGGCCCTCATGGCGAAGGGTGACGCCAAGGGCGCGCTGACGCAGTTCAACGTCGTGGCCCAGAACCCCAAGAGTACGCTCTACGCCCAGGCGATGTACCGCGGCGGCGAGGCGCTGATGCTGCAAGCCGATTACCCCGAGGCGGTCAAAAAGTTCGCGATCTTCCGCGACGTGCAGCAGTACCAAAATCTGCCCGGCCTGACCGACCGTGCCATGCTGAGGCTGGGACACGCCCACGCGCAGCTCAAGCAATGGGAGCCAAGCCGGCAGGCGCACGAGCAAGTCGTTAATCGCTTCGGCAACGGCCCCTGGGCGGCGGAGGCGCGTTACGGCAGCGGCTGGGCGCTGCAAAACCAGGGCCAGTTCGACGCCGCGGTCAACGCCTACACGCAGGTGGTCAACGCGGTGGCGACCGAATTGGGCGCGAAGGCACAGTTGAACATCGGCCAATGCCGGCTGGCGCAGAAGCGCTACGCGGAGGCCAGCACGGCCCTGTTGGTGGTGCCGTTCACTTATGATTACCCGCAGTTGAACGCGCTGGCGCTGGTGGAAGCGGCCCGCGCGCTTGCGGAAAACAAGCAGGAAGATCAGGCGATCAAGTTGCTCGAACGAGTGATCCGCGATCACCCGGAGACGGAGTCGTCCGAGATCGCGAAGAACGGGCTCGAAGGTTTGCGCAAGGGATTGGAGAATTGCCGCTTGCGGCTGAGCGCGAATCGCGCAAAGCCGCAAGCGGCAATTCAGAGGGACGAATCCATGAAGACCCGGTGTCTGCTCGTTTGTCTCGGCGTGTTGCTGGTCTGCTGGGTGACGTACCCGGCGTACGCCTACATCGAGGCGCCGTACACGCTCGGCAAGGTCGTCGGCGACTCCAGCAACATCATGGTGCTGCGCGTCGATAAGGTGGACAAGGAAAAGAACCTCATCGTCTTCAAGAAGGTGCGCGACTTGAAGGGCGTCCACAACGGCGATACGATCAAGCACAACATCGGCCGCGGCGGCTTCAACGAGCGCGAGTGGAAGTACACGATGGAGAACGCCGAGGTCGGCAAAATCGCCGTGTTCTTTCACAACGGCAGTGCCGGCGAGTGCTACCTCGGCAACTACTGGTATCAAGTCGGCAACGGCGGCGAGTGGTGGACCCTGGTCCACGGCGAGCCGTTTCTGCTACGCAGCTTTGCCGGCAACGTGGACAAGCTGGCCGCCGCGGTCGCCGACATCCAGGCCAACAAGGAAGTCGTCGTGCCGTGCATGGTCGATGGCAACAAGGAGGACTTGCACCTGCGCCGCGCCCGCATCCAGCGCTGCCGGGCCAGCCTGAAACTCCAGGACTACAGCCCCAAACGTGACTTCGTCGGCTGGGGCGGTGAGGATTTTCGCCGCATCGCCGGGATGCCGGGCTTCACGCACTTCTGCGCCCTGCCGCGCGTCGATGCCGACGCGCAATCCATCTCCACAATCGACGTGGACGGCGACGGCAAGCCCGACCTGTGCCTGGCCGGCGGCGGTCGCATCGCGCTCATGCAGAACGCCGGCGAGGCTCTCAACGAATTGACGCTGCCCAACCTGACGACCGGCGCCCGCGCCGCCGTGTGGGCCGACTACAACGGCGACGGCAAACCCGATCTGCTCCTGGCGACGCCGACGGGGCCGAAGTTGTACACGAACCTCGGCGGCGGCAACTTCCGCGACGATACCCACCTGTTGCCGCGCGAGCCGGGCTACAACCTGACCGCCGCCGCGTGGATCGACCAGGACGGCGACGGCAAACCCGACATCCTCCTCGGCAACGGCTTCCACGGGCTGCGCCTCTACCGCAACAAGGGGCCGCTCGACCCCGGCCCCGCGCCAATCAAGCTGGGCAAGTGGTCGTACATCGGGCCGTTCCCTTACCAGGGCGGCAAGGGCTTTGAAACGGCGTTCCCGCCCGAAAAGGAAATCGATCTCAAGAAGAAGTACCCCGGCAAAAACAACGAGGAAGCCGTTTGGAAGGACGGCAAATTCCCCGACGGCGAGGTGAATAACCTGGCGCTGTTCAAACCGGAGAACTCGGTCGATGCGGTCGTTTACGTCCACCGCGAGATCGACTGCACCGCCCCGAGTGAGATGGCGATCTCGCTCGGCAGCGACGACTCGCTGGCCGTTTTCCTCAACGGCAAGCGGATGCACGCCGAGAACGTCGAGCGCGCCTGCGAACCGGACCAGGCGAAGCTGGTGCTGAAACTGAACCAGGGCAAAAACCACCTGCTGCTCAAGATCGGCCAGGGCGAAGGCGAGTGGGCGTTCTACTTCAAGAGCGAGGGCGCGTTCCCGATCCAGCGCACCTGGGCGTTCGAGGACGTGTCCGACGCGGTGGGTTTGGGGCCGAACGGGGCCGGCGGCAAAGCCAAGGGCGACACCCTGACCGTGTGCGACGTCAACGGCGACGGCCGGCAGGATTTCCTCTACGGTGCCGGCAACGGCCTGCTCGTTCTGAATAGCGCCAAAGGTTTCGTCGAGGCGAAGGATTCGGGTATCAGCTACAAGGCAGGTCGCATCGGTCCGGTATTCGGCGACTTCGAGAAAACGGGCCGGCCCGGCCTGTTCGTGCCGCAGGCGGACGGCTGCAAGTTGTTCCGCAATGAGGGCGACGGCCGCTTCACCGACATAACCGAGAAGTCCGGCCTGGCGTCCTTTAAGGGCCACGCGACCTGTGCCGCCTGGGGCGACGTGGACAACGACGGCCATCTCGATTTGGTCGTCGGCTGTCTGCGCGGGCCGAACCGCTTCTTCCGCAACAAGGGCGACGGCACGTTCGCGGACGCGACCGAGGCACTCGGCCTGCACCAACGCATCTTCAACACGCAGGCGGTGGCGCTCGTGGACCTGAACGGCGACGGCGTGTTGGATATGGTGTTCAACAACGAGGGCCAGGAGTCGTGCGTGCTGCTGGGCAATCCGGAATTCGTGCTGAAAAATACGCCCGTTACGTTGCAGATCAACGGCAAAGCGGGCGTCAGCGGCAGCCAGGTCAAGGTGACGGACAAGGACGGCAAGCTGCAAGGGACGCACTTCGTCTCCGGCGGCGACGGCCGTGGCGGGCAGGCGGTGCCGACGGCGCGGTTCGCGCTCAAGCCGGGCAAGTACCGGGTCGAGTTGGACCTCAGTAATGGCGTCCGCCGTGCGAAGGAAATCGAGGTGGCCACGACGCACCTCAAGGCGGTCCTCGACGACCAGACGCCGTTGATGGATTGATTTACGTCCGTCCGAGCTTGAAAGGATTACGCCGACATGCACCGTGAATTGAGGTCGTTTTTCGTTCTGCTCGCCGTCTACGCCCTGGCCGTGCCACTTGCCGTCCACGCTGCCGAGCCGTGGGCCACCTACCGCGGCAACAACCAGCGCACCGGCAACACCGACGACCAGGCCGGCCCCGCCAAGCCCGCGATCCTCTGGGTCCACAAGACGCAAGACCACTTCATCGCCGCCCCGGTGCCGCTGGGCGACCGCCTCTATGTCAGTGGCCTCGGCGCGTTCAACACCGCGACCTTTTACAGCTTGGCAACCGACCCCAAGGCCGAGAAGCGCATCGCCTGGACCAAGACGACGCCGTTTCTCAAGCTGCCGACCGTCAGCTCGCCGGCGTTCCTCAAGGGCAACCTCGTCTTCGGCGACGGCATGCACCAGACCGACGACCCCGTGCTGCACTGCGTCCGCGTCGAAAAGGGACTGCCCTTGTGGCAATTGCCGGTCAAGGGCAGTCTCGTCCACCTCGAAGGCTCGCCGACCGTGGCCAACGACCGCGTCTACGTCGGCGGCGGCGCGGCCGGCGTCCTCTGCATCGACCCCAACAAGTTGACGCTCGACGGCAAGGAACACGACCCGGCCGCGATGCAAAAGATTATCGAGGGGCAGTGGGCCGCACTGCAAAAGAAGTACGAAGAGGAGAAGAAGAAGGACCCCGATCTGGCCGCGCCGCCGAGCGACGATCAGCTTTCCAAACCGTCGCCGACGCTGGTCTGGCAGCAGGGCAAGGACAAGTGGCACGTCGATGCCCCGGTCGCGGTGGCGGACGGTCGCGTTTTCGTCGCGTCGGCGTTCCTGGACAAGGAACAGGTCGGCGACCGCGCCCTGTTCGCGCTGGACGCCAAGACGGGCGACATCAGCTGGCGTGCCGACCTGAAAGTTAACCCGTGGGGCGGGCCGACGGTCGCCGGCAAGACGGTCGTCGTCAGCGGCAGCAGTATCGGCTTCACGCCACTGAACCTCAAGAACGTCAAGGGCGAGATTGCCGCGTTCGACGTGGCCGACGGCAAGGAAAAATGGCGCAAGGAGATCAAGGCCGGCGTCCTGGCCTGCGTCACGGTCGTCGGCGATCTCGTCATCGCACCTTCGACCGACGGCAAGGTGCGCACCTTCGACCTGGCGACCGGCGAGCCGCGCTGGACCTACGACGCCAAGGCACCGATCTTTGCCCCGGTCGCGGTGGCCAAGGATACCGTGTATGCCGGCGATTTGAAGGGCGTGGTGCATGCGTTCGGGCTGGCGGACGGCAAAGAGAAATGGAAACTGGACCTGGGCGACGACCCGGCGGTCAAGTCGCCGGGCATGATCTACGGCGGGCCGGTGGTCCACGGCGGTCGCTTGTACGTGGCGACCTGCAACCTCGAAGGGCCGCTGGCGAGCAAACCGACCGTCGTCGTTTGTATCGGGGAGAAGTAAGGTTGCTGCTTGCGGCTGAGCGCTCAGCCGCAAGCGGCAAGAAGGATAAGGAGTCTTTCTCATGTCTGTTAAATACAGCCCGTGGATATTAGCCCTCGGTTTGCTGGGACTATCCCTGTCAACCGCCCTCGCCGACAAGGACAAGGAGTCCCCCGGCGTCGTCGTGGACGCGAAAAAGCGCACCGTCACGATCGACGCCAAGATCGCGCCGCGCAAGATCGACGACCCCCGCTACAAGGAAATCTACCCCATCGAGGCCGTCGCCTGCTGGCCGTTCCCCAAGGGACTGAAAGCGCACGAGACCGTCGTCACCATTGACGCCAAGCCGAGCGAGGTTCACAAGGGATTGGTCCAACTCGGCCTCACGCCGGGCAAGCCGGTCGTCGGCGACGCCAAGGAGGAATCGGAAGGCCCCGTCGTCAACATCTACCTCGAATTCCCCGGCCCCGACGGCGAGCCGAAGCGCATCCCGATCGAGAAGGCGATGGTGGACCCCAAGGGCAAAAACTTACCGAAAATGCAGTGGCGTTTTACCGGTTCGGTGATGACGAAGCCCGACCCGAACAAGCCGGGGGAGGTTTACGGTGCGGACCAGACCGGGACGCTCATTTGTATCTTCCCCATCACCAACCAGACCGTCTTCCAGACGAACTTCACCATGAAGGAAGAGAAGTACGTCAAGCTCGAAACCGACAAGAAGCTGCTGCCCAAGGAAGGCACGGAAGTCAAGCTGATCCTGGAAGTGCCTGAAAAGAAGTAAATCCGTGGGCCGTGCTTACGACGCCAGCGGCGCGATCTCTCCTTTTGACACTTGGAATTGGACACCATGTTGAACTGGCGCTTGGTCGCGTACGTTTGGTTGCTGACGGGGTGTCTGCTGGTCGGCCTGGGTTGCGCCCGGTCCGCGGGCGTCGCGCGGGGCGTTGCGCCGCCGGCCGCCGAGTCCGAGGTCCCCATCGGGACGACCGAGGAGAACGGCGACCTCGCCGCCCCGCAGGAAACGACTCCCTTCCGCTTCCCCGACGACCGCGGCGGGGCGCTCCTGTCAAAAGTGTTGCCGCCCGACGTGGCCCATTCTCCCGTCGAGCGCGGCACCGGACCGCGGCGGCCGCCCGCCTCGCCGGCGCTGGAGTCGCCGAGCCTGCCGCTGCCGACCAACCCCGTCGCGGTCCCGCGCCTGCCACCGGCCAGGGGTGCGACTCCGTTGCAGCCGCGCCTCGTCTTGACCGAGACGCTGGGCGGGTCGCTGCTGGAGCCGCGCTTGCCGCAAACGCTGGC
>JBBRLG010000270.1:0-9723 GCA_038231495.1 Gemmatales bacterium | reverse complement strand
TATTTTAACTTTTTTTTTTTTAAAAAACACCGGTCCGGCCCGGGGGGTGTGCCGCGGTGGGGGTCTTCGACAACCCCTACCCCGCCCGGCCCGATACCCAATAGCACAGCAAAAGCGCCCGAATCCGGGTTGCGGTCAAAGGGTCAAACCTTTACACTAACCTGTATTATGAACGCGAACCGGGACTTGTTGCTTGGCTTGTTGCTCCTCCTCGAAGAGGATGCGTCCTAGGTTCGTCATCAGCTGCTCCTCAAACCTGCTCGCTGACAACGGCCCTGGGACGTGTGGTTCCAGGGTTTTTGCGTTTTTCGGAGTCTTCTACCATGTCCGACGACCGCGTGCTGATCTTCGACACCACCCTGCGCGACGGCGAACAGTCCCCCGGCGCCAGCATGAACTTGGCCGAAAAGCTTGAGGTCGCCCACGCCCTTAAAGAACTCGGCGTGGACATCATCGAGGCCGGCTTCCCCATCGCGTCGCCGGGCGATTTCGAGGCCGTGCAGGCCATCGCGCGCCAGGTCGAAGGCCCCGTGATCTGCGGCCTCGCGCGCTGCAGCCCGGCCGACATCGACCGCGCCTGGGAGGCGTTGCAAGACGCGCCGCGGCCGCGCATCCACGTCTTCCTGGCCACCAGCGCCATCCACCGCGAGTTCAAGCTCAAGATGGCCAAGGACGAAATCCTGGCCCGCGCCGTCGAGTCGGTCACGCGCGCCAAGAGCTACTGCGACGACGTGGAGTTCTCGCCGGAGGACGCCGCCCGCACCGAACTGGACTTCCTCGCCGAGGTCGTCGAGAAGGTCATCGCGGCCGGCGCCACCACGCTCAACATTCCGGACACGGTCGGCTACGCGGTGCCCAGCCAGTACGCCGCGGCGATCGCGCATTTGAAAAAGCACGTGCGCGGCGTCGAGAAGGTGGTGCTGAGCGTCCACTGTCACAACGACCTGGGCATGGCCGTCGCCAATAGCCTGGCCGCCGTGCAGGAGGGCGCGCGCCAAATCGAATGCACGATCAACGGCATCGGCGAACGGGCCGGCAACTGCGCCCTGGAGGAAGTGGTCATGGCGCTGCGGACGCGCAGCGACTTCTTCAAGCTCCAGACCGGCATCAACTCCCGGCGGCTGTACCCGACGAGCCGGCTGGTGTCGCACGTCACCGGCATCCAGGTGCAGCGCAACAAGGCGGTCGTCGGCCAAAACGCCTTTGCCCACGAAGCCGGCATCCACCAGGACGGCATGCTCAAGGACCGCTCGACGTACGAGATCATGAACCCGCAAGACGTGGGCCTGCCGCAGACGGTACTGGTGCTGGGCAAGCACAGCGGCCGGCACGCGCTCAAGCAGCGCGTCCTGGAACTGGGCTACCACCTCGACGAGGCGCAATTGCAGCGCGTCTTCGACGGCTTCAAGACCTTGGCGGATCGCAAAAAGACCATTTACGACGCCGACATTGAGGCGCTGGCGGAGTCGCAGATTCATAGCGGGCCGACGGTGTGGGTGTTGGAGGCGGTAACGTGCAACGCCGGCTCGGCGACGATCCCGTCGGCGGCGGTGTGCTTGTGGCACCACTCGGGCAAAATCTTCCGCGAAGCGAGCCTGGGCGACGGGCCGGTGGACGCGGTGTTCAAGTGCATCGAACACATCACCGGCATCACGGTGGAGTTGCGCGACTACCGGGTGCGCAGCGTCTCGGTCGGCGAAGACGCCCAGGGCGAGGCGCACGTCGAGGCGGAGTACAACGGCAAGATCATCACGGCGCGGGCGGTCAGCACCGACATCATGGAGGCCAGTGCGCTGGCGTTCTTGCAAGTGATCAACCGCATCGTCTCGCGCCTGGCTGCGAACCAGCGTATCCTGCCGACGCAGAACCCGCCGGTGGAGATCGCCGTGCCGGTGGGCTGACCCGTAATCGCCGCTTGCTGCTTTGCGGTATGTAACGTGAGATTTTACGGATGCAAGTTGGGGTCATCCGTATCAAAGAAGTACAGGTTCACTACCTGCGCTCCGAGATGACGGTTGTGGAAAGGGGTTCGCCGACGATTGGGACTGGCTCAAACGGCTCAGTCGGTGGCTGAGCTGGCGGTTCCGGTTCCGAAACGAGCAGCCCCGACCGGCGCAAGTCCTCGTAAAACAGTTCCAGGTCGGTTAAGGCGCTACGAGCCTTCGAGTGCAAAATTTCCAGGAGACAACCGAAGCGCTCGTAATTGTCGAGGTCTTCCAACTCTTGAGGTGTTAGGCTGCCGGCCCGCGCTTTCTGGGCCAACGCATTCATGGCATCGACGGCGTGCTGCGAGAATCGAACCCGGAGTAGCGCTCGTGCTTCGTCGGGAGACAGCTCTCCGTCGAATTGCACGACGTGCTGGCAAGCCGCGACCGAATTGTTGTCGGAATCGTCCCTTTTCATACATAGCATTGTACTCCCCGCTCGAATTGGCAGAAAGGGAAAATCAAAAGCGTGGCAACCGGAGGGCGGTTTCCGGCCAGGACTCACCACTTTTTGGCCCAAATAATCGAAAGAATGGCTGGCGGGTGGAGGCCAATCGGACAAGAATGCGGAAAAGACTGCCAATGCGGAGCGAAAATCCTTGTTCGAGGCGAATGGGGAGAGTATCATCAACATACACAGCGGTTTGGAGAGGAGAAGGTCGCAATGAGTCGGCCGTATTCTATCTTGTGGGATCCACAACTCGACCCGACCGTCCATTCGGCGGTTGGGCGGTATCTGGTCGATTTGCCCGTTCCTCCGGAACTTGAACGCGCCCTGCACGACTGTTGGAAGCGTTGCGGGCCGATGAGTTCGCTGGAACGGACCTTCCACGAAGAAGAACTGAAGATGCAGTATCACTTCAGCGACCGAGCCGTCCTGTACATCCAGACCACGCGCGGCCGAGCCATCATCGCGTCGGGGCCGCCCGATCTGGAAGAGGTGGGGCGCGTCCTCGACGCGCTGCCCCGCACGCTGCGGCTACGAACGACGCTATACGTTCTCGACCGCTGGGCCGAGCGCGCCACGCCGGAGGATGATTCGGCCGCATGAAAGTGCGCATCCCTCTCACAGAGCGGACGGTTCAGGGGATGACGTGTCGTCATCCCTAATATCGACGTTCCGCAGGTGAGTTACCTTGGCAATCCCAGGCTCGTGCATCCAGAGCAAGCAGCGGGCTGCAAGAAAGAGGTTGCCGCAGAGTTGCAAGATGACAGCGTATGACGCTGTCCGTTTCGATGTACCTGCCCCGCTGGCCCCATCTAAGTGCCGACCATTGGCGAAGGTTGAGGACGAGCATCGGCAGGAGGTAGAGTCTCCATCTCCTCTGCCGAGGCCGTCGGGGCGACGGTTGCCGCCTCCATCTTCTCTTTGCCGGTAAGCCGGCTCGTTTCGAGTGTGCCGGATACCGAGACGCGACCACCCAGCCATTCTTTCACGGTACCCTCGATCTGCCGGCTGTATTCACAGGCCAGATCGGGTAAGTTATCGGGTCGTTCCCTCAGTACGAACGTCTGGGTGTCCAGGTCTACGCTTCGGATCACACCCTCAACCTCAGTGAGCTTCCGGTCGGCATTCTCGGGCAATGGGGCGATGCCAAGGTAAGCATCGATCTCGGAGCGAAGGGCTTGCCGCAGGTCGATGGACGTCTCAGCCATGACGTGGAACGTCTTCTCGTTCTTGGGCTTGACCTCGCGGCGCAGCGAATCCAGAGCAGCCTCGACGCGCGCAAGCTGCTTTTGAACAACCTCAAGTTCGGCGTCATTGGTAATCATGCGAAGATTCTCACGATGCCTTTCCTTGAATCCGCCGGCCAGCGGAACTGCCGGCACCATTCGATTCTAACTTGTTGGAACAGATCCAGGTACTTTTGTTCCAGTTCCGACCCCGGCAAAACCGGGTACACCTCAATCTGGTACTCCCGCTTCGTGTATTTCCTTGAGACGACGTTGTACTCGAACGGTCGTAGGTCCGCGGTGATGTCCCAGTTTGCCGGCATCACGAGTATAAGGTCGATGTCATTCGGCTCATCGACTGGCGGCATGACAAAACTACCGTCGATAATGACGCTGCACGCCCATCCGGTTCTTTTCACTGCGGCCACATACGCCTTGAGATTCGCGAACAATGTTATCCGGCGGGCGGTTCGCTGGAAGCGGGCGAAGTGTGTCTCGATCTCCTCCAGAGTGGCCTCTTGGACGCCGGGCGGAAGTAGCTGGCGTTCGTCAAATAACAGTGGCACTGGCTAGGCCTCCACGAG
Source organism: Gemmatales bacterium (assembly GCA_038231495.1). Lineage (GTDB taxonomy): Bacteria > Planctomycetota > Planctomycetia > Gemmatales > Gemmataceae > JBBRLG01. The sequence goes on along the minus strand of JBBRLG010000270.1, from coordinate 5,480 downwards.
ACTTGACACAATCTTACACCACGGTCGAATTGTACTCAAGCGGAGGGGATATCGTCACCACACTGGCTCCGCCCGCAGGTTTCCCGGAACCGGCGGTGCTGCGGATGGGCCGAGAGACCTGCGGTCGGGCCGGGTGAGGTGACACGGTCTGGAGACCCCGGTTCTCTTCTTGACACTTTCCCCATAGTGCCGTTACGGTAGAACGGTCGCTTCCGCCGCTTGTGGCTTTGCCGTTTTTTGCAAAGATCCGCCAAAGGGGTCGGCAGTCGAATAATACGATTTCTAACAAGCGTATTCCTGGCTCCCGACCTCCGCTCCCATTTCTTTTTCCCTTTCTTTTCCCTTGCCCGTAGTCCTCAAGGCTTCTTAGAACGATCCAAAATCACCTGCCAGGCGTCGCTCAACTCAAGTTTTTGGACCCATTCACGAAGATAGTTCATGTCCAACTGCTCCCCCCGCACGCGAAGGACGCCCGCAACGTCCCGCAAGTGCTTCTCGGAAGCCCCTTCGCGGTAGTAAACCAACTTCTTCAGGATCACGTCCTCCGGCGAAGCAAAGGACACCGTTCGATCGGGCAACACGTTCAGCCGCAAGGCCCGTCCGAGTCGGCTCCTATCGAACTCCGACTCCGACGCCACGAACACATCGACTTTCAGCCCGGATTCGGGATGGAGAATGTTGAACGGCTGCCGCAATCGAACCGCTTCGGCGACCGCGGCGGCGCTTACGTAGAACTGTTCGGGCGGAAAGGCGGCGCAGAACGCGGCCACCTTCCCGGTAGGTAGATCGACGACGACGTCAATATCGTTGGTGAAACGCGGTTCGCCATAAGCGATCGTCGCCATCGAACCGGTGACGAGGTAGTTCAGCCCCAGACGCTCGAAGGTCTCGGCCACAAAGCGAAGCAAGTCATGGGTTTCCACGGGCCAACCTCCGAGCGGCTTCGCGTTGCACCTCCGCGTCGGACCAGTCGGGATGCTCGGCCCGCAGCAAATTACGGATCATGTCCCGCGCCGATCGCCACATGCCCCATGCGATGGCCAGGCGCTCCGCTTCGGTCTTCGTGCGGAGAATGGCGACCACGTCCCAATCCACGACTTCAATGGTTTTCGGCATCGACCTCCTGCCCGGTTGGGTAATACCAATCCTTCCAAATGATAACACGGCGGGGCGATCGTTAGTAGGCAAGCCGGCCGACCTCCCGTCGAAGCCAGGGCGGTTCGCGGCCCCGGTTCTCTCCTTGACACGTTCCCCGAAGGACCGTTACGGTAGACCGGTCGCTCCCGCCGCTTGCGGCTTTGCGGTTTTCCCCGCAACGCCGCAAGCGGCCAGTTGCCGGGGTGAAATCGTGCCGCGCTTGATCGTCATCAAAGGCGCCGACGAAGGCAAGCAGTTCGAGCTGGCCGGCGACGTGCTGACCGTCGGCCGCGACGCCGGCAACCGCCTCCGCCTACACGACACCGAGGTCTCCCGCCACCACGCCGAATTCACGCCCACCAAGGACGGCAGCTACCGCCTCCTCGACATCGGTAGCGCCAACGGCACCTTCGTCAACAACCAGTCGATCCGCGACGTGCAGCTGCAAGCCGGCGACCAAATTCAAATCGGCCAGAGCGTTCTCGTCTACAGCGTCGGCCGCGGCGACGCGCCGCCGCGCGGCGACCTCGCCGAGCGCATCAGCCTCATCGCCCGCCAGGACCTCGAACTGTCGTCCGCCATCGTCCGCACCATCGACGACACCGAGGGCAGCCGTATCCTCGCCCGGCCCGACGCGGTTGAAGGGCCGTGGCTTAAGGCCGCGCTGGCCAACCTTGCCGTCATGTACGAGACTAGCCAGGCCGTTAGCCACATCATGGACCTCGACCAACTCCTCGAACGCATCATGGAGCTGATTTTCCGCTCGCTCGAAGCCGACCGCGGCTGCATCCTGCTGCGCGACGGCTCGGCGGACGAGGCCACGCGCGCCGCCGACGCGGACCGGCCCATCCCAATCGAAGCGTTCGCGCCGCGGGCGGTGCGCTGGCGCGCGGGCGTGGACCGCGCGGAAAAAATCCCCGTCAGCCGCACCATCATGGAGTACGTCCTGCGCGAAAAGCAGGGCATCCTCGTCTCGGACGCCAGCCGCGACGAGCGCTTCCAGTCGGCCCAAAGCATCGTCCACGCCGGCACCCGCGAGATCATCTGCGTGCCGATGAAGGGCCGCCACGGCACGCTCGGCGTACTCTATCTCGACACGCGCACGCCGATCCGCGACGCGGTCGCCGCGCTGCGCGTCACCGGCAAGTTCACCAAAGACCACCTGGCACTGGCCATCGCCATCGCCCACCAGGCGGCGCTGGCGGTCGAGGAAACACACTACCACCAGGCGCTGGTCCAATCCGAGCGGCTGGCGGCAGTCGGCCAGACGATCGCGGCGCTGTCGCACCACATCAAGAACATCCTGCAAGGCTTCAAGAGCGGCGGCGAAATCCTCAAAATGGGCCTGAAGGACAAGGACGACGAACTCTTGGAGCGCGGCTGGAAGATTGTCGAGAAGAACCAGGGCAAAATTTACGAACTCGTCACGGACATGCTCAGCTACTCCAAGGAACGCGAGCCGAACATCGAGACGGTGAGCCTAAATACCATCGCCCGCGACGTGGTGGAACTGATGGCCGAGCGGGCGAAGGAGTTGGGCGTGCAGCTGGAATTGCAGGCCGACGACCAGCTGCCGCAGTGCCTGGCCGACCCGGAGGGTATCCATCGTTCGCTGTTGAACATCGTCGGCAACGCCCTGGACGCCGTGGAGGACGTGGAGAAGCCGCGCGTTGTGGTGCTGACGGAGCGCGAGGCGGACGGGGCATTCCTGCGCATCCGCGTGATCGACAACGGTTCGGGCATCGCGGCGGAAAAGCTGGCGGACATCTTCAAGCCGTTCGTGAGTACGAAAGGCGCGCGCGGCACGGGTCTGGGTTTGGCGGTCAGCCGCAAGGTCTTGCGCGAGCACGGCGGCGACATCGTCGTGCAGAGTGAGCCGGGCCGCGGCAGTGCGTTCATTCTGCGCCTGCCGTATCGCGGCCCGCAACCGGCCGATGCGGGCGGCACGCAGACGCGGCACATTCCTTTGCCGCCGCCGCCGAATTGACGCGCGGGGCAGCAACCCAGTGCCTTTCGTCGTTCCTCAGGTTCCGGTCGGCGTGTCGTCCCAGTCCTCGGCGTGGCCGCACATCCAGTTTAGCGCGAAGTGCCGTTCCTCCGCCGTCGAGGCCACGTCCGCGAACGCCTCCTCGGACAGGGCGCGGTACGGCTGGCCCTTGCAGGCCACGTCGCCGTCCAGCACCTCGGTCACGACGCCCTCTTCGAGCGCGGCCTGCGCGGCGCGCGCAATGGTCGCGTCGTACGTCTCGCCGGATGGCGGCGGCGTGCCGTGGCGGTGGAACAATTCCGTCTGGGCGCGCCAGTTCCAGAACTCGGCGCGGTGACGCTCCGTTACCAACTCTTCCTCGGTACGCAGTCGAATCGTCGTCAGGAACTCGGTCACGGGCCGGCCAAATGGCATCAACGGGTGCAAGGCGTCGGCGGCGTACGACTCGGCGTAGGTCGGCATCGGGTCGATCTTGTACAGCGCCCACAGGACGGCGACGAGTGCCTGCAACCGCCAGCTGAGGCCGAAAAGCGTGTCGTCGTCGATTTTGCCGAGGGGCAGCGTCAGGGCGTCGCGCTCGGTGGCAGACAGGTGCGGGTCGATGCCCTGACGCTTAACCCAGCCGCGGAGTTGGTCGAGGATTTCTTCCCAACGGCCGCGCTTGTCCGGGTCGGTGCGGACGAGCGAGTCGGCGGTGACGCGGTAGGTCAGCGCGATGAGGGCCAGGGCGCGGTAGGCGACTTCGGCTTGAGTCTTAAACCGCCCGTCGTCGTCGTCGTCGAGATTGTCGTCGTCTGCCATCCCGAACGTCTCCCGTCTTTGCCGCTGGCGGCTTTGCAAAGCCGCCAGCGGCTAACACAACTCGTCAATCGGCTTGCCGCCCGGCAGGACGCTGATGGGCCGACCCGTCCCGTTGAGGTACTGCACCTCGGTGTCGATGCCCAAATGCCGGTACATCGTGGCCAGCACGTCCTGCGGCGACTTCGGGTTGAGCTTCGGAAACGCCCCCTTGGCGTCGGACTCGCCGACCACGCGACCACCCTGGACCGGGCCGCCCGCCAGCGCCGCGCTGAAGACGTTGGGATAATGGTCGCGGCCCGCGTCCGCGTTGACCTTCGGCGTCCGGCCGAACTCGCCCCACGCGATCACCAGCGTCGAGGAAAGCAAACCCCGTTGCTCCAGGTCTTCGATCAGGGCCGAGTACGCCCGGTCGAAGCGCGGTAAGAAGCCGAGCTTCATCGACTCGAAACCCTTGACGTGCGTGTCCCACCAACGCAGATCGACCGTCACCAGCCGCACGCCGGCCTCCACCAGCCGTCGGGCCAACAGGATGCGTTGGCTCCACGCCGGGGCGCCGCAGCGGTTGGACGCCTTGGGGTCGAACGCCGGCATGAAGCCGTAGCGCTCGCGCACCGCCCACGGCTCGCGGTCGAGATCGAACGCCTCGCGCGCCGCCGAGGACGTGAGGATGTCCCACGCCTTCTGGTTGAAGCCGTCGAGGGCGTTCATCTGCCCGCTGGCGTCCACGTCGCGGCGAACCTGGTCGAAGCCCTGGAGTAAGTCACGCCGTTCGCCGAGCCGCTCGAAGGTCAGCCCCTGGGCCGGCTGAAAGTTCGGCAGCTTGAACGGCCCGTCGTTGGCAGGGTCGCTGCCGGTCTCGAACGGCTTGTGCGCGACGCCGAGGTAGGCCGACCCCGCGCCCGGCACCACGCGCGGAATCATGACGTAGGCGGGCAGGTGCGGATTCCGGTGACCGAGTTGTTTCGAGACGATAGAGCCGCAGCTGGGGTACGCATTCTCGTCGGGGTTGGGTCCGGAGGGGTAGCCGGTGAAGCAGATCTGGTCGCCGCTGGAATGGCCGGCGTCTTCGTGGTGCAGGCTGCGCACGATCGACCATTTGTCCATCATGCCGGCGCACAACGGCAGCAGGTCGCACAGCCGCACGCCGGGCACGCGCGTTGGGATGACGCCGAACTCGCCGCGAATCTCGGCAGGCGCGTCGGGCTTGGGGTCCCACATGTCGATGTGGCTGGGGCCGCCGCGCATCCACAGGATGATGACGGAAGGCTGTCGGCCCGTTGGCGTGGACGCGCGGGCCTCGGTGCGCAGTAGTTGACTCAGACTCAGCCCGGCAGTGCCGAGCAGGCCGGCTTTCAGGAAACTACGGCGGTCGGGTCGCAGGCTGCGGCGAAAGTCGTCGCAGCCCGTTTGCGCTTCCCCCCGGTTGCTCATGGGTGTTTTCTCCAGGCGATGGCGGGAGCGAGACGGCAGCTCCTTTAATCTTAGCCCGGAGGGGCGGTTAGGGACAAGCAGAATCCGGTTGGAGGCGCACCCAACAATTTGGCGCGCCGGGAGC
>JBBRLG010000269.1:0-9763 GCA_038231495.1 Gemmatales bacterium | reverse complement strand
GGGGCGCTTTTCCCAACTTCTTGTGGTGCCGGGGGTTCTATCGCCCCGGTTTTTTGTACCCGTCCCCCGCAAACACCCCCCCCCCTTCCGCGGGGGGGCCTGGGGGGGGGGTAAGAACGCTTGAAGTACTCAGTCATGGCGTCATCTCCACCCCCCTACCCCCCTTCGTAAGGGGGGGAGTGAACGGTTACCGGAGTTTATCACGGAAACTCACTCCGGTCGCTTACGCTCCCGGCTCGCCAGAATTGTTAAGCGGCCCGCGCCGCCGTCTGCCCGTGCAGCGCCACAATCGCGATGCCGTAACGGTTGGCCAGCGCCACCGTCTCGTTCTCGTCTAAAATAATCGTCTTGTCCGCCTCGATGGCAAGCACGCGGCCGCCGGCTTTGTAGAGCGTTTCGACCGTCGAGCAGCCCACGGTCGGTACGTCGAAACGCATGTCCTGTTGCGGCTTGGCCACCTTGACCACGACGAAGCCGCCGGCCTTGCACAACTCGCCGGCGCGGAGGATGGCCCGGTCGGTGCCCTCGACGGCCTCGACCGCCAGGACCGCCCGCTCCTTGCAGGCGACGCTTTGGCCCACATCGAGTTCGCCCATCTTTTTCGCCAGTTCCCAGCCGAACGCGATGTCGGCCTCCTCGCGGACGGTCGGCCCGCGGGTCGTCAGCACTCCGGGACGCACGAGCAACTCCGGGCAAAGGTTGAGGGCGGAATCGAAGTGCAACCCCTCGGTCGCAAACTCCTCGATGATGCCGAGCAATAAGGTGTCGTCGCGGTTGTCGGGCCGCGGCCGCAGGTACCACCAGTACAGGGTTCGCAGGTCCGGCAGCAGCACGAACGCCTTCCACGGCTTGTACAGGAAGTCCGCCTTGAAGATCTTGCCGGCCATGGCGATGCGGGTAACGCCTTCGCGCTTGAACAGGCGGATCATGCGCCCCATGCGCGCCGGCCCCGCCCAGTAAAAGCGGTGGACCAAGGCGGCCAGTTCGGGCGGTGCCGCGCCGCGAATGCCGACGGCCACCACCGGCAGCCCGAGGCTGCGCGCCTTCTCGGCAAAGACAATCGGAAAGCGACCGCCGCCGGCGAGGAGACCGATTGGCTGTTTCTCGGGGGGTCGAGGGGACGAAGAGACGGTGGCGAGCGGGGTCGCGTCAGCGCCCCGAGTGCGGTTGGGAAGATAAGGAGTGAAGGGGGTATCGTTATCGGCGCGCATCGGTCGGACCTCGGCACTCGCGTATCGCCACTCGCACATGGGGCGCTGACGCGACCCCGCTCGCTGTCGTCGCCTCATTTTTCATTCGCTTCCAGCCCCAAATGTCGCACGACCTGCCGCAATTCGCGGCGCATCTCCGGGAGTTTTTCGAGGCACAACAGGATGCGCTTCTGCTCGCCCTCCGGCCGCGCGGGACTGCCGAGGGTGCGCTCGCCATCCGGCACGTTGCGGTACAGGCCCGATTGCGCGCCGACCACCGCCCTGTCGCCGACGTGGATGTGGTCCGCCACGCCCACCTGGCCGGCCAGCACCACATAGTCGCCCGTCGTGGCCGAGCCGGCAACGCCCACCTGGCTCACCAACAGGTTGTGCTTGCCGATCTGGCAGTTGTGGCCGATCTGCACGTGGTTGTCGATCTTCGTGCCGGCGCCGACGCGCGTGTTTTGGAACGTGCCGCGATCGATCGTGGTGCCGGCACCAATCTCCACGTCGTCGCCGATCTCGACCACGCCGAACTGCGGGATTTTGACGTGCTGGCCGGCTTGCAGGCGGTAGCCGAACCCGTCGGCACCGACGACCGCGCCGGCGTGAATCTCGACGCGGTCGCCGAGGACCGTGCCGTCGTACAGGACGACGTGCGGGTGTAGCGTTACGTCGTCGCCGATACGGCAGTTGCGGCCGACGACGACGCCGGCACCGAACCGGCAGCGCGCCCCGACGACGCTCGCTTCGCCGACGACGGCGAACGGGCCGATGGACGCCGCCGCGCCGACGCGCGCGGTCGGGTGGACGGCCGCCTGCGGGGCGACAACGGGGTCCGGTGGCTTTGGTTCGCCGCGGAAGTGGCGCATGGTCACGACAAAGGCGGCGAGGGGATCGACGACTTCGATGAAGCTGAAGGGGGGCGCGGCAGGAGAGTGGGCACCGTTGCCGTTCCCGATGACATTCGCCGCGTCCGCGTGTTTGGTGCGGAGCGCCGCCGGCACGAGGATCGCGGAGGCTTGACAGGTTTTCAGGTGCCGGGCCAGGCGTTCCGATTCGATGAACGTGACGTGGCCGGGTCCGGCCTCGCTGAGTGGGCGGGCGTCGCGGATAAGCCGGTCGCCGTCGCCATGAACCTGTCCGTGGACCAAAGCCGCCAGCTGTTGGACGCTGACCACCACTATGCACGCCCTTTCTTCCTGAAAGGTGCCTCCCACTCCCTCATGGAGTCCAGACTAAAGTTGGTGGATCATAGCCGAGGGGTTCAGGCGGGACAATGCGAAGTTCTCAGAGTCCCCGCTTGGCAACTCGTCTGTACACGATTGAATTTTTGAGGTAGATTCCCACGTCCGGTCGGTTCACCCCCGGGGAGTGACTCTCTCCAGCGGTCCCGGTGGGGTGGGCGACAAGCTTTCGACGCAACCGGATTCTGCTCCCAAGCTACTCTCCCTTTTGTTGGCTGCCGTGGCCGATGAAACTTTGTAACCGTTCACCGGCATTAACTTCTCCCCCCCTTACGAAGGGGGGGCAGGGGGGGGGTTAAGAACACTTGAGGTACTCGGTCATGGCGCTCTCTTCACCCCCCCTACCCCCCCTTCGTAAGGGGGAAGTGAACGGTTACGAAACTTTTTCGCCTCGCCATTTGGAACGACTTGATTTCGGTCTTACCCGCAAGAGCCAACGGCTCTCCGGGCGTTTCGCCGTGCGGCTCAGGACGAGCCCCTCGGCTGCGTGCGTACTGGCGCGATGAACGTCGGTCGAACGGTATTTTGGGCAAGGACGCCGGCCCTTCGATCCGCTTTCATCCCGCTTAACCCGGTCCCTCCTTTTTTCGACGTGGAGGCGCGGTTATGCCTGTAACCCTTCGTTCCGCCCTACCCTGCCGCACGCTTTCGCTCGTCCTCTTGTGTTTTTTCTCCACGATCCCGGTCGCGCAGGCGGGACCGAAGGCAGAATCCTATTGGCAAGTCGATGACCTGCGCGAGGGCATGAAGGGCTACGGCCTGACCGTCCTGAAGGGCACCAAGGTCGAGAAGTTTCAGGTCGAGCTACTTGGCGTCATGAAAAATACCAGCCCCGGCCGCGACATGGTGCTGGCCCGGTTGTCCGGCCTGGACCTGGACAAAACGGGCGTCATCGCCGGCATGAGCGGCAGCCCGGTTTACGTCGCAAACAAGCTGGTCGGCGCGGTGGCCTACGCCTGGGCCTACGGCAAAGAGCCGATTGCCGGCTTCACGCCGTTCAGCCAGATGGACGGCTTCGTCGAGGCGTTCGAGCGCCGCGACGTGGCCCAGGGCGGCAAGCCGGCGCGCGTCGGCCTGGCCAAACCCGTCGCGGTGGACGGCAAGGAATTTGACACCGTCACCATCGCCCAGGATTTCGACGCCCCAGAACCGAAAGCCGCGGACGGCCTGTGGCTGGTGCCGTTGCGCACGCCGTTGGCCGCGACCGGGTTCACGGCGAACAGCCTGCAAATGCTGGGCGACAAGTGCAAACAGTCCGGCATGGTGCCGATGCAGGGCGGCGGCACGACCGCAAAGGTAGCCCAGGAAGAGAAGGACGTGGCCCTGGAACCGGGCGGCCCGCTGGCGGTCGCCATGATTACGGGCGACTTCGACCTGTCCGGCATCGGCACCGTGACGCACATCGAGGGCAACCGCGTCTACGGTTGGGGCCACCCGTTCATGGGCCTCGGCGCGTGCGAATTCCCGCTGATGACCGGCTACATTCACACGGTTTACCCGCGGCAAACGGTCAGCTTCAAAATGGGATCGCCGCTCAAGACGGTCGGCATCATCAACGCCGACGTGAGCACCTGCATCGCCGGCTGGACCGACCGCAAGCCGGACATGATGCCGTTGCGCATGACCGTCGCGCTCGGCGACAAGGGGCCGGCAAAGACGTTCAACGTCCAGGTCGTCCGCCAGCGGTCGTTACTCTCGACGCTCGTCGTGACCGCCTTGACCAATTCCGTTGACATGGAAGGCGACTTGCCGGAGGAGATGACCGCCGAGTTCCGGGCGCGCATCGAGATCGAAGGCCAGGCGCCGATCATCGTCAAGGACACGTTCTCCGGCTTCAGCGGCGGCCGCGCGCCGCAGGCACTGTACAGCCAGGTCGGCCAGGTGGTCAGCTTGCTGACGTACAACCCGCACCAGCCGGTGAAGATCACGCGCATCGAATGCGACACGCAAATTTTTACCGGACGGCGCAGTGCCGACATCGAGAGCGTGGAGCTTGAGTCCGACACCTACGCCCCCGGCGACACGGTCCGGGCAACGGCCTTCGTGAAGCCGTTCAAGGGCGCACGGCAACGCATCCCCGTAGCGCTCAAGCTGCCGGCGGACCTGCCGGAAGGGGCGTACAATGCGACGATCTGTGAAGACCAGCAGAACGTCCGCCAGCTGCTGCGTGAAAACCCCAATCTGAACTACCCGCAGGACACGAACCAGCTCCTGGAGTCGGTGCAAACGTTGCTCTCCGTGAAGCGTACCCATTTGGTGATGCGGATACCGACGGGGTCGAACGGCGTGGCGCTGGCGGGGAAGGCGTTGCCCAATTTGCCGGGCAGCATGGTGCAAATCTTCGGCAGCAGCAAGCGCACCGGCGCGCAGGCGATCAGCGGTTCCGTCGTGTCGCACCAACCCACCGAATGGGTGATCCAGGGTTCGGAAACGGTGCGCTTTACCGTGACCAAGACCAACAAGGTGACGAGGGGCGAGGACCGTTGAGAGTTTGTGAACGAGAATTCACTTACGCACACAAACGATCTCCTTAGGATGAGGTGCCATGTTTCGATACTCTTTTGTCGCCGTCTTCGTCGTGGCGCTCGCGCCGGCAACGCTCCCGGCCGCCAAGGTCAAGGTCTGGAACCAGAACACGCCGGCCGGCTACGACAAGGCCCAGCTCAAGCAGGTGGTCGTGAGCAGTGAGGGCGTCGTTCGCCTGTCCCGGCAATTGAAGCCGTTCGCCGGCCTCGACGCCACGCACGTCTGGGACGTGGTGGAAGACAAGGAAGGCAACCTCCTCGTCGCGACCAGCAACGAGGGCAAAATCTACAAGGTCACGCCGGACGGCAAAGCGGCCGTCGTTTACGCCAGCGACGAGAGCCAGATACTGTGCCTGGCCGTCGCGGCGGACGGCAGCGTTTACGCGGGCACGGGGCCGACGGGCAAGATCGTCCGCATCGATCCCAAAGGGCAAGTCAGTATCTTCTGCGAAACCAACGAGTCGTACGTGTGGGCGCTCGCCATCGATCCGAAAACGCAGGCGCTTTACGCCGGCACCGGGCCGAAGGGCAGAATCCTCAAGGTCACGCCCGACGGCAAGGCCAACGTCTTCTACGCGACGAAGCAGGAACACATTCTCTGCGTCGCGACCGGGGCCGACGGCACGGTGTACGCCGGCACCGACAAGGGCGGCCTGGTGTATCGCATCGACGCCAAGGGCAAGGGTTTCGTTTTGTACCAGGCGGCGCAGTCCGAGATTCGGGCGCTCAAGGTGGCGGCGGATTCGCTGTACGTCGGCACCAGTTCGCCGACGAAGCGGCGCGGCGGCACGACGGCCAGCAGCAGTAGTGGCAACAGTTCTTCCACGGCCGCAATCGACACGGAAAAGGCGATCACCGTCAGTGCGCAGAAGCCGGTCGCCGGGGGCGGTGACAGCCTGGCAGCCGAGAAGGTTGGCACCTCACCCTCGGAGGGCAAGGAGTCGAGCAAGGGCAGCGCGGCCTCGGCGCCGTCCACGCCTTCCACCGGCGAAAACTCGGTCTACCGCATCAACTTCGACGGCAGCGTGCGCGAGGTATTTCGCGAAAAGGCCATGATTCTGAGCCTGCTGTGTCGCGGCGACCGCTTCTTCGTCGGCACCGGCATGGACGGGCAGTTGTTCGAGGTGGACGAAAAGGCGCACGAGCGCAGCGAGATTGCCCGGCTAGACCACGGCCAAATCCTGAGCCTGTTCCCGCGCGCGGACGGCAGCATCGTCGTCGGCACCGGCGACCCCGGCAAACTTTATGTCTTGCAGGACAAGTTCGCGGCCAAGGGCACGCTGACCTCGGACGTGCTCGACACGAAGCTCGTCAGCAGGTGGGGTTCGCTGCGCTGGCAGGCCGACACGCCGGACGGCACCAGCGTCAGCATCGCGGCGCGCAGCGGCAACGTCGCCGAACCCGACGACACCTGGAGCGACTGGTCCGCCGAGCAGACGCAGGCCGACGCCGCGACGGTCGCCGCGCCGAACGCCCGGTTCCTGCAATACCGCCTGACCCTGGCGACGACGAACCCAGCCGCGTCGCCCGCCGTGCGCGCCGTCAGCGTGCGCTACACGACCACGAACCAGGCACCGGAAGTCACCAAGCTCGAAGTGCCGGACCTCAACGCGGTCAACCTCGACAATCCGAAAAAGCTGAAAATCAAGTGGTCCGCGACCGACCCGAACGAGGACGACCTGTCTTACGCCGTCTACGTCCGCAAGGACGGCTGGAAAAACTGGGTGCAACTCGAAGACGATCTCGACAAGACCGATTTCGAGTGGGACACGACGACAACGCCCTCCGGCGTCTACCAGGTGAAGGTGGTGGCGAGCGACCGCAAGGACAACCCCGACGCGGAAGCGCTGACCGGCGAGCGGATCAGCACAGCCTTCGTTGTTTGCCACACGGCCCCGACGGTGACGCTGAAAGTTACCGGCACGGAAGGTGAGTTTGCCATCGTCGAAGCGACTGGCACGTCCCCGCTGGTCCGCCTGACCAGTGCGTCGTACGCGGTGGACGGCAAGAAGTGGATCAACGTCTTTCCGGAGGACGGCCTGTTCGACAGCAAGACGGAGACTTTCAAGTTCAAGACCGACGCGCTGAAGCCGGGGACGCACGTCCTGGTACTGCGGATCAAGGACGCCGCGGGCAACACCGGTTCGGGTGACGTGGTGTTCGGCGTGCCGACGAATAAATAACAGTACGACCGTCGATCTGAATTTGCCGCTTGCGGCTTTGCGCTGAGCCGCAAGCGGTCCCGGTCGCGCGCCTGGTATAATACCCACCTGTTCGCGCAGCCCACGCGAACCGACCTGTGGGTGGAGTATGGGACCGGAACCAAACGGCGAACCATCGGCCCGGCGCGGCAGCGTCCGCGAACTATTGCGCCTCGCTTGGCCGCTCATCGTCACCAACAGCTTTTTCACGCTACAAATCTTCATCGACCGCATTCTTCTCAGCCATTCCAGCAGCGAGGAAGTCGGTGCCGGCATGGTCGCGGCCATGCTCTTCTGGGCGCCGATGGCCCTGGTGCAGTGGACCGCGAACTACGCGACCACGTTTGTCGCCCAGTACGTCGGCGCGAACCAGCCGCGCCGCGTCGGGCCGGTCGTGTGGCAATCGCTCTATTTCAGCCTCGGCGGCGGGCTGTTTTTCATGCTCGTGTCGCCGCTGGCGGGTTATCTCGTGGCCGCGGGCCAACACTTGCCCGAGTTGCAGGCGCTGGAGGCGACCTACCTTCGCTGCCTGTGCTTCGCGGCGCTGCCGATGCTGGTGACGGCCTCGGCGTGCAGCTTCTTCGCAGGCCGCGGGGCGAGCCGCGTCGTCATGGTGGTGAACACGACGGGGTTGATCGTCAACGGCGTGACCGCTTATGCACTGATCTTCGGGCGCTGGGGCCTGCCGGCGTGGGGCATTGCCGGGGCAGGTGTCGCCACGGTCCTGGGCAGTAGCGTTTCCGCGGTCATCGCCCTGGCGCTGTTGTTCTTGCCACGGCACGACGCGGTGTACGCGACGCTTTCCGGCTTCCGTTTTGAACCTGCATTGTTCCGGCGGTTGATGCGTTACGGACTGCCGAACGGCCTCTTTGCCGCGCTCGACACTCTCGGCTGGACGGCGTTCATCACGCTCCTCGGCAGTCTCGGCACGGTCGAACTGGCCGCGGCGACCATCGCGTTTACGCTGAACCTGATCGCGTTTTTGCCGACCATGGGCATCGGCCAGGCGGTCGAGGTGCTGGTCGGCCAGCACCTTGGCGCGGACCGGCCCGACCTCGCGGCCCGTTCGACGTGGATCGGCTTATTCGTGGCGATGGCCTTGTGCATGGCCGTGGCGGTGTTGTTCCTGGTGGTGCCGGGACCACTCGCCGACTTGTTCCAAAGCACGCGCGAACCGGAGACGTGGTTGCAGGTGCGTCCGCTGGTGCAACCCTTGCTGTGGTTCGTGTGCATCTATTGCGTGTTCGACGGCATGAACCTTGTCTTTTCGTTCGCCCTGCGCGGGGCCGGCGACACACGCTTCGTGACCTGGGTCGCACTATCCCTCTCCTGGCCGGTCATGGTGCTGCCGACGTGGCTGGCGTGTCACCTGCACGCCGGACTCTTTCTGCCGTGGACGTTCGCCAGCGTGTACATCTTTTTGCTGGCCACGATCTTCTTCTTCCGCTTTCGACAGGGTCGTTGGAAGACGATGCAGGTTATTGAGGCGAGAATGTAAGCGACGAAAATGCGTGAAAAAGAGCTGCGTCCCAATAGTGTCCGGCACGATTGTTGCTATGGGCGACGAAATTGACAAGGGGACTTAACGGAGGGTTGGCGGGGGAGTGGCCAGCCCGCACGGGACTGGCAAAAAAGGGATGTTATGGCTGCCAAAAAGTGTGGTTGGCCGGCCGGGGGGCGAGTGGCCCGTTGGTCGGGACCTCGGCGCGCACTGCGGGCGCGTCTTACTTGGTGGCTGCTTGGAGTTTGTCGAGATGGGCCGTCAGTTCCTCGGCCGTAGCCCAGCCCTGGAAGTAGAACTGAATCATCTCCAGCGTGCGCACGGTTGGTTTCCGCCCGACCCAGAGGCTGATGAGCAGGCTGGCGAGGCTGGCCAGATAGACTTGCATCGTGACGCCCGCCGGGCTGTTGGCCAGCAAATGACGGCAACCGAGGATGCACTTGAGCCAGCGAAAGAAGAGTTCCACGGCCCAGCGATACCGGCTGGCTTCGCTGAGGGAACCACGGGAGACGCGTTCACAGCCGAACAGGCGTTGCACTTTGTCCCGTTCGCTCGCCTGCTGAATGCCGCGTAAGCTCTTGACGGTGGGATTGAAGAAGTAGAGCAGGAGCAAGCACGCATACGGGTCATAGAACAAGCGGCGATTGCCAGCGCGATCACGGGTCGTGGCGTGGTCGTGCAAGTGGTTGAGCAAGGGCTCAAGGACCTTGAAATACTTGAGTCCCTTGAGCTCTTTGTCCCGGATAGGTGTGCGTGGTTTCGCGGCCCTAGGTCGCCTCCGCGACCGCGCTGCCAAAGAGGCAGCCAGGGGGGTCGCGGAGGGTAATATAGCTGATAGCGTGCCAAACGGATGAAAAAAGCGACCGCTAGCAAACGACAGGGCAAACGTCACGGCCTAGCATGAAGTGTGCCGGACACTATTGGCTGCGTCCCCTTTTTCAAGTCGTACAACGAGTCGGCCGCAGGAGTCCTAAAGGTTTCAGCCCCGTTCAGAGATTGTCTCGCTTTTAAGTGCCTCAGAAGCGGTGGTTTACGCAAGGGGGTAGACGAACAGGGGGTGAACAGCTGCAATAGCGGTGGAAGCACTACCAACCGCCGC
>JBBRLG010000268.1:0-9795 GCA_038231495.1 Gemmatales bacterium | reverse complement strand
TCCCTCCTCCAACGTCTTCCGGCGTTTCCTCTTTTTTTGCTACCCCCTTTTCTCCACCCCCAAAACTGGGGGGGGGGGGGGGGGGTGGGCGCCCCCCCCCCCCCCCCCCCCCCCCGGCCCGATTTTTGGCCGGAAGGAATAGGACTGATTCCACTCAAGGCAGATCGCGGATCACGATGCTATCGGCGAATTCCGGGTCCGCGGCCATGTCGCGAATATAGAGGTGGTGTGTAAAGAAAAGTACCTGTAAGTGTTGCCCGAGGTCCGCCAGGCAGCGTAAGGCCGCCTTCGTCCGGTCGTTGTCGAAAGTCAGGAGGATGTCGTCTACGATGAACGGGAACGGGCCGTCCTTGGTCGCATGGCGCTTCAGGTGGGCCAGCCGCAATGCCAGGTAGAGCTGGTCGCAGGTGCCGTCACTCATCCCCACGACGCGGACCTCCGAGTCGTCCGGGCGAACGCCGACCATGTACGGCGTTTCCTCGTCATCTTCCGAGATCGCCAACCGGTCAAATGCTTTGCAGGTCAGCAGACGGAAAATGCTCGAAGCCTCGGAAAGCAGTCCGCTGGACTTCCCTTCGCGGTAACGGCGAATGGCTTCTTTCAAAGTGCGCGAGGCGAGCTTGAGCGCAACGTACTCTTCCGTCAGCGAGCGCAGGCACGCGTACTCAGACTCCCGTTCGGCGGCCAACTCCCCCGCGCCCGGGCGACTCCGCAAGGCGCGTCGGGTCTCCTCGGCGGCGCCAATCTGTTTGTTCAATTCTTCCAAGACTGTGCGTTTTTCCTCGATGCGGTCCGCCGCCGCGGCGATTTCAAGGGCATTGTCCTGATGCCGCTGTTCCGCCTCTTCGACAAGCCGGCTCAGCGAGTTTAAGTCCGCCATGCCACCCTGACGTTGCAAGTCGGATTCACATTCTTGTAACTTCGTTTCGACTTCTCTCCGTTCATCCGAGCGGCGGATGGCTTCCGGCAGTTCGTCGCTTCCCCGCACATGCGCTTCCTGGCATAAGCGATGGAGTTGCTGCTGCAGTAACTGCACCCCCTGGTTTTTGTCGGCGATCTTCTCCAGTAATTCCTCGTTTTTCTGCTGTTCCTCCTGCCGCCGATCCTCATTCTTCTCGGCCAAGCGCAAGCGGGTCTGCAGTCGCTCATGAACGCGCAGCGGCTCTTCACCCTCCGGACGCTTTCCTTCCACCCGTTCGGCCAGCTCGAAAACCTCGGAGGGGAATCCGCCTGACCGTTCCTCAATCCCTTCGATGCGGAAGTGCAGTTTCTTGAGGTCGCTATACTTTTGCCAGAATTTGAAAATGGTGTCGAGGGTGCGATTGGCTTCGTCGGGCAGCAACCGCTGTTCCGGCTCGAGGAAGCGCAGTGCGGCGTCCCATTCTTGCTCCCATTCCACTTTCTTCCGTTCGCTTTCCTCGAAGGCCCGTTTGTTCTTTTCCAGTTGCGGGGTGATCCGTTGCAAGTCCGCTTTGAGGGTGTCGTGTCGGCGGCGAAGATCATCGGCTTCCCGAACGCGCCGGTTTGCCACCTCCAGCAATTCGCCCAGCGACGGATCGGGTCTCAGGCTGGCGGGTAATCCGCCGCTCGTGTCCAGGGCCGAGCGCAGGTCACGAATGGCGTCATCGAGGATCTTCTTCTTCCCTCCCAGGCGATCGGCCTCGGCTTGCCTATTCTGGGCCAACTGCACCAATTTTTGCCACTTATCGAGCCATTCGCGCATTTCCTTCGGAGAACGCGGTTCGATCTCTGCCGGTTTCCAAATCGCTTTCCAGGCACCCTCGGTCACAACCAGAGCCGCGGTTGCCTTTTCTAACTTCCCCTTGGCAGCCTCAAGTTTGTCTTCCGTGGCGGTTTGCTCGGCGAGAAGACGGGCGTGTTCACTGATGCGAGTCGCTTCCCGCCGGAGCCGATCTGCCACCTGATCGGTCCGTGTAACAGCCATTTCAAACGCTTCGGGCAGCGATGCCTCGGGCACAAACGAGGCGGCCCAGTCGCGCTCGGCGGATTCGTCCCCTTTGCCTTCGAGCCAAGCGGATCGAATCAAGCGCCAACCGCGGTGTCGGCGGGATCGCTCGGTTTCCAAATCCTGTTCCGAAGGAACTACGCCGGTTTGGAGCAGTCGTTCCAACTGCTTTTCAAGGTCGATCCGTTGGGTTTGGTGCTCGGACACCCGCTCCGCGGCATCGTCGGCCCTTTGCCGCGCTTCTTCGATTAAGTCGCGGTGAAGATCGACTTCTTGTGCCGAGGGGATCGGCGTCAGGAGGATCGCATTGAGGTCGCCCGACCACAAGACCAGGCGCGAGTGCGCTTGCTTCACCGTGCGTTCGCAATCGGTCAATTGTTTTTCGGCGTCAACGCATTCCTTTTCGAGGTCTCCCATCTTCGTTACACGGTTCAAGGTCGCGGATAGGCCTTCCGTGTCTGCGGGTTTGGCCAACTGTTCCAATTCTACCTTGGCGGTGTGCAACTCCCCTTCCAACTCCGAGACTTTCCCGCGTGCGCCCTCCACCTTGGTAACGAATTCCGCTCGTTGCGTGCCAAGCTTGCGAACGCGCTCGCGCTTTTGGTCGTCGAGGCGCAGCGGCTCGATCTGTTCCGCCGCGAGGTTCGGTTCGCGGCCCAGTTCGCGCAGCTTTTGTTTTGCTTCACCCTGAATCTGATTGTGCTGCGTTTTGAGCGCGGGCCAATCGTCATAGTCGGTTTTGTACTGGGCGGCCCACAGCGCCAGCTTTTGGAGTGTCTCTCTCTCGCCCAGCGCAACCGGGTCCGACGCAATCAGAGTCAATTCCCTTTCGAGCGCCTTCTGCTGGTGTTGGAGACCTTCGAGACCGGACTCCTCGCTGAGCAATTTCTTGTCGATCTCCTGAAACTCCTTGCGAAAAGCTTCCCGCAGACAGATCGCGTCCCGGACGGATTCAACCCGCTCCAGCAACGCGTTCCTTCGATGGACGAGGGGCGTGACGCGAATCAAGCGGTCGATGGACTCCCGGTGTTGCTGGAGGTCAGCCAACGCCGTTTTCATTCCTTCACGCTGCCTCTCGAGGTCTTCGAGGGTGCCTTTGTTTTGCGTTACCTCCGCCAGCGACAGCCGCGCTTTATCTGCTTTGTCTTCAATTTCCTTGCAGCGACTGAGGCAGTTGTTAATCCGCGGTTTCTCGCCGCGAACGGCGAAGAGCAGGTCGGTTTCCTCTTCAAGGCGTTTCTGAAGACGGTCGAGGCGCAGCAGACCGGATCCCGCCGCGAACAGGGCTTGACCGAGGTCACCTTTTCCGGCGGCGATATCTTGCCCTCCTTCACGCAACGCCGAATGATTGATGCCGAAGATCGTACGGAAGCGGTTCTCGTCGATTCCCTTAAGCAGGGCGCGCAACGCATCGTCGCCGATGGGCGTGTCGTGTTCATCAACAAGCGTGTTCGCGTTGCCCCGTTTGCGAAAACAGCCCAAGCGCTGTCCGTTCGCGGACACGACCCCGCCGACGCGCTGTTTCGTCTTCTTGTGTTTGAACTCAAGAGCGACACCGCGTTCAAATTCGTAGAGCCATTGCCGAACTCCTTGAAGTGCGGTCGTCTTGCCGGCTTCGTTCGGGCCGTAAATTACGAACGTGCCATGCCCGGCACCCGAAAAGTCAAGGGAGACGTCGGTGAAGCAGCCAAATGCCTTCAAATCCAGCCGGTCGATTTTCATGGAATTTCCGAGCCTTCGTGCTGCAAGTGGGTGAGAAGGGGGAGAATCCGATTAAGCAAAGTCCGGCCAAACGCCGGCCTGGTCAGATGGAGCGCCTCTTCGCCGATTTTCAACCCGGCCGGCAACCGCTTGTCCAGGACTCGCAACTCACCCTCCAGGAGTTCGCCGAGTTGCTTTTCGTCGCCCTCTAACTCCGCAATGACTTGCTGTAGCAACTCCAGGGCGTCGTCGGGCAAACCTTCGGGAACTTCTTCCCGCGGAAGAGTGGTGTGGAATTGCAACGATTCGAGCCAAAGGTCCTGCCCAAAATGATTGAGGCAATCGCTTCGGAATTGAGAAAGCCAGTGCTCTCGGCGACCGACTAAAGCGCTATGGGCCGAAGTGACGCCCACGACCTGCACGCGCACAGCCAACAACCGGCCTTCCGCTTCCCGCACGCACTCTTGAAGCTTTTCCCGGCACGCTTGCAGCACCTCGTCGGGTTGAGACAAACCGCCCGCGTCCACCTTCAGCCACTCCCAGCGCATGACGTCGAGTGGTCGGAAGACATTGGATTCCACCCGATTATTCTTCACAGCAATCAGGTGGCAGCCTTTCGCGCCCGTCTCACCAACGTTGCGCCCCTGAATGTTTCCGGGGTAGAGAACGACGGGCCGATCTTCGTGCAAAACCCGGCGCTGGTGGATGTGTCCGAGTGCCCAGTAGTCGTAGCCGCGCTGACGCAAGTGCTCCAGGGAACAGGGAGCATAGGTGTCGTGACGATCGGAACCTTCCAGGGAGGTGTGCAATACGCCGATGTTGAACCAACCCGCCACCGGGTCAGGATAAGTGATCGCCAGGTTCTCCGGCACTTGCCGCGAAGCGAAGCTTTGGCCGTGAACCGCGACCCGAATCTTATCCATGAGAAAGGTCTCCGGCTCCTTCTCGGACAAGAGACGCACATTGTCGGGAAGTTCGAGACTTCGGGACATGTGGTTGGCCGCGTCGTGGTTCCCGCGTATCAGGACGACCGCAATGCCTTTGCGGCGCAACTCGGCCATCTGCGTAGCGAAATAGATCAGTGCGGAATAATCTTCCAGGTCGCCGTCGTAGAGATCCCCCGCGATCAGAACGAAATCCACTTCTTCTTTGACAGCAAGCGCGACGAGGTTCTCCAGCGCCCGCCGGGTGGCGTTGCGGATTTTCGTGACGGGCGCACCTTGATATTGTTCGAGCCGTCGGAGCGGGCTGTCCAGGTGGACGTCCGCGGCATGAATGAATTTGAACATAACTAAATTCGGGAACAAGGGAGTTTCGGAGTCTTCTGTCTCCGCCAATCATAAAAGCACTCCGCGAGAATCGCGAGGAAAATCCCGCGACAATCTTGCGTGTCCGGCAGCACGGGCGCGAGGAGCGGGCGTCGCGGTACGCGCACGCCGCATGGCGTTGCCGTGTCCTTCCCCTATAATTGCACTATTTCGCACCCCGCAGGAAGGGAAGGACCACGTATGGCCGCCGAGAAAATCACCACCCGCACTGCCGACTACTCGCAATGGTATCTCGACATCGTCAACCACGCCGGTCGCGCTTCAACTGTGGAAGTCATTCTTGGACAGCTCCTTAGCCGCTCTTAGTCGTCCCCAAGCACCGGCTGGTAGATTTCTTCCGGTTCGGAGTGGAGCTGGTAGCGCTGGCACAACCGCAGGCAGTTATTCCAGCGCAGGAGGGCGTCGTCGTTGCCCGGTGGCCGGAGTCGTTCGGCTTGCTCGTAGAAGTCCAGGGCCTTGCGGACCCAGGAGTATGCGACCGGTCCGCTCCCCTTCACCCTTTGTAAGGCATGAGCGTAGCCGCGCCGCTCCCAGAGGATGCCGTTGTAATAGAGCCGTTCGTACTCCCCGTGTAGTTTCGGGATCACGGCCTCCGCCTGTTTGAAACACTCGGCCGGCCCCGTGCGGAATTGATCGGTCAGTGCCAGGAGCAGCATCACCAGCGCTTGCTGGTTCTCGGAGTCCACGGCCAGCACGTCCAGGCAAATGCTTTCCGCCTGCGCCGGTTCATTGAGCAGGCGGTAGCGTTCCGCCTTTTCCAGCGCCAGGGGAACCGCGTCGCGTGAAATGGGTTTGAAGTCGAGCATAAGACGCCTTCCTTCTGGTGGAGCAGGCCGCCCGTGCAGATCGCTATCCTGCCCCACAAACCTGACACTCAGCCTTTCCGCCCCACCCCAATGAGGCGCAGCACGCGGACGAGTGGATCATAGTACGCATCCACGACGCGCTCCTTCAGGGGAATGATGGCGTTGTCGGTGATCGTGATGTTTTCCGGGCAGACCCTGGTGCAGCATTTGGTGATGTTGCAATAGCCGATGCCGTCCGCCTCCTTCAGTTCCGCTGTCCGGTCCGCGGTGTCGAGGGGGTGCATCTCCAGAGCGGCGATGTGGACCAGGAAACGGGGGCCGATGAACTCGTCGTGCAGCTGGTGATCGCGCAGGACGTGGCAGACGTCCTGGCACAAGAAGCACTCGATGCACTTGCGGAACTCCTGCACGCGGTCCACGTCGGCCTGGCCCATGCGCCAGGTGCCGTCGGGAGCGTCGGGCGGGCGTGGCTTGAACGGCTGAATCCGCTTTTTCACCCGGTAGTTCCACGACACGTCCGTCACGAGATCCTTGAGGAGCGGGAAGGCCCGCATCGGCTCCAGAACGATCGGCTGCTCCAACGGCACATGCGCCATCTGCGTCATGCACATCAGCGCCGGCTTGCCGTTGATCTCGGCGGAGCAGGAGCCGCACTTGCCCGCCTTGCAATTCCAGCGGACCGCGAGGTCGTTGGCCTGATCGGCCTGCACGCGGTGGACCGCGTCGAGCACCACCATCCCCTCCGTGACCGGGGTGCTGTAGTCCTCAAACTTGCCGCCCCGCGCATCGCCGCGCCAAATACGCAGGGTCACCATCCTTGTTGTCCGTTGTCCGTTGTCCGTTGTCCGTTGGTAATTGTCCATGAGGTCTTGTCCAATTGCTGTTGTGTGGGGTCCGGTGGTCGTTGCACAAGCCTGTGTGGTTTCGCAACGGACAACGGACGACGGACAACGGACTATTTCATCTCCTCGATAACCTGCTTCAGCTCCGCCGGCATCTCGGCGATGGCCGCCTCTTCCACTTGCATCTGGCCGTCCGGACCTTTGCGCACCACCAAATTGACCTTGCCGAAGTTGGCAGCCTTGTCGGGGTAGTCGTCGCGGAAGTGGCCGCCACGACTCTCCTTGCGGGCCAGACCGCAGCGGGCGATCGCTTCCGAAACCGTCAGGAGGTTGTGCAAGTCGAGGGCCGTATGCCAGCCGGGATTGTAGTCGCGGTTGCCAGACACCTGGGCGCGGCGGGCGCGTTCCCACAGCTTGGCCAATCCCTCCACGGCGCGCTGCATCTCCTCTTCGCGGCGCACGATGCCCACCAAATCCTGCATCATCACTTGCAAATCCTGCTGGACCTGGAACGGCCCCTCCGTGCCGCCCGTGCGCTCGAACGGGGCCAGCGCCCACTTTGCCGCCTCCTCCACCTGGTCGGCTGCGATCCGGGCCGCGGCATGGTCCTTGGCATATTGGCCCGCGAACTCGCCCGCCCGTTTGCCGAACACCAACAGGTCCGACAACGAGTTGCCCCCCAGCCGGTTGGCCCCGTTGATGCCCACCGCGCATTCCCCGCAAGCGAACAGTCCCGGCACGCGCGACATCTGGGTTTCGGCGTCCACCCGCACGCCGCCCATGATGTAATGCGTGGTCGGCCCGACTTCCATCGGCTCCTTGGTGATGTCGATGTCGCCCAGTTCCTTGAATTGGTGATACATGCTGGGCAGCTTCCGCTTGATGTGCTCCGGCGCGTTGGCAATCTTGGCCTTGATCCAGGCAATGTCCAGAAAGACGCCGCCGTGGGGGCTGCCGCGGCCGGCGCGCACCTCACGCAGGATGCAGCGTGCCACATGGTCGCGGGTCAATAGCTCGGCGGGACGATTGGCGTTGCGGTCGCCCGTGCAGTAACGCCAACCCTCTTCCGGGTCCTTGGCCGTCTGGTTCTTGTACGGCTCGGGGATGTCCTGATACATGAACTGCTCGCCCTTGTTGTTGAGCAGGATGCCGCCCTCGCCGCGCACGCCTTCCGTCACGAGGATGCCCTGAACGCTGGGCGGCCAGATCATCCCCGTGGGGTGAAACTGCACAAACTCCATGTCCTGCAGTTCGGCCCCGGCGTCGTAAGCGAGGGTGTGTCCGTCGCCGGTGTACTCCCAACTATTGCTGGTGATCTTGTACGCTTTGCCGACCCCGCCCGTCGCCAGCACCACCGCCTTCGCCCGGAAAACGACGAAGCGGCCCCGGTCGCGGTAATAGGCCAACACCCCCGCCACGCGTTCGCCCTCCTTGAGCAGCCGGACGACGGTGCATTCCATGTGGACGTCAATGCCGCGATGAATGCCGTGATCCTGCAAGGTGCGGATCAACTCCAACCCGGTGCGGTCGCCGACGTGAGCCAGGCGCGGATACCGATGCCCGCCGAAGTTCCGCTGCAAGATGCGGCCGTCGGGGGTGCGGTCGAACACCGCGCCCCAGGCCTCCAGTTCGCGCACCCGCGCCGGCGCTTCCTGGGCGTGGAGCTGGGCCATCCGCCAGTTGTTGACGTACTGCCCGCCGCGCATCGTGTCGGCAAAGTGGACCATCCAGTTGTCGCGTTCGTCTACGTTGGCCAGGGCGGCGGCAATGCCCCCCTCCGCCATGACGGTGTGTGCCTTGCCCAGAAGTGATTTGCAGACCAGGCCCACGGAAACCCCGGCGGCCGAAGCCTCAATGGCGGCTCGCAATCCAGCCCCGCCGGCGCCGATGACCAGGACATCGTGTTCGTGCGTCTGATACTCGGTCATGCTCAGGTAATCCACCAATGGTAATCGCGAATAACATTCATCGAACAGAGCCGCACGTACACGTCGCTGCACGCGACCCAGACGAGACTGCACCAGGCCCAGAACATGTGCCAGCGGTTAAGGCAACTGACGCAATTGTAGGCGCGGTGCTGCAACGGCGCCCGCGTCAACTGGTCGATGCGACCGCCGATCACGTGCCGCAAGGAATGACAGCCCAGGGTGTAGCCGCCCAGCAAGACGACATTGAGGAGCAGCACCAGCGTGCCGACGCCGATGCCAAAGTGGACGACGCCGGTGGCCTCGTCTTTGAACCAGAGTGCCTTGCAGACGTCGATCGAGAGGAACACCAGAAACAACAGCGCCAGATACAGGAAGTAGCGGTGAACGTTTTGCAAGACCAGGGGAAACCAGCGTTCGCCCCAGTAGCTCTTGCGCGGCTCGCCGACGGCGCAGGAAGGCGGATCGGCCCAGAAAGCCTTGTAGTACGCCCCGCGATAGTAGTAACAAGTGACGCGGAAGCCGCCCGGCCCCCAAAGGATGAAAAAGGCCGGCGAGAAGATTAGCCAGGTCGGCCACCAGGACGGTTGGCCGAACCAGGCGTGTTCCGAAGGGCCGAAAATCTCCGGAGAGTAGAACGGCGACAGGTACGGCCCGTAGGTGTAATGCGCCCCCTGGAGCGCCGCCCAGGTGGCGTAGAGCACGAACGACGACAACACGGTGAACACGACCACCGGCTGCACCCACCAGAGATCGCGGCGCGCGGTCTCACCAAAGCGCCGGACCACCGGCAAGTTCATCCGTGCGTCGGCCATGCCTGTCCTCCTCGAGAAAAGAGTTAGGGATGAGCATAGTCGCGGCGCGCAGGTTCAGCAAGTGGCCGCCGCGGAGTTGCGGGCTTATCCTCTACGGCGATCTTATCCACCAACGGTGGACCGCACGGGTGGACCGCGCTTGCTGAGAGCGGGACCCGGCCGAGGGCCTAGTGCAGCGTCAAGCTTAGGAATTAGGGTGACGCTTAGCGCATGCACCGAAGAGTACTTGAATTACGGCGCTGCCAACCCTAAATCCTAAGCTTGACACTGCACTAGTGTCTCCCTGCGTAAGTTCTGCAAGGAATTGAGGAGGACGTTATCATGGGAGTAATCCTCGCCGGACAACGGAGGTTATTCCCATGCGTGGTCGCAAGCCTCGGGCCTTCTCTCTGCTGCCCGCCGACATCCCTGC
>JBBRLG010000267.1:0-9826 GCA_038231495.1 Gemmatales bacterium | reverse complement strand
CCCCAGGTTGTTGTGGGCGAGGGCGTCCTTGGGGTCGAGTCGGAGGGCCTCTTTGTACGCGGCAATGGCCCCGTCCAGGTCCCCCTTGGCACGCAGGGCGAAGCCCAGCCTGGTGTGGGCGAGGGCGTCCTTGGGGTCGAGTCGGAGGGCCTCTTTGTACGCGGCAATGGCCCCGTCCAGGTCCTTCTTCTCGTAGAGGGCGTAGCCCAGCCTGGTGTGGGCGAGGGCGTCCTTGGGGTCGAGTCGGAGGGCCTCTTTGTACTCGGCAATGGCCCCCTCCAGGTCCTTATTGTCGTAGAGAGCGATGCCCAGTCCGTTGTGGGCGAGGGCGTCCTTGGGGTCGAGTCGGAGGGCTTCTTTGTACTCGGCAATGGCCCCGTCCAGGTCCCCCTTGTCATGCAGGGCGTTGCCCAGGTTGTTGTGGGCGGGGGTGTACTTTGGGTCGAGTCGGAGGGCCTCTTTCCACTCGGCAATGGTCCCGTCCAGGTCCCCCTTGTCACCCAGGGCGATGCCCAGGTTGTTGTGGGCAGCCGGGTTGCCTGGGGCGACCCCGACTGCTGCCTGAAGCCACCGCGCCCGCTCCTCCGCCCCCTCCCTCCGGTTCATCGGGTAGGTTGCTGACAGCGCCATCAATACCCCCCAGGTCGCCCGGACGCCGCAAGACCGCCGCACGCAGCAACTCCTGCCGTCGCTCAAGCCCGACCGCACCGCTTTCGCCCAGGAACGCGGCGAACCCCGGCGGTTGCCCCAGCGCGGCCGGCCGGCCCGCCAGCTCCACTATTGCGGCAGTATCGTCGGCCAGTACGGCGTCGCGGACGGCGTCCCGATACGGGTCCGGGTCGGCACCGGCCAGAGCCGCCCGCACCCCGGCCGTCTTCTCCGCCCGCAGCACGCGGTCCAGCGCCGTCGCTGTCGCGCGTGCTTTGTATCTTGGTGCCGGCCGCCGTCTCGCCGTCGTCCAACTCCGGTCGCTCACGCTCCCGGCTCGCCAACACTTTCGCCAAACCCCAGTCCATCACCTGCACTTCGCCGAAACTGCCGACCATGACGTTGCTCGGCTTCAGATCGCGGTGAATGACCTGGTGCGCGTGGGCATAGCCGACCGCCTGACAGATTTGCTCGAACACCGCGACAAACCGCCCGCGCTCAGCCGCCGAGGCCACGCGGCTCTTGAGCAAGGCTTCGAGCGTGCTGCCCTTGACCAGCTTCATCGCCAGGAACGGACGGCCGTCGGCCAGCGTGCCCAGGTCGTGAACGGCGGGAATGCCAGGGTGCTGCAACTGGCCTGCGATGCGCGCTTCGTCCACGAAACGGCGGGCGGCGGCCGAGTCCGGCCCGAACCGCTCGCTGAGCAACTTGACCGCGACCTCCCGGCCCAGGACCGTGTCGGTCGCCCGGTAGACGACGCCCATGCCGCCGCGCGCGAGTTCATCCAGGAACGCGTAACGGCCCGCGGCCGTGGCCGGCAACAATTCGGCAGAATGAGCGCTGGCCGACCCGTGCGGTCCGGCCGTCGGGTCGTTGGCGTCCGGGAGGGAGGAAAGATTGCGCGTTTGCTGGTCAATCACGGCAGGTCTCCGTGCGATGGATTACCCGCAAATCGTAACAAATTCTTGTTTCGTTGTATCCCGCAAAGCCGCAAGCGGTAAACGGTCACTCCAAATCCAGCACCTCGTTCCACTCGTGCGGTTCCAGTTTAATGTGGCCCAGGTCGGTCGCCTCGTCGGCCCACAGCGCCAGCCCGAGCAGGATTTTTTGACCCGCCGCCGTCGCCGGACCGGCCACCAACACCCAGCGCGACGCTTCATGCTCCGGCTCCGGCCGCTGCACCAGCCGGAAGAACGTCGGCGCGAAACCCACGTTGCTCAGCTGCGCCGGCCACACCACAATCCGCGGCTTGTCCGCTTTCGCCACGTCGCCCAGGCCGTGCAGCACACGGTCGAGCAACGCCTCGGCTTGGTTGGCGTTCGGAGCCTGCGTTTTGCCCACCGGCGCGATCACCACCAGCCGCAGCCGCGTCGGCAGACTTTTCACCGTCAGCTTGCGCGTGCCGGGGACGACCGGCGGCGGCGGATACTCGGCAAGGTTTTCCTCCAACCCGCCTTCGGGGTTCTCCTTCTTTGGTCGGCCGCTCAGCAAAAAATAGAGCAGCACCCCCAGCGCCAGCGCGACCACTCCCGCGACGCCGACGATAAGGTAAAAGCTCAGGCCGACATTAAATGACTGGTTCATCGGGGTTCGCTCCAGGGAAATAGAAGCCGGGACCGGGCCGCATCCTCCGCTATAATGCCATGCGGACCGCCCGCTGTCACCTACCTACCCGCACGGGAGATTCTACGCATGTTCGCGCTCCTTGCCTGTTGCGTCCTCGCCGCCGACCCCGCCGATTGGGAGAAACAAGAGGCGATTTATCTGAAAAACATCCAGCCGGTCACCAAAGACTTCGTCCGCGCCGGCGAAGGCTACTTCTCCCCCGACGGCCGCACCGTCATCTTCCAGGCCGAGGAGAAGGACGGCGGCAACCCGTTCTACCAGATTTTTACGATGGACCTGGCCAGGAAGGAGGCGCGCCGGGTCAGCCCCGGCGTCGGCAAGACGACGTGCAGTTACTTTGCGCCCGACGGCAAGAAGATCGTCTTCGCCAGCACCCACGCCGACCCCGACGCCAAGAAGAAACAGGCCGACGAATACACGCTGCGCCAAGAGGAGGCCAAGTCCGGCAAACGCCGCGGCTACCGTTGGGACTTCGATTCGACCATGACCATTTACGAGGCCAACCCCGACGGCACCGACTTGAAGCCGCTGACCAAGGCGAAAGGCTACAACGCCGAGGGCAGCTATTCGGCCGACGGCAAGCGGATCGTCTTCTGCTCCAACCGCGACGGCGAAGAGAATTTCGAGTTGTACGTCATGGACGCGGACGGCAAGAACGTGCGTAAGCTGACCAACGCGCCCAAGTGCTACAACGGCGGGCCGTTCTTCTCGCCCGACGGCAAGAAGGTGATCTTCCGCAGCGACCGCAAGAAGGCGGGGTTCTTGCAGATTTACGTCATCAACGCCGACGGCACCGGCGAGCAGGCGTTGACCGACAACCCCGACTGGGTCCACTGGGCGCCGTACTGGTACAAGGACGGCAAGCATATCCTCTACACCGCCGCCGACCAGGGCAACCCGACCGCACGGCCGAACTTCTATTTGTACTGGATGAACATCGAAACGGGCAAAAAGACGCGGATCACGTTCGCGCCGGGCCAGGACGTGCTGCCGGTGTTCAGCCCGGATTACAAGAAGGTGATGTGGACATCCACCCGCGACGGCCAGCAGCCGGCCCAGTTGTGGATCGCGGACTTTGAGGCACCGGTTGAGAAAGATTGAGTGTTTGCCGCTTGCGGCTTTGCGCTCAGCCGCTTGCGGCTTTGCGCAAAGCCGCAAGCGGCGGTCCGGATCACGGCTTGCCGAACGCCGTTTCGTCGGGCTTGTGCAGTTTGTACACCACCGGCCCGATCTCGCTGAACTTCTTGCCGTTGATCGACTCGGTCAGCTTCGTCGGCAACTTGACGCCGTCCACCTCCTTGTAGTCGGCGAAGTAGTATTCCTTGTCCACCTTCTGACCGCCCTCCACCGCCTCGCGCTCGACCTTCACGAGCAGGTGCGTTTCCTTGTCGAAGTACAGGCGCACGTCGGGCCGGCCCTTGGCGGCCACCGCCAGGCCGACCGCTGGTTTGGCATTCACCTTCTTCTCCGGTAGCGCCTTCAGGAGGAAGGTGTCCTTTTTCAACGGCGTCAGCGTCGCCAGCCACAGGACGTATGTCTCGTCCGCCAACTCCTTCACGCGCGCCGCGGCCATCTCGGTCGCCGGCCCGCCCGCACTCTCCCAGCCCTTGTCGCCGTTGAGCACCGCGGTGATGCGTGTCTTTTTGTCGATCTCGATGGCGAGGCGCGAGCGGTCCGGCAGGCTGACGGTTTGTTCGCTGGTAATGGCGATTGCCTTGTCGAACAGGCTGACGGTGCCGCTGCCGCTGCGGGTGAAGCTTTGCGCCTTGGCCAGGGCGTCGGTGCCGCCGTGCGCCTTGATCGCCTCGTCCACGACGGCCAGCGCGTCGGCACGGTCGTCGGCACGCAGGTTTGCCACCGGAACCAAGAGGCCCGCAGTCGCCAGTGCCAGCCCGAGCAGCATTCGCATGTCAAACTCCTAACAGGCGCTCGTCGGATTCCATTGCTTGTCGTTGTACGTCGGTGCGCCGCGCCTGTCCACGCGGCGTCTGAAACGCTAGGATGCAGAAAGGGTTACAGAGATTAGCACTCTTTCATCGGGAGGGTGACCGCCGTGCAGAAATTTACCCGAGCGCTGACGCGCGAGATCGAGGTCGGGGGCGAACGCCTGGCCGTGACGTTGAGTGAGGAAGGGTTGCAGGTGCGCGTGGTCGGCACCCGCAAGACGCCGTACTCCATGACGTGGGCGGCGTGCCTGTGTGCCCTCACCCAGGGCCGCGAACACCCGCCCAGCGAAGAAGAGATGGCCGCGACCGTCAAGGCGTTGCGGGCCGGCGTCAAGGAACCCGCGGCCCCGGCCAAGACGGAGGAGCCAGCCCCTACCGAAACCCCGGCACCGGCAGCGCACGCCCCGGCCCCCGCGGCCCATGGACACGAGGCACACGGACATGCGGCGCACGGCCACGCGCCGCAGGGACAGCAAACGCACGGCCACGCGCCGCAGCAACATCCCGGCGGTGGTTGAGCCTGCGGCGAAGGAGCACGCCATGAAAAAGACGGAGCAAGGTTTGCCCGCGCTGCTCGCGCGGCTGGACGTTTACTTGGCGAAGCACCGCAAGCGCTTTGCCAAGGGGTTGTTGCCGGGCGCGCCGCCGGACCAGCTGGCACTGCTACAGAGCGACCTTGGCACCCCCGTGCCGGACGAATTGCGCGTGTGGCTTTCCTGGCACAACGGCCAGAGCGAGGACGTGGCCGGTGCGTTCGTGCAGAGCTTCCATTTGATGAGTACGCAGCAAATCGTCCAGGTGAAGAAGGAGCTGGACGCGGAGAAGTCGTCGGCCTGGGACCGCGCCTGGATACCGTTTTTGGACGACGACAACGACGACTACGTTTGCGTGGAAGCCCGCTCGCCCGGTTGCCCGGTGCGGGAGTACTGGCGCGGCAAGGAACAACACCCGGTCGTGGCCGCGTCGCTGACGGCGTGGGTCGAGCAGTTTGTGACCGCGCTGGAAAAAGGCGAGTACGCCGAAGACCCCGAGCGCGGGGACTTCAACAAGAAGGCGTGAGAGCCGCACGGTTTGCCGCTTGCGGCTTTGCGGTTCAGAACGCAAAGCCGCAAACGGCTTACCGTTCCTGTTCCCGTTGCGCGCGCTGCCGGCGTTGCGACCCCGGATACGCCAGCAAGCGAAATCCCTGCCGCCAGTGCCACAACATGCTCGAATCGTTGCCCGCCAAAAACGTGCTGGCCAACTCCGTGTACCCCAGCGCCAAAAGTTGGCGGGCCGCCGCGTTCAAGAGGGCGGTGTCGACGCCCTCGCCCGTGAAGAACGGCGACACGAACACCCACGTCACGTGCGGCCGACCGAGCCGGCGTTCCAACCAATCCGTCGGCACCGGTTCCGGCCAGTGATACGCGCCCCACTCGCTCAAATCGGTGTCCGGCAACAACGTCACGAGGATGGCACCGACGACGTGCTCTTCCTCGGCACCGACCGCAACGAAGCTCGCGGCGTCGATCCAGGGACCGTCGTGGCCGTCGCGCGTCAGGGTGAGCGACTTCAGGGCCGCCTCACGTCCCTGCTCTTTCATCACGCCGCTGAACGGCTGCTGGTTGCGGAACGCCGCGCAAAAGACCGGCGGCAAAGTCTCCTCCCAGTCGGCCGGCCGCAGCGGGCGCAGGACGGTGCGCGGGTCGGCGTGCGGCAACGGCGACACGGCGAGCGGTCGCAGGTCGAGGAGTGCGTGGTAGTAGCGCGGCCGGGGCGTGAGCCAGGTTTCGCCGTTGAGGTATTCGTACTTGTAGGCGGCGTGGCGCGGCAGCTGGTGGAAGTGCTCGAACGACATCGGCACTTTGACGAACGGCATCCACTCGTCGCACATGACGGCACCAGGGAACGGGTCGGTCGGTCGCCGGGGAATCGGGATCATTGTACACTGACGGTGTGGAAGACGCATTCTCTTCGCCGCTTGCGGCTAAGCGCCAGGGGTTCGGTTTCATGAAAGTCGGCATCGTCGGGTTCGCGGGGTCGGGCAAGAGTACGGTGTTCCAGTGGCTGACGGGTGCCAAGCCCGATCCGTCCAAAATCCAATCGGGCCAGACCGGCAACGCCAAGATGCCGGACGCGCGCCTCGACTGGCTGTCGGCGAAGTTCAGTCCGAAGAAGACGACGCCGACGGCGCTCGACTTCCTCGACACGCCCGGCCTGATCGCGGACGAGCGCCGCGACAACCCGCGCCGGCTCGGCATCCTGCGCGAGTCGTACGGCCTGCTCGTCATGCTCAACGGCTACAGCGAGGCGGACTTCGCCGGCCAACTGCGCCGCTTCCGCGAAGAGCTGATGTTCGCCGACCTCGAAATCGTGAGCAACCGGATCGACAAGCTCAAGAACAACCTCAAGAAGCCGCGGCCCGCCAAGGAGCGCGACGCCGACCAGCTGGAGTTGGATTTGCTGCAGCGCATCGCCGCCGCGTTCGAGGCGAACGTCTCGCCGGCGACGCTCGGCTTGAAGGACGACGAGGAGAAGGCGATCCGCAGTTTCCAGCTGTTGACGCTGAAGCCGGAGTTGGTGTTCCTGAACGTCGGCGACGACAAGCTCAACCAACCGCTGCCCGCCGACCTGCTGGCCCTGGCCCCAACCGCGCTGCAAGCGCCGCCCAAGCTCGAAATGGACTTGCAAGAGTTGGGCGACGAGGACCGGCAAATGTTCATGACGGACCTCGGCGTGAAGGGGTTCGTGCGCGACGAAATCCTGCGAACGATCTTCGGGTCGATGGGCCAGATCGTATTTTTCACAGTGGGCGAGGACGAGTGCCGGGCGTGGGCCATGCCGAAGGGCGGCGACGCGACGGTGGGCGCGGGGCAGATTCACACGGACCTGGCGCGCGGCTTCGTGCGGGCGGAGGTGGTCGGCTACGACGACTTCAAGCGCGTCGGCTCGATGAAGGAGGCCAAGACGAACGGCGTCTACCGCCTGGAGGGCAAGACGTACGTCGTGAAAGACGGCGACATCATGCACATCCTGGCTTCGACGTGAGGATGGCAAACGGTTCAGGCAGCGGTCGTCTCCAACTCGACCTTTGCGATGTGTGAGAAGGAGCAGTAGGCAATGCGGTCTTCGCCCTCGTAGTAGATGAGCAGCAGCCCCTTCGTAATGAAGACTTGTTCGGGGTGTGATACCCGGTAGGTTTCGCCACTCGTCATGCAAACGGAGAAGGGTTGGAACGGCTGTCGCCGGATCAGTTCTCGGAGCGCTTCGGGTTTCATGGAGATCATAATAGCGCGGAATTCGACCGGTGGCAAGGAGCCTGTCATGAATCGGCTCATCACGGCAGAAGAGTTCCTGCGCATGCCCAACCCGCCCGACGGCTCGCGGCAAGAACTCGTGCGCGGAGTCATTGAAACCACGCCGCCGCACAGCACCTACAACGGCGTGTGTTGCGCGGAGATCGGTTACCGACTAAGCCACTTCCTCGAAGAAAGGAACCTCGGTCACCTCGCCAGCAACAATGGCGGCTTCATCACGGAACGCGACCCCGACACGGTGCGCGGGCCCGATCTGTCATTTTGGACGCGCGAACGCCTGCCGCAACTGCCGGCGGAAGGCTACGTCACGCTCGCGCCCGATTTGGTAGTCGAGGTCGTTTCACCCAGCGATGTGTTTGCCCGCATTAACAAAAAAATCCTGCACTACCTAAAACATCAGGTTCGGCTCATTTGGCTGGTACTGCCCGAAGATCGCAGTGTTACCGTGTATCGACCGCAGGCCGCGCCGGTCACCCTCGTCAATTCCGACCAACTCAGCGGCGAGGACGTTCTGCCCGGTTTCACTTGCCCGGTTCAGGAACTGTTCCCGTCTTGAAGTGGCTTGAACGCCGGTCAACTGGTCGGCATCGACGTTTGACGCTTGCGTACGGCAACGACATGCACCAAGGATGTCCATTGCACCATATCCGTCTCGGGCTCGGTGACGACCAAAGTGTTCTTGAGCACCATCACCGTTTCGGGATGTTTGATGCTGAAGATCTGCCCGCTGGACAACTCGACTTCGAGCGGCTCGAACGGGCGCACGCTCAACAAATTTCGTAATGTATCTGCATTCATGACCGCCCTCCAAAGCGAAAGCGTCAGAAAAAAGGCTCGCCGACACATCGTGTCGGCGAGCCTTGCATAAGTCGGGGCGGCGAGATTTGAACTCGCGACTTCCTGCTCCCAAAGCAGGCACGCTAGCCAGGCTGCGCCACGCCCCGTCGGACCCCTTTATCTTACGCGACCCGGTCCTGAAATCAATCGCCAAGCGCCACGGAATGCGCTCAGCGTCTCAGCACCTCCAGCACCCGCTCGAAATCGTCGTTCGACTCGAACGCCAGCAACACGTGGCCCTTGTCCTTACCCTTCACCTTGATCTCGACGCGCAGGCCCAGCCTTTGCCGCAGTTCGTTTTCGACGCCCTGGACGTGGGCCGACTTTTCCGGCGGCGTCCGCTCCGGGCCGGACGGCTGTGGGGCGTCCTCAAATTTCAGAGCCTGCGCTTGCTTGACGTACGCCTCCGCCGCATGGACCGACAGGCCACGCGCGATGATCTCCTTCGCCAGCGCCGCCTGCCGTTCGCGGTCCGGCACGCCCTTCAGCACCTTGCCGTGGCCGGCACTCAACTGGCCGACGCGCACGGCGTCCTGCACTTCCTGGGCCAGCTCCAGGAGCGCGACCAGGTTCGTGATCGACGACCGCGCCAGGCCCAGGCGCTCGGCCAACTGGTCGTGCGTCATGGAGAAGCGGTCCAGGTAGTCCTTGAATCCGTGGGCCTTTTCGATCGGGTTCAGGTCGCTGCGCTGGATGTTCTCGACGAGGGCCGCTTCCAGTATCTGCTGGTCGTTGAAGTCCACGATGCGCACCGGCACCGAGGACAGGCCGGCCGCCTTCGCCGCGCGCAGCCGGCGTTCGCCGGCCACCAGCTGGAAGCGTTCGCCGACCATGCGCACCACCAACGGTTGCAAGACGCCGTGCGAGCGGATGCTGGCGCTGAGCGCGTTCAGTTCGGTGTCGTCGAACTCCTTGCGCGGCTGATAGGGGTTGCGTTCGATGGCGTCGAGGGGGGCCTCGGTTTGCGTGAGGGAGTGGCCGTTGCCGTTGTCGTCGCCGTGGCCGATGAGGGCGTCCAGGCCGCGGCCCAAACGTGCTTTCTTTTCCATGACCGGATCCATCCTTGGTACGCCGCCGAAGCGGTTCGGGTCCTTCCGAGCGGGCGGCATCTTAGCATTGGTAGACGGCTGAGGACAACGCCGATTCGGACGGCCGGACAACGGGGAGTGGATGTTCCACGTGGAACGGTGGGGACGGGCAGCGATGCGGGACGGAACCTCGCATGCTGATCCTACCCCGGATGGGGAGATATTTGCTAGGCGAAGTTTGTGGGACGGCGCAACGCCCCCTTTTGGAGTGCGGCGCTTTGCCGCCGCTTTCTTTTCTGGGCCGGCGCTACAAAACAAAAGGTAACCGTTCACCGGCAACTTCTCCCCCCCTTACGAAGGGGGGGTAGGGGGGGTTAAGAACGATTGCAGTACGCGGTCATCGCGCTATTTCCACCCCCCCGCCCCCCCTTCGTAAGGGGGGAGT
>JBBRLG010000266.1:0-9845 GCA_038231495.1 Gemmatales bacterium | reverse complement strand
GGGGTGGCGGACGACTCCCCCCGGCGACCAGTGGCTTCGCCGTTCACTTCTTCGGCGCTGGCGTCTCGGTCACGCCGGGCGGCAGCAGCGTTTTGATTAGCTGGGCGTTGTTGCCATTGTACAACCGGACGACGCCCTCCTGGCCACCGGCGGCGACGATGGCCCCGTCAGGACTGACGCCGACCGCGTACAGGAAATCGTTGCTGCCGCTGAAATTGCGGACGTTGCCGCCGTTGTCGGCGTTCCAGAAGCGCACCGTCTGGTCGCCGCTGCACGTCACGAATTGCGCCGTCTTGCCGATGAACTGCAAGCGCGTCACCTGCTTGCCGTGACCCTGGATGGTGCGGACCTGTTCGCCCTTCTCGAAATCCCACACCTTCACCACGTTGTCCGCCCCGGCACTGGCGAGTTGCTTGCCGTTGGACTGCCAGTCCACGTCCAGGACGTGGTGCGTGTGGCCCTCGAACGCCTTGATGAACTTGCCGCTCGGCACCTCGAAGGTTTTGACGAACTTGTCGGCGCCGCAGGTGGCGAGGATTTTGTCGTCCGGGCTGAACGAGACGCCAAACACCGTGTCGCTGTGGCCGTTCTTGATGTCCTTGATCTCCTTGCCCGTTTGCACATCGATGATTTTGATCTCACCCTCTTCGGTCGGCGCGCCACCGCCCGTGGCCAGCAGCTTGTTGTCGTGCGAAAACGCCAGGGCGACGACGCGCTCGGCAAAGCCGGTCAGGCGGTGCCGCAACTGGCCGGTTTGGGCGTCCCACAGGATCACTTCCTGGTAGCCGCCGCTGGCGATCCACTTGCCGTCGTGGCTGAAAACGAGCGACTCGACCAGCGACAGGTGGGCTGCCTTGAGGGGCTTTTTGTCCGGCGTCGTCAGGTTGGGGTCCACCAGGCTGCGGATGTAGGCACCGGAACTGGCGTCGTAAACGTGAATCTGGTTGCCGCGCGAGGCGACCACCGCGGATTTGTCGGGGCTAATGGCGATGCCGCGCACCGGCTGGACGTTGGCCGGGGGAGCGCTGACCACGATTTTGGGCCGTTCGCGCGCGCTGGAGGGTGCCTTCGCGCCCTGGTCGATCCACAGCTTGACGAGGGCCAGTTCCTCCGGCGTCAAGGGTTCCTCGGTCTTGGGCGGCATGAAGGGCTTTTCGGTTTTGCCGCAAGACTTGATGAGGGGGCTTTTCTCCGAATTGCCCGGCACGAGCGGACTGCCGCGCTTGCCGCCCTTGACGAGCGCTTCGTAGGTGTTGAGGTCTAAATTGCCTTCCTTCAGGTTGCCGCTGTGGCAGAAGATGCACTTGTTGACGAGGATCGGTTCCACGTCCTTGTCGTAAAGGACCGGCGTCTTGCGCTCGATCGTAATAACCTTGATGGGCTGGACGTCCTTTTTCTTCTCGTCGGCGGCGAAGACGAAACCCGTCAGGAAGAGTACGAGGCCGAGGCAGAAAAGTTGTCGCATGGTTTCGGTTCCAGGGCCGGGGTAGTGGTATTCGGATAAAATCCGGTCGCCGGCCCTTCGCTCCAAAGGGCCGGCGCGGACGGTCATTTCACGACGTTGACGTTGAACTTCACTTCATGCACGATCGGCGTGCCGTTGTAGATCGCGGTTGCCTTGATGACGAGGTCGGCCCGGTTGCCGGGCACGGCATCGGCGGGCACGTTGATGACGAGCTTGGCCGTGTTCTGGCCCGCGGCGACGGTCACGGCCGCGACGGTCACGTCCTTGACGGCGGCCGGCGGGACGACCTCGACCTTGAACTCGCCATCGTAATTGAATTGCCGGGCCAGTTGGACCACGTATTCGGTCATGGCCCCGGCCTTGGCGGTGGCGGTCGGATTGGCAAGGGTCAGCGTCGCAAGGCTCTTGGGCAGCACGGTCAGCGTCACCGGCGTGGAATACGCGACGAAGTTGACGGGTTGCTTCGGGCCTTTGGGGTCTTTGTTAAACGGGATCGGGGCGCTGCCCCGCAACACAATGGTGTATGTCCCCGGCGGCACCGCGGCCGCGACCACGACCGGAAACACGCCTTCGGCCTTGTCGGGCGCAATGGTCAACGGCTGATTATTGTTGACGGTCAATCCCTGGGGCAATTCCGTCACCTGGGCCTGCACCGCCAACGGATTCTTGAACTCCGGGTTGTTCCGGACAAGCTTCACCGTGATCTGGGCCGGCGTACCCTGGACGACGGCCGGCTTGTCGATCGCGGCCGTCAGCGCGAACGGCGGCTTTTCGCGTACCGCGAGCATGATTTGGCGATCAACGCGGCTTAGCGGCGCGATGTTCTGCTGCGGTTGCACCGGCCACAGAATGGTGCCGGACCGCGCTTCATGGACCAGCTTTTGGCCGTGGGCCGTCGCCGTGCCTTTCACCTTGATCTCACCCGTGAACGGGGCGGCGTCGGCAGCGGCATTGACCACGAGCGCCGCATGACGCAGATTGCCGCCAACCGTCTGCGGCAGGCAGGTGACGCCCGGCGGCAGGCCTTCGACGCTCAGGGCGATGTCGCCGACGAACCCGTCGCGCCGCCAGGTGAATACGTCAAATTTCTGGCTGCCGCCTTGCCCCAGCACGCTGCCGTCGGGCCGGCTGCTGGCGTTGCCCATGACGACCAGTTGAAAATCGGGTTGGTCCGGCGTGATGCGCACGCGGTAGAATTGACGCGGTCCGAACACGCGGTCCGCCGTGCGGCTGCTCACCAGCAACAGATATTTGCCGTCCGCCGGGACGGTGAATTTGTAGACCTGTGGGTCTTCGCTGCGGGCGTAAAACTTCATGTTCATCAAGTCGGGGTTGTCCGCGGATTCGGCGATGTCGGCCTTCGTGTCGGCGTTCCGCAGAAGGAAGTACATGTAAGCCGGCGCGCCGAGCCGGCCGCTCAGCAACTCGATGTTGTAGACTTCGCCTTTTTTGGCCGCGAAAAGATACCAGTCGCGGTCGCGTTCCTTTTCGACGTGGCCGGCGATCTCGCAGGGCACGTTGACAAGCTGCGGCGCTTCGGGCGACTTCGGCGCGTCGTTATCGACGACCAGGGGGGCGCGGGCAAAGGTCAGCAGGAAGGGGTTCGACCAGCCGGCGTCGTTCTTGATGCGGTACTCGAAGCCGTCGCGCTGCGACGCGCTGGGCGGTAGATAGCCGCCGAACGTGAGGCGCGAAGCGTCGGCGGGCGGCGTGACCGTGACGGTAATTTTCTCAAGCGGCGACTCGTCGGACGAGAGTGCCGGGTCGGGTTTGCCGCCGGGCAGGTTGCGGCCGTAGACGGTCACTTGCGTCGGCTTACCGGGTTCGACGACACAGGGATGAACGGCGTCGATCCACGGCCCGGTGCTGATGCTGAGTCGATAAAAATGCTCGGCATTGCCTTGGGTATGGGTGAATTCAAACAAGCGGACGTGGTAGTCGCCGTCGTCGGGCACGAACAGATCGCAGACGGCGTCGTGGTGAAAATAGCTGCGGTTGGACGCGACCAGTTTGCCGCGGGCGTTGTACAACTCGATGCCGGGGCGCAGGCGGCTGTCGATGGACGACGCCAGGCAGCTGATGATGACGCGCTGCCCTTTTTTGGCGGTGAAGACAAAGTAATCCACATCGGTCGGGGCGGCAATCGCGCCGTTGACGGTCGTGTTCAATTCGACGCGCTGGGCTTCGGGCACGTCGTTGTTCGGCTCCTTTTCCTGCACTTCGTTCAGGTCGCCGACCACAAAGGCGCGCGGGTTACTGACGCCCCATTTGTTGGCCAGCCGCACGTCGTAGATGCCCACGGGCGTGTCCGCGGCAATGGTCACTTTGAATTTGGTGACGGGCGTTTTCGGCGTCGGCGGTTTCCCGGCGGCCGGTGGCGGCGGCTCGGGCGGCACGACGGCTTCCGCCTTGATGCCGGGGTGGCTGAAAAGGAGTTTTTCCGGCTCCTCCAGGTCCGCGCCGCCGACCGCGACTTCGACCGTCGTGCCGAGCTTGCCGCCCGGCGGACTCACCGTCAACAAACGGGGCGCGGGCTGGGCACCGTCAGGCAGCGGTTGCGCGCGGCCGACCCGCTGCGCCGTGAGACCGACCGCGAACGTCAGCAACAACAGGAAAGCCGGGCACGACGCCCGGATTCGGGGAAAACACCTTCGCATCGTGGCACTCCCCAGGGGGGTTTCTTGAATACGGGCCGGTGGGGTGGCAGGGTTGGGCGGGGACGATTCAGGCAGGCAGGTTATTCAAGTATGGTAATGTCCGACCGGGCGGGGGTCAAGGACCATCCCTGTATTGCCGCTTGCGGCGTTGCGGGTCTCCGCAACGCCGCAAGCGGCAATCGGTGCTTTCCTGTCCTTTTTGTTCCCAAGGCAAACCCCCCGTGCTATCATGGCGTTCATCGCCGTTTCCGTTCAATCACAAGGGAGGTTTGCACCATGAATCGGGGAAATCTGTCGCGCCGCGGGTTTGTGCAAGGCTCGCTGGCCGCGATGGCCGCTGCCGGCTTGCCAGCCTGGTACGCCAAGGAAGTGTGCGCCGCCGCCGAGGCCCGCGCCGCCGACGATAAAAAGGCCGCCGACTCCACGGACAAGATCGTCATGGGCGCTATCGGCATCGGCAGCCCGCAAAGCCGCGGCCGGGCTATCGCCGGGGACGCCCTGAACACCAAGAAAGCCACATTCATCGCCGTTTGCGACGTGGACGCCAACCATCGCAAACGGGCCGTCGACGACATGAAGAAGGCCGGCCAGGAGGTCAAGGCTTACGAAGACTTCCGCGAACTGCTCGATAACAAGGACATTCAGGCCGTCACCATTGCCACGCCGGACCACTGGCACGCCATCGTCGCCATCGAGGCCATGAAAAAGGGCAAGGATGTCTACTGCGAGAAACCGTTGGCCCTGACTATCAGCGAAGGCGCGGCCATCGCCAAGGTCCAGGAAAAGACCGGCAAGGTGTTCCAGGTCGGCAGTATGCAGCGGTCCGACGGCCGGTTCCGCCTGGCCTGTGAGTTGGTGCGTAACGGCCGGCTCGGCAAGATCAAGACGGTCGAGACGCGCATCGGCAGCAATCCGAAGGGGACGTTCAAGGTCGCTCCGGTGCCGGAAGGGCTGAACTGGGACTTCTGGCTGGGACCGACGCCGAAGGTCGAATACGTGCCGCAGCGCTGCCACTACGAATTCCGCTGGTGGTACGACTATTCGGGCGGCAAGATGACCGACTGGGGCGCTCACCACAACGACATCGCACAGTGGGGCCTCGGCATGGACAAGAGCGGGCCGATTGAAGTCGATGGCAGGGGCGAAGAGCCGTCGAAGGAGCCGAACAGCTACAACTGTCATCCGACCTTCAAGGTGACCTACACCTACTCCAACGGGACGACGTTGGTGTGTGCGGACAACCAGCTTAAAGGCTCGGCCGACCCCCAGGATAAAAAGCACGACAACGGCATCCTGTTCGTCGGCGAAGACGGCAAGTGGATCTTCGTGAGCCGGGGTGAACTAACCGGCAGCGACAAGGCCTTGATCGACGAGAAGCTGCCGGAGAACGCCACGCGGTTGTACCATTCGGACAACCACATGGCGAACTTCCTCGACTGCATCAAGACGCGCAAGCCGACGATTTGCACGGCGGAGGTCGGCCATCGGTCCGTCACCGTCTGTCACATCGGCGTCATCTCGACCCGGCTGGGCAAGAAGCTCAAATGGGACCCGGTCAAGGAGAAGTTCGACGACGAAGAGGCGAACAAGATGCTGGCCCGCGAGATGCGGAAGCCGTGGAAACTGGAAGCCTAAAGGGAGTTTGCCGCTTGCGGCTTTGCAGTCGTGCAAAGCCGCAAGCGGCGCACGTCATGACCGTCAGCCGCCGCACCTGGTCCGTACTGACCGACGCCCAACTGCTGGACCAGTGCAGCGTGGACACCTATCGAGCCAGCGGGCCGGGTGGGCAGAAGCGCAACAAAACCAGTTCGGCGGTGCGCCTGCGGCACGGGCCGAGCGGCCTGCTGGTCATCGCCGAGGAGAGTCGTTCGCAGCACGAAAACAAGGCCAAGGCGTTGCGGCGGCTGCGTCAGGCCCTGTACTTGAAGCTGCGTGAGGAACTGCCGCCGGAAGTGCTGTGCGCCGAGAGAATTGCCGCGTTGCCGGAGTACGGGCCGGCCCGCTCCGCCGACGGCCGTCTGCATTTGGGAAGGAAAGACCCACGCTTTTGGCCGGCGGTCGGCATCGTCCTGGATGTCCTCTATGCGAAGGCGGCGCGCGTCGCGGAAGCCGCGGCAGCGTTGGGGATTTCCACCGGCAACCTGATCGATTTCCTCAGCACCGACGACAAGGTGTTTGAACAGGCCAACATCCTCCGCACGCGCTTCGGGCACAAACCACTGCGCTCGGATTGAACGAACGACCTTCTGGGACAACCGCACATGGCCGCGCCGCAAGGATTTTCCTGGATCGACAAGCCGCTGCTCGCGGCCCTGGCGCGGCCGTCGTCGCCGGAGGAACTTGCCTGGCTGCGGAGCCAGGGCATTGAAGTACTCGTTTCCTTGACGGAAGACCGGCCGCGGCGCGACTGGATCGAACAGGCGAATCTGCTCGTCTTTCACGAACCGCTCGAAGATATGGAGGCACCCACGCAA
Organism: Gemmatales bacterium; assembly: GCA_038231495.1. GTDB lineage: Bacteria > Planctomycetota > Planctomycetia > Gemmatales > Gemmataceae > JBBRLG01. Next base: position 3,249 of record JBBRLG010000266.1, on the reverse strand, counting down.
GACCAGCTCGACCGCTGCGTCTCGGCCATCGAACGCGCCACGGAGCGCAACATGGGTGTCGCGGTCCACTGCGGCGCCGGCATGGGCCGCACCGGCACCGTGTTGGCGGCGTACCTCGTCGCGAAAGGGCAAAGTGCCAGCAACGCGATTGCGAAGATACGACGCCTGCGACCCGGATCGGTGGAGACCGACGACCAGGTGGCGGCGGTGGAACTGTTCGCGCGGCGCAAACGCAAGGAAGCGGAGGGCGAGTAAACGAATGTCAGAGCCGCGACCGTGAGGGCTTAAGTTTAGTCACATCTTCCGTATCTTGTCTACAGCTGCAAGTTCTTGCACCGTGGCGAGTTAACGGCGGGTGTCATGAAAAAGATCGCGAAGACTTTCGGGGAGACCCATTTCGGGGCCGCGGCCCTGAACGACCTGCGGTTGACGAAGCGCTTGGTGCGCGTGGCCGACCAATTGACGGCCCACCCCGACGAATCGTTCCCCAAGAAGTTTCACGACCCGGCCGACTTGCAGGCGTTCTACCGCCTGATGAAGCACGACCGGGTAACCCATGCGTCGGTCTTGGCGGCGCATCGGGCCGTGACGTTGGAACGGATGCGGACGACGCCGGGGGTGGTGTTGGTCATCCAAGACACGACGGTCCTGGACTACTCGGGGTTGGCGTCGATCGCGGACTTGGGCCCGATCGGCAACGGCCACGGTCGCGGGTATTGCTGTCACAACGGTTTGGCGGTGGTGGCGCAAACGCGGGAGGTGTTGGGCTTGGCGGCGCAAGTCCTGCACCGGCGGCGTCGGGTGCCCAAGGGCGAGAAGCGGGCGGATCGGCAACGGCACCCCGGTCGCGAAAGTCGGTTGTGGAAGACGCTCAGCAACAGCTTGCCGGCGGCCCCGGCGGACGGCCCCGCGGGTCCGTTGTGGGTCGACGTGGCCGACCGCGGCGCGGACATCACGGAGTTCCTGGACTACGAGGAACAGGCGGGCAAGAAGTACCTGGTACGGTCGCAGCACAACCGCTGGATCGAGCGGGAAATCGAGGGCAAAGCCGAGAAGATTAAGCTGCACGAGCTGGCGCGGTCGTTGCCGGGAGCGGGACAACGCACGGTCGAAGTGCAGGCCCAGGCAGGACGGCCGGCGCGGACGGCCCAGGTGAGCGTGAGTTGGCAAGCGGTCACGCTCGTGCCGCCCCGGCAGCGCCGCGGCGAGGAGCGCGACATGCCGCTGCCGACGTGGGTGGTGCGCGTCTGGGAAACGGCGCCGCCGACGGGCGTCGCGGCGCTCGAATGGATCCTCTTGACGAACGTGCCGGTGCAAAACCTGTCCGCGGCGTTCGAGCGGCTGGATTGGTACGGGCTGCGCTGGATCATCGAGGAGTACCACAAGGCGCAGAAGACGGGCTGCGCCATCGAGCAGATGCCGTTTTGCTACCGCGACCGCCTGGAGCCCGCGATCGCCCTGCTGTCGATCGTCGCGGTGCTGCTGTTGAACTTGCGCGACCAGAGCCGAGCCCCGACGGGTCGGTGGCATTAATCGGGTTGTTGCCGGCGTAGCGGTACAGGTTGGTGTCGCCCGCCGCCAGGCTCAGCGGGTCCTCGCTGATGAACCGCCGCAGCGCTGGGTCGTAGTACCGGAGTTCTCAATCGCTAAATTGCACTGACACCGATCCTCTTTGTAGTACTGAAGCCGATTATTTCTCACTCAGTCCGCACGATTATTCTTGACGGTGGAAAGTCAAAAACATGTTCGATGCTTTCGGGTTCTTAGCAATTTGCTGGTAAGAAAGAAATGGGTCGGGCAACCCATATTTGTCTGCGATGGCATGAGCCTCAACCCATGCATCACCATCCCAATCCACATCGTTTTTTTTTCCGCCTTCGATATCGGAAAATAGGTGGTGCGGCTTGAAAGCGCTATCCGTAGGCTTTCCTTGCTCAAAGTGGGCATAAGCCCAAGCATTCATCGATTCATGCAACGCAATAACAAGTAATGGGTCTCTTAGCTCATTAGCAAGCTTTTGGGCCAATCGCCAATCTGCCAATTCACCGGCTTCCACCAGTGCGTTCCAGCAATTTTCACAGGTCGAAAGAACGAAGTGTCGGGAACGCTTTCTATCAAAATCCCGGGATGCCAGGGGGATATGCTGGACTGGTGTTGAAAGTCCACCAACCCAGCCCTTTCTCTCAAAGGATGCACTCAATGCCCGGATAATCCTCTCCGGGTCGCCCTTGATGTAGATTTGCTCGACGCTCATCGCCCGACCCCTTGTGCTTTCTATTACATCGGTACGAATGTTCCGCACGCGCGGCTGGCGTCACCGCACCCTGGCCACACGCACCCTTGCCACCTACTTTCGACCACCCTTGCCACGCCATTGGTGAGGGACGATCAGTGCCGTTGCCTACTTCTGACGGTCGCTGAGTGCCCAAATGCCACCCTTGCCAAGTTCTTGCGTGTTGGCAGGTTGTCCGCTGCCGCGCGATCCGGAAGGATGCCAGCAGCAGACCCGTCGCGTCAGCGCCGTGCTACCGGAACCGTTCTATTGGCACAAGCCAGGGTTGCGAAACTTACCTGCCGAGGTCATAAGGCTATGGACGGCCATAGATGTAATTCAGACTGACATCGTGAAAAAGGTCTTGGAATGCTTGTTCCTGGCCGAGCCTTACCGCTAATGGACTCCGCTTTAATTCAAAGCCAACTTGCCCACCCGCAACAATGTCAAACTCTGCACCTCTTGCCCCAGCATTCGGATAGCTCCGCCTAACATCGAATTGCAATTCATCCAATCCCAATCCATCTCCATAAATCCGCAACCATCGTTTGGTGATAGCGTCGGCCCGTGTGCCAGCCACAAGGGGTGTAAGCCCTCGCTGCTCCAGGCGGCTCAAGGACTCCCGGTAAACGCTCGTGGTTACGGTTTCCACTTTCGCTGCGTTCGCCTTGAAACTCTGCCAGGCAGCAGCAACTTCTTCCCGAGTAGCAAATTGGCCTTTCGTTCGGCGTTGGAAGTCATTCCAAGATCCACAATCCGCATTATGCGCCCAGACGCTGAAGCCCCACTCGGAACTACCGACGAAGTAGGTATGGTGATCCGCAACCCGGAGGTTGTAGACCGTCTCGTGCTCGCCGGTGTCGTACACCTCCTCGACGGCCACCCACTGGCCGTCGTGCGAACTCAGTTCGTCGCCCGGCTGGATCATACTGGCCGTCACCCAGCCCTTCAAGCGTACCCAGAACTGGTGTTCGGCC
>JBBRLG010000265.1:0-9884 GCA_038231495.1 Gemmatales bacterium | reverse complement strand
GCGAGGCCGCTGAGCGTCCGTAGTGGTACCTAAAAAAGACCGAAATTGAACCATGCCCGAAACCGGGGACTTGATGTGATATAACTTGCTTATTGGTAAATGCTTAAGAAAACACCGCGCCGGCCCCAGGCGTGGGCGGGAGGGGCACCCTTGCCATATGCGCATTGGCGTGGCAAGGGTCGAATCGGACCCGGGGCGTCCCATGACCCGGATGTGGGACGGTCTGCCGCTGGCGGCTTTGCAAGGAAGACGCAAAGCCGCCAGCGGCAGACCGCGCCAACGAATCTTTTCACGTCCCGTTATCAAGATAGCAGGCCGCGGCGATTGACAGGCTTCCACGTCCCGTGTTACGTTACCTGTGCCGTTTCCGCCGCTTGCAGCGACCGTGCCGATCTTCGCTTTTCACCCGGTTTTTCCGACCGCTGGAGATAGAGAATGGCAGACCACACTCATGGCGTTTGGGGCATCGACCTCGGCCAGTGCGCCTTGAAGGCCATCCGCCTCGAAGAAATCGACGGCGAACTCACCGCCACCGCCTTCGATTACGTCGAACATCCCAAAATCCTCAGCCAGCCCGACGCCGACCCCGACGAGCTGACCCGCGAAGCCCTTACCAAGTTCCTCGAACGCAACAACTTGCGCGGCGACCTCGTCGCCATCAGCGTGCCCGGCCAGAGCGGCCTCGCCCGCTTCGTCAAGCTGCCGCCCGTCGAGGAAAAGAAGATCGCCGACATCGTGCGCTTCGAGGCCAAACAGCAAATCCCGTTCAACCTCGACGAGGTCGTCTGGGACTACCAGAAGATCGGCTCCGGCACCGTCACCGACGGCTTCGCGATGGAGACCGAGATCGGCCTGTTCGCCATGAAGCGCGACATGATCGGCCGCTATTTGCAGCACTTCCGCGACGTGAACGTTGAAGTACAGCTGGTGCAAATGGCACCGCTGGCGTTGTGCAACTACGTCGCCTACGACCTGCTCGGCAAGGGCGCCCGCGTCGAAGGCGAGGAGGCCGAAAAGACCGGCTGCGTCGTCTGCCTCGACATCGGGGCCGACAGCAGCAACCTCGTCATCACCGATGGCGACCGCGTCATCTGGCAGCGGCCCATCCCGCTGGGCGGCAACCACTTCACCCGCGCCTTGACCAAGGAAATGAAGCTCACCTTCGCCAAGGCCGAACACCTGAAACGCAACGCCACCAAGTCGCCCGACCTCAAGAAAATCTTGTCGTCGCTCAAGCCCGTCCTCAACGACTTCGTCGGCGAAGTGCAGCGGTCGCTGGGCTATTTCACCAACACGCACCGCAACGCCCAGATCGATTACATGGTCGGCATGGGCAACGCCTTCCGCCTGCCGGGTCTGCAAAAGTACCTCGGCGAGAAGCTGCAACTGGAAGTGCGCAAGGTCACGAAGATGCAGCGCCTCAGCGGCGAGGCGGTGGTGACGGCCCCGACCTACACCGAAAACATCCTCAGCTACGGCGTGGCGTACGGCCTGGCGCTGCAAGGGATCAAGCAGTCGCGCATCCTGACCAACCTGCTGCCCGGCGAAATCCGCACCGAGCGGCTGGTGAAGGCCAAGAAGCCGTGGGCGGCGGCGGCGGCGGCGGTGTTCCTTCTCGGCATTGCCGCGATGTCGGCCAAGGCCTTCTGGGGCGACACGCGGCCTTGGGGGGCTGCCGATGACAAGTCCAACCCCGTCAGCAAGGCGATCGAGGACAGCACGACGGTCAACGGCCGGGTTGCCAGCGCCAACAAGGCGTTCACGGAGGCCAAGGAGAACGCCGACAAGGAGGCCCGGGCCGTCAAAAGCATCGTCGCCGGCCAGGACGAGCAGCTCAACTGGATCGACCTGATGAAGTTCGTCAGCGAGGTGATCCCCCGGCCCGACGGCTCCAACCTGCCGCCGACGGCCAAGAAGGAGTACTGGGAGACCACGGCCAACCAGAATTCCGGGCACCCCAACCTGCCGCTGGCCCTGAACGGCCAGCAGGCGTGGAACTTGTACAAGAAGGATCTGGCCGCGGGCACCAAGCCCGCCAGCGGCGCGGAGGAAAAGAACGACGAGCCGCGGTTGAACGTCGTCACCAACGATCCCCTGGGCCGCGGCATCGACGACCGCGTGCAGTTCAACGTCGAGATGGTCAACGCCCGCTACACGCCCGACCTGGCCGTCTTCTGGGACAGGGTGTCCAAGAACGTCGGCGAGAAAAACCTCAAGGAAGCCGTGCGGCCGTTGGACAACTCCAAGAACCCGCCGACCGCGCCGACCGGTAAGGGTTGGATCGTCGAAGTCCACGGCTACACGTTCAACTACCGGAAGGGTTTCTTTGTCAAAGCCACGCTGATGGAGAACATCGTCCGCATGGGTATGCCGGCGGCGGCGGCAACCCCGCCGGATGCACCGGGCGTGCCGCCGGTGCCGCCGGTGCCGCCGGCCGCGCCGGGGGTAGCTCCCGTGGTGCCGGGCGCGCCCGAGGTTCCGGCCGGCGAGAAGAAGGAAGACCCCGACCCCGTCCACAACCGCATCAGCCACGTGGTCCTGTACAAAGTGTTCGACAGCAAGACCAACGACTCGACCACGTTCACGCTCATCAAGACGAGCGTGCTTCCCGAACTGCTCGGCGCGTCGGCCGGCACCGCCGGCTCACCGGCCGGCGGCGGTCTCGGCGGTCCCATGATGCCCGGCGGTCCCCTGTCGCCCTCCAGTCCTACCGGTGGGGCACCTGGCGGTACGGACACGGGTAGTGCCGCGCCGGCAGCGTCGCCGCGGGACAGCTGGACGCCGCTCGGTTCGATCGGCGGCGGTGCCTCAAGCAGCGGTCTCAAGGGCGAAGGCAGCGCGGGACGGCCCGCGGGGATGCCCGGCCCGGGGGGAATACGTCCTGGTGGTGTCGGCCCGGAAGGCCCCGGCGGTACCCCCAAGGGCACGACCGTGGGCAAGGGCATTCTGCACGACCGCACCGAGTTCGTTATCCTGTTCATCTGGAAGGAGCCGACGCCCTCGGACAGCCTGCGCGACATGGAAGAAACCGTAGCGCCGAAGCAATAACGCCGACTGGCCGCTGGCGGCTTTGCAAAGCCGCCAGCGGCAAAACCTAAACCCGATTCCCGACTGACCCGAACTGTGAGGCGGACGCGCATCATGGCCAAGATCGATAAAGAACAACTGCTCAAGAACAAGTTTTGGATCATGCTCGGCTCGGCGGGCCTGCTGCTGCTGATTTGCTGGCTCGTGCTGCTCATCAGCGGCTCCAGCGCCGGCGACGCCCAGCGGCAGAAGTTCGACAAGGCGCTGAAGGAGTCCGAAACCAACGCCAAGGGCCAACCCAAGAACGAGAACTTCAGGAAGCCCTGGGCGGACTACGGCGACAAGTTCACCAAGCAGAAGACAACCGTCTGGGAGCAGGCCTGGAAAACCCAGGAGACCATGTACGTCTTTCCCTGGCAGGACAAGGCCCGCTTCGACAAGGTGCAGTACTACGACGACGACGTCACCCCCGATTCCAACGCGGCCCGCAAGATTTACGCGCAGTCGCTCTACCTCAAGCAGTTCACCGACGCCGATCTGACCAAGCTCGTCGCCCCCGTCGAATTCAAGGACGGCGAAACCGGCTTCAAGCAAATCATGGGCCCGGCCGGCAGCGGCGGCGGCGGCAATGCACCCGGCATGGGCGAAGGCGCGACCGGCGGCCGTAAGATGGGGCCGACCATGCCCGGCATGCCTGCCGGCGGTGGCGGCGGGTCGTCCGTCAGCGGCCGCGCGATCGACTCCGTCTGGGGCAACCTCGAAAATACGCCGACGATGGAGGAAGTCTGGCTGGCCCAGGAGGATTTCTGGGTCAAGCGCGAGTTGCTCAAGATCATCCGGGAGGCTTTGGACAAGTACGCCCGCTTCCAGCCGGTCGAATTCCCCAAGGACGAGGCGCTGCCGGCGAAAGTCGTCAACCGCTTCCGCTTCCGCAATCCCAGCTGGGAGATCACGCTGTTGATCGAGGAAGTCAAGGACAAGGGCCGCACGACGACGACCATCAGCCCCGACAGCACGATCAGGAACGTCAGCGTCACCGGCCGCACCCAGTTGGTGGCCAACGCCCTCACCGGCAAGGGGTTGAAATTCGTCATCAAACAGGGCGGCCGCGACTTCCCGCTGACGATCGAAGGCGAACCGGTGCCGCACGACGAAAGCGTCAAGTTCAAGAAGTCCACCCCGGTCGAAAGCATCAACTTCAAGAACGAGATCGGCCTGGAACAGGTTCTCGAATACGCGACCAGCCCGATCCGCCGCATCGACGACCTGCGGACCGCGAAGAACTCGCACCGGCTGGCGTTCAAGCCGCTCGTGGTGAATGCGGCGATCACCAAGGTCGAGAAGAAGGAAGAGGCGGCGGCCCCTGAATCCGCGGGGGGGGTGACGGGAGCGCCGGCGGGTATGACAATGTCCGGCGGACGGTCGCCCGAAGGCGGCCCTGGCGGCGGGTCCGCGACGGCGGCCAACCTGACGCCCAACGGCCTGGAGCGGGAGCGCTACCTGTTGACTAACGAGCAGTGTCGGCACTTGCCGGTGGGCATGGTGCTGGTGGTGGACCAGGCGGCAATCAACGACGTGCTGATCGCGGTCGCCAATTCGCCGTTGCGCATCCAGATCACGCAGGTCCACTTGCTGCACGTCCACGACAGCGGCCCGCAAGCCGGCGGTGACACTGCCCCGTCGGGGGGCGAAGGCACGCCCGGCGAAGGCAGGCCGAGCGGTCCCACCATGCCGGCCGGCGGCCCGATGATGCCCGGCGGTCTGGGTAAGCCCGGCTTCCCGCTCGGCGGCACCGGGGCGGAGGTTTCGGAAGGCGACAACAACCTGTTCGAGCTGACGGTCTACGGCGTGGCGACGCTGTACGAGCGCTACCCGGCACGGTCGCCGAAAGAAGTGGCCCCGGACCCCGCCAATTCGACGTCGGGCAAATGATCGACCGTTTGGGGGCCGACTCGCAATGTTACCAACGACTCAACCGCAGGGTGGTTTGCTATAACGAGAGACGGGCGCGACGCGGCCCGTTCGCAGACTCCTGATACAAGGACACCGTCCTATGAACTTCAAGGACATCAAAGGCCAGATCAAAGATCTGGACTGGAAAACCCTCCTCCTGGAGAAGGGCGAAAAAATCGGCCTGGGCGTGGCCGGCGTCATCACCGGGTTGATGGTGCTGCCGTTCCTCTGGTACATGGTCGCCGGCACCGGCCCCAGTGCCCACGCCAATCAACTGGCCAAACCGACCGGTGACGTTGAGGCCAAGCTGAACAACCGGTCGGTCCAGCCGTCCGGGGACGATAGCCCGCCGGTTGGCGAAACCCAGGTGGTCGTCAAGAACCTCCGCATTGGCGACGGGACGCCGTACCAGTTGGCCCAGCTGACCAGCGGCAGCGCCGGCGACCCCACCAAGCGCAGGCAGCCGGCGGTCTTGGCCCTCGACAGCGGCATCGCCTCGGTCGTACGGGTCCAAATCGAGTCCTACGTCCTCGACCTGGACAAGAAAACGCCCCGGATTTCCGTCGTCGAGGACCGGACCGCCACTACCAAAGCCGGCGCCGGTGATAAGAAGACCCAAAACAACCCGTACAGTCGGGGCGGCATGACCCCGCCCGGCGTCGGCGGCATGGCCGGCGGACCGGGCGGCAAGGCCGGGGCCGGGGGACCGGGCGGCGGCGGCCCTGCGGGCATGCGGCCCGGCGGCATGGGCGGCGCCCCGCCGTCGATGATGGGCGGCGGCCGCGAGGGCAGGAAAGACTTGCAGTTCACATACATTCCCCTGGAAAAGTACGAAAACCAGGTCAGGCAGGAGAAGGTGTTGCCGGTCCGCATGGTCGAGATCGCAGCCTCCTTCCCCTACCGCCAGCAGATGGAAGAGTTTCAGCGCAAACTGAACCTGCCCACCTTCGCCGCCGTTCGGGAAGACGTGTCCGGCGAGGTGGACAAGGTCACCAAGGCGCCGCTGCCTTCCTTCCGCTTCCTGGGCGTGAACCTGCAGCGGGTGACGCTCGACCCCGACGGCAACCCCGTGGGCAAATGGGAGGAGATCGACTTGAACAACTCGTTCAAGGCGCTCCTCTATCTCAATGGCGAGCGCTACGAGGATGAGTCGAAGGAGGTGGACGCGATCAGCTTCGTGGGTCTCGTCATGCCACGCCTCAAGTCCAAGGAAGCCGGCCAATACGCCAACATCGAAACGAGCCTGGAGAATATCCAGAAGACGCTGGACGCCCTCATCAAGGCTCAGAACAACCTTAACTTCGTCGCCCCGAAGAACCCGCTCGACCTGGGTGGCGATTTCGACATCTTCAAGCCGCGCAACAAAGAGGGCGGCACCGGCAACGGCATGACCGGCGAAGGCATGCCGAACGCGCCGACCATGCCGGGCGGCAAGGGCGGCCCCGGCGGCGGTCCGATTATGCCCGGCGGTCCCGCCGGTATGAAGCCCGGCAGCGGTGGCAGCGGTCCGAAAGCGCCCCCCGGCGGCGGGGCTGGCGGTCCGATGATACCCGGCGGTGGTCCCGCCGGTATGAAGCCCGGCACCGGCGGCAGAGGCCCCGTTGGTCCGGGCGGTGAAGGCACGCCCGGCGGCGGCGTGCCCGAGTTCCCCGGCGGCTCGGCTGCCGACGGCCTGCCCCCGGACTACTGCCTGGTGCGCGTGATGGACATTACCGTCGTCCCCGGCACCACCTACCGCTACCGTTTGCAGGTCAAGATGGCCAACCCCAACAAAAACCTCTCCAAGAACGTCCTGTCGCCCCGGTACGCCCAGGACCCGTTCCTGCTGTCCGACTGGTTCGAGCTGCCCCAGAACGTCGTCGTGCCGCCGGAAGTGTTCGTCTACGCGGTCGATCAGAAAGACGCGTTGGTGAAGCCGGTGCTGGACCCCACCACGGACCGGGATTACCAGATGCAGAACGCCGGCTATCCGGTGCAGAAGGAACGGCAGATGGTCTTCCAGATGCACAAGTGGCTGCAAAGTATGCCGCTGCCCAACAATGAGAACGTGATCGCGGACATCGGCGAATGGGTGGTGGCGGAGCGTGTGCCGGTCTTCCGCGGCGAATACCTGGGCCGCAACCAGCGCGTGCAGGTGCCGGCCTGGAAGTCCAGCCAGGAGTCGTTCGTCCTCATGACGGACCCCAAGAACACGAACCCGCGTCTGACTGGCGTGCCGGTCAACTTCTCGCAGCTCGAGGGCTCGGACCTGATCCTGGTCGATTTCGACGGCGGCGAGGTGAAGTACGATCGTGCCGGCAAGACCGTGGTCACGGATAAGGCGGCCGCCGAGGCGGTGCTGTTGTCGCCCGAAGGCAAGCTGCTGGTCCGCGATTCGGTGGCCGACGCCAAGGACGCCGAGCGTGTGAAGCGGCTCGAGGAATACCGCAAGCGCATCAAGGACGTGAAGGCCGGCGGCAAGGACAAGCCGGGCGACACCAACCCGTTCGGCGGCCCCAAGGGCGGCGGCGGGACTTGATCGATAGAAGGTAAAAGGCAAAAGGCAAAAGGAAATGCAATTCGCATCTACTTTTGCCTTTTGCCTTTTGCCTTTTGCCTTTTCTGTGAGTTCCATCATGCCGCGCACCGCCGAGATTCACCGCCAAACGGGCGAGACCCGCATCGACCTGTTCCTTGATCTCGACGGCACCGGCGCCTGCGAAATCGCGACCGGCGTCGGCTTTTTCGACCACATGCTGACGCTCCTGGCCCGGCACAGTCTAATCGACCTGAAGGTAAAGGCGGTCGGCGATTTGCACGTGGACGCGCACCACACCGTCGAGGACGTGGGCATCTGTTACGGTCGGGCGCTGGCCCAGGCGCTGGGCGACAAGGCCGGCATCCGCCGTTACGGCAGCGCAACGCTGCCGATGGACGAGGTGCTGGCGACGGCGGCGGTGGACCTGTGCGGGCGGCCGTTCTGTGTCTGGCACGCCGAGGTGCCTTTGGAAATGTTGGGGACGTTCAACGCGGCGCTGGCGGAAGAGTTTTGGCGTGCGGTGTCGTCCAGCGGGGCGCTGGCGTTGCACGTCGTCTGCCACCACGGCAAAAACACGCACCACATCGTCGAGGCGATCTTCAAAGCGACGGCCCGCGCCCTCCGCCAAGCGGTGGAGTTCGACCCGCGCTCGCCGGGCGTGCCTTCGACCAAAGGGGTGCTCTGAAAGGATGAAGGATGAATCAAATGCAGTAACCGTTCACTCCCCCCCTTACGAAGGGGGGGTAGGGGGGGTAGGGGGGGTGAAGAGAGCGCCTTGACCGAGTACTTTAATCGTTCTTACCCCCCCTACCCCCCCTTCGCAAGGGGGGGAGAGGTTGATGCCGGTGAACGGTTACCAAATGCAAATGCAATTCTTTTATTTGATTCATCCTTCATCCTTCATCATTCATCCTTTCCGACCTACTTTCCCGGCTCAAACTTCTCTAATTCCAAAACCACATCCTGGCCGGCGATCTTGACGACTTGCTTGATCATGCCCACGTCCTTGGCGAAGTAATAAACCACCGTCATTTTCATGCCGTTGGCGTCGAGGTCGTCGCCGGTCACGGTGACAACGTTCTTGTACGTCGTGCCGCCCACCTGGAGTTCTTCCATTTCGCCGGTCTTGAAAGTGACTTTTAGCTTCTCCGTGCCGACCTTGGCTTCGATCTGCCACTCCTCACCTTTCTTTGGCGGCAGCGCCAGGAAGCGCACCGGCGGTCCGACCAGCTTGTCGGCGGCCTTGAAGCGGTAGACGCCGTCTGCCTTGACCGCGATCAGTTCGACCAGCGCGTCCCCGGCGGCGGCGTTGCCGACGCTCGCCTCGAGCCGGGCACAGGGCTGCTTGTCCACGTCCTCGAACTTGGTGACCTTCACGACGACCTTGTTGCCGCCCACGGCGTAGGTCCACGTGTTGCCGACCTTGAGCGGGTAGTAGGGCATTTCCATCGACTTGTCGTCGGCGCGGGCGGCGGCCGCGACAACCAGCGCCAGCGGCAGGATCAAGGCGGTGCGCAATGCGAATTTCATGGTGTCCTTTCGGATTCACTTGGCCGGCTCGTACTTCTCCAGTTCGATGACGATTTCCTGGCCGGCGATGGCGATCGTCTGCTTGACCATGCCGACGCCCTTGGCGAAATAGTAAGTCAGCTTGACCTTCATGCCGCCGGCGTCGAGGTCGTTGCACGTTACGGTGATAACGTCCTCTTTCTTGTAGGTTCCGGCGGCCACCTTCAAGTCCTCCGCGACCTCGCCGGTTTTGAAGGTGCCGGTGACCTTGCCCATCGCGCCGACGGTGCTGGCGACCTTCCACTCGTCGCCCTGCTTGACGGGCAGTTTCAGGAAGCACAACGGCGGCTCGGCCTTGTTGTCGTCGGTGGCGTAGCGGTAGACGCCGTCCGCCTTGACCGCGACGTGCTCGAAGGAAACGACCTTGGCCCCGACCGACATTTCGACGCGGGCGCAGGACTGCTTGTCCACGTCCTCGAATTTCGGGACCTTGACGGTAAGCTTGGTGTCGCCAATCTTGTAAGTCCAGACATTGCCGACCTTGAGCGGGTAGTAGGGCGTCTCCGGCGTCTTGTCGTCGGCACCGCGGACGGCGGCGGTCGCGGCCAACAGGACTACGGCGGTGAACAATCTGGATTTCATGATCGTCTCCACGAGCGTAAAATGATGAAGGATGAATGTAACCGTTCACTCCCCCCTTACGAAGGGGGGCAGGGGGGGTTACGCAAGGTTGAAGTACTCGGTCATTGTCTCAATTCCACCCCCCCTGCCCCCCTTAGTAAGGGGGGGAGTGAACGGTTACGGATGAATTAGTTCATCCTTCATCCTTTCCGATTTACTTGGCCGCCTCGAATTTCTCCAGTTCGATGACCACTTC
>JBBRLG010000264.1:0-9906 GCA_038231495.1 Gemmatales bacterium | reverse complement strand
ACTGGAGGAGTACGGTCCGGTCCTGCGGGCGGTGTGCGCGTCGCTGCATGTGAAAGAGTGAGCCGTGGTTTCCCTATATTAACCCGATCAAACGTCCTCCGCAGGCGCGGAGGGCGGCTCGGAAGATGCGAACGAAGGGCCAGGAATATGGGCTTTCAGCGGCGGACACACACTTGCGGCGAACTGCGGCCGGCGCACATCGGACAGACGGTCGTTCTCAACGGGTGGGTCAACTCCTGTCGCGCTCACCCCGATCACATCTTCCTCGACCTGCGCGACCGCTACGGCCTGACCCAAATCGTGATCGACGACACGCACCCCGAAATGCTCGCCGCCTGCCAGGACGTGCGCAGCGAGTGGGTGCTGTGCGTGCGCGGTAAGGCCCGCGAGCGCCTGCCCGACAAGCACAACTCGAAACTCGCGACCGGCGACATCGAGGTGGTGGCCGAAGAGGTGACGATCCTTAACCGCTGCCCGACGCCGCCGTTCGAGGTTATGTCCATCCCGAAGGAGGGCCAGACTTTCGCCGACACCGAACAGGCCAACGAGGACTTGCGCCTCCAGTATCGTTTTCTCGACCTGCGCCGGCCGACACTACAGCGCACACTGGCGATGCGCCATCGGCTCAACAAGGTCATCCGCGACTACCTCGACGAGCGCGGCTTTCTCGAACTGGAGACGCCGCTGCTGGGTCGTAGTACGCCGGAAGGGGCGCGCGACTACCTCGTGCCGAGCCGCGTCTGGCCCGGCCAGTTCTACGCGCTTCCGCAGTCGCCGCAGATCTACAAGCAGCTGCTCATGGTCGACGTCAACGACAAGTATTTCCAGATCGCCCGCTGTCTGCGCGACGAAGACCTCCGCGCCGACCGCCAGCCGGAATTCACGCAACTCGATCTCGAAATGTCGTTCGTCGAGATGGACGACGTGTTGAGCGTCATTGAGGGACTGACTGCGGAGGTGTTCAAACGCTGCATCGGCGCGACGATCCCGCTGCCGTTGCCGCGGATAAAGTACGCCGACGCGATGCTGAAATACGGCAGCGACAAGCCGGACCTGCGCTTCGGCCTGGAAATCGTGGACTTAACTGAGTTTCATCGGGAATCTTCACACGAACAAACACGCCAGTTCGTTGAGCGTGGCGCGGTAATCCGTGGCCTAGTCGCCAAAGGTGCGGCGGATAAGTTCTCTCGGAAAAAGCTCGATGAGATCAAGGATTACTGTAAGAGACTAGCTCAAGGCGAACACCTAGAGGTCTGGATCGACGCAGCAAAAGTACAGTCGGACGTTTTCGGTTCGTTGTTTGAAAAATTCTTAACAGCAGAAACGCGCCAGGCCCAGAGGCAACGGCTGGGGGCAGAACCAGGCGACTTTTTCCTGATAATTGGTACAAGCAAAGAGGAAGTTACCGCCCAAGCAATGGGCATGGCACGCAACCGGTTGGCAGCGGACTTGAAGCTAGTTAATCCGACGACGAAGGACTTCAAAATCGTCTGGATTACAGATTTCCCCTCGTTCATCTGGGACGAGGACGAAAAGCGCTTCGCGGCGAACCACCACCCGTTCACGGCACCGATGGACGAGGATTTGGCGAACCTGGAATCGGCACCGGGCACGGTGCGGGCCAAGGCCTACGACCTGGTGATTAACGGTTACGAGTGCGGTGGCGGCAGCATTCGTATTCACAGCCCGGAAGTGCAGTCGCTGATGTTCAAGATGCTCGGCATGAGTCCGGAGCAAGCCCGGCAGCGGTTCGGCTTTTTGCTGGACGCGCTGAAGTTCGGCGCGCCGCCGCACGGCGGCATCGCGCTGGGCCTGGACCGCTTCGCGATGATGCTGGCCGACACGACGAACATCCGCGACGTGATCGCGTTCCCGAAGAACCAGAAGGCACGCGACCTGATGACCGGCGCGCCGGCCCCGGTGGACGCGAAGCAGTTAAAGGAGTTGGGGTTGTGATTTGCTGCTTGGGGCGGAGCGTGAAGGCGATTTTGATCTCGTTTCCGAGTTCTCATTTTACAGGGACACGCCATGGCCAATCGCAAACCGCGCTATAGCAAAGAAGAATTCCGCAAACGTGCTGATGCCATATTCGAGAGGGACATTCTCCCGCAGCTGAAGAAAAAGGCCGCCCGCGATTTCGTTGCCATCGATATCGAAACCGGCGCTTACGAGATTGACGCCGACGAGATGGCGGCATGTGAGCGCCTGGAAGCCCGCGTTCCCGATGCGCAGGTTTGGCTACGGAGGGTAGGGTCCCCTTTTGCGCGAACCTTCGGTGGGCACTGGAGATCGACGGATAAATGATCACCGGCGTCGTCAACGCTGACCTTGAGGCGACTTTACGGCTGACCGTGCGCGGCCCAAGTGGGCAAATCCAAAAGATCCGTGCGGTGGTGGACACGGGCTACAATGGCTGCTTAACCTTGCCGTCCGCGATCATAGCGCTTCTCGGTCTGTCCTGGCATCGACGCGGCCGAGTGATATTGGCCGACGGCAGCGAAACTGATTTGGACATCTATTTGGGCCCCGTCGTTTGGGATCGCCGCAAGCGTGTAATTCCGATAGACGAAGCGGACACGACGCCTTTGGTCGGCACCGGGCTTCTTGGGGATCATGAATTGAAAGTGGAGTTCCGTCCGCGCGCCAAAGTGACCATCAAGCCGCTCGGTCCCCCCTGACAGGTGGGGCAAAATGAGGGAAGAGATGAAAGATTACACCGTCCTTTATGAATCGGGCAAGCGCAATTGGTCGGCGTATGTTCCCGATCTTCCCGGCTGCATCGCGATGGGGAAAACGCGCGAGGAGATCGAGCGTTTGGTCCGGGAGGCCATTGAATTTCACATAGCGGGTTTGGTCCAGCGTGGCGAGCCTGTGCCGGAACCCAGCGTGGAGGCGGGCACGGTTCGTGTAGCGGTTGCGAATTGATCGTGAGCCGGCACAATGATCGGCCGTGCGTCCGGTAGCTGTCTTTGGTATGAACATTTTGTTCTCGGAACCGGAGGCGGAAACGCCCGATAGGGATAAAAGCGATGGCTAAACAAGAAGAAGCCGATCTAATCGACGAGTCGAATGGGGCCGTCATTTCCGGATCCCTGGAATTGGAAAAGCGCTTTGCCGCACTCGCGGCACAA
Source organism: Gemmatales bacterium (assembly GCA_038231495.1). GTDB lineage: Bacteria > Planctomycetota > Planctomycetia > Gemmatales > Gemmataceae > JBBRLG01. The sequence continues at coordinate 6,775 of JBBRLG010000264.1, read as the reverse complement.
TGGAAGGTGGAGCGGGGGCACTCTTCCTCCATCACCAAACTCTGCGCCCACCCGGCCTACCAGGAAATCATTGGCATGGACGAGAAGGCCATTCCGCTCCTCCGGCGCGAATTGGAGCGGGAGCCGGATCACTGGTTCTGGGCGCTCAAGGTGCTTACCGGGGTCAACCCCGTCCCGCAAGAGTCGCGTGCGAATATCAAAGAGATGGCGCAGTATTGGGTGACATGGGGCTACGAGCAGGGCGCGATTTTGGTAGCTGAGATACAATGAGCATCGACGCCCAGATTAGCTTTGCGGTTCAGACCATTCCAGGGATGGAGGAATCCCAAACGCGAGCGTTACTCGAAGAAGCGTTTCGGCGAAACTCTACGGTGGTCATCGGCGGCAGCAGGGTTCGCGCAGCCTTTGGCTTGGGAGGGTATCGAACTGACAGCGATTTGGACGTTGGGTTCGGCAGTTTGACCGTAAGCCAGGCGGCACGAATCAGCGTACGAATTACCAGCATCGGGCCGCTACAGCTGGAATCGACGCGAATCGTTCCTGGGAATCAAACGCCGAATATTCCGTTGATTCAGAGTCCGGAAGAGTTCTTTCAGCGCTCCGGGATTCGGTCTGCGGCCGATCCGCAAGGCGGTCAGCCTTTTGGTCCTTCAGGTTCCTACACCTTTCACCCGGATGGGTCGATTACGGTGTATTCTCCGGCTGGTGTTCCGGTGGTGATACCGCCGACGCCTTGAACCGCGATTAGGAAAGGAAATGGACGAATGCGATGCCGCGTCAACGGCCGGGACATCGAGCCAAAGCGATTGGCCCGACGCCCGATGAACTTCAAGCAATCGTTCCCCAGCGCGGAACCGGCACTCTGCTACGAGATCGTCGTTCCAACGGCAGATTTCGTCGCGAACCTGCGCGATACCTATCAGCAAGCAATCCAAGAAGAAATTGCCGATGCCCCCTACCATCAAAATGGGGAGTGGCCGCTCCTGGATCGCTTGCAAGAACTTGGTTATCCGCCGCTGGAACAGATGATCGTGCAGCACCCCGAATTTCTCGCCGATTTGGTGCGCGAGTGGTTGGACATGGAAACGCTCGACCACTTAATCCCCGCTTCGGCGACGGTACTGCCGGAGTATATCGTCAACAGTGTCGATTGCGTCGTCGTCGATCCGAACGTCCTACGCATCCAAGGACAAGCCTATCGTCATCCTGTTCTTGCGGCCCGTTCGGCGCAAGCGGCAATGGGAGCGCAACCGTGAGTCAGAAAACCTGGGGCGGCCGGTTCAGCGGCGAGACCGACAACCGCGTTGAGCGGTTTACCGAGTCGATCAGCATAGACCGCCGGCTCTACCGCCATGACGTGATCGCCAGCCAAGCTCACGCGCGGATGCTCGCGGAGGTCGGCCTCCTCACCGGCGACGAGGCCGAACGCATCGCGGCAACCCTGGACGCTATTGCCGCCGAGATCGAGCGCGGCGAGTTTGCTTTCTCCATCAAGCTGGAAGACATTCACACGCACATCGAACGCGCCCTCATTGAACGCCTCGGCGACGTGGGCCGCAAACTCCACACGGGCCGCAGTCGCAACGACCAGGTCGTTACCGACGTGAAGCTGTGGGTGCGCGATGCGCTGGACGCCATGGACGGGCGGTTGCTCGAATTGCAACGGTCGCTGGTCGGCGCGGCGGTGCGCTACCCCGAACTGGTGCTGCCGGGCTACACGCACTTGCAACGGGCGCAACCCGTCCTTGCCGCCCACTACTTCCTGGCTTACGTCGAGAAGTACCAGCGCGACCGCGAACGCCTGGCCGATTGCCGTAAGCGCGTCAACGTCCTCCCACTCGGCGCGGCCGCGCTGGCCGGCACCACCTTGCCGATCGACCGCGACAGCGTGGCCCGGCAACTCGGCTTCGATGCGGTCGCCGCCAACAGCCTCGACGTGTCCAGCGACCGCGATTTCGTGCTGGAATTCGTCTTCGACCTGTCAGTGATCGCGCTGCACCTGAGCGGCTGGGCCGAGGAGTGGATCTTGTGGACCACGACGGAGTTCAACTTCCTCGACCTGCCGGACGCCTTCTGCACCGGGTCGAGCATCATGCCGCACAAGAAGAACCCGGACGTGCTGGAACTGATCCGCGGCAAGTCGGCCCGCGTCGTCGGCGACTTGCAGCAGCTGCTCATGCTGGTGAAAGGGCTGCCGCTCGCTTATAATCGAGATTTGCAGGAGGACAAGACCGCGCTCTTCGACGCCGTGGACACGGTGTCGGCATCGCTAGAACTGGCGGCGGCGTTGGTGGCCGAAACGCGGTTCCGCACGGAGGTCATCGCCGGCCGGCTCGAAGACGGGTTCCTCGACGCGACGACGTTGATGGAGTTTTTCATCGTGCAGGGGCTGCCGATGCGGGCGGCGCACGAGGCGGTTGGCAAGCTGGTGCGACTGTGTGAGGAGCGCCGCTGTCGGTTGGTCGATTTGTCGGCGGACGTGTACGAAAGCATTCGCCCCGGCCTGGGATCGGGGGTATACAAGGTGTTAGGCGTCGCGAACGCCCTGGCCGCCTTTCGCAGCGTCGGCTCTACCGCCCCGGCGGAGGTCCAACGGCAAATCGAAGCGTGGCAACTGAAATTAGCTATCCACAAGTAACAGGGATGACGGCACCAAATTCCATCACGAAAACACGAAAGGACGAAAACGCGAAAAGGAAAAAGCGATAATGAGGGCAACTATTATCATTAATGCTTTTTCGCCTTTTCGTCCTTTCGTGTTTTCGTGATGGAATTTGGGAATGATGGATGGAAGGATTGTCAGGATTCATGGACCATTTCCACTACCGCGACCGCGTTTTGCACTGTGAGGAAGTCCCCGTCCGCAAGCTGGCGGAGGCCTACGGCACGCCGCTCTACGTCTACAGCAAGGCCACGCTGCTGCACCACCTCGGCCAGGTGCAGAAGGCGTTTGCCGCCGTCAATCCGCTCATCTGCTTCAGCATCAAGACCAACCCCAACCTCACGATCGGCCGGTTGATGGCCGAACACGGCTCCGGCTTCGATGTGACCAGCGGCGGCGAGTTGTATCGCGCGTTGGCGGCGGGCGGTACCGGCGACAAGATCGTCTACGCCGGCGTCGGCAAGACCGACGCCGAACTGCGCGAGGGGCTGGACAAGGGCGTCTTCCTCTTCAACGTCGAGAGCGAGGCGGAGTTGTACGCCCTGGCCGACGTGGCGCAGGCCGCAGGCAAGTCGGCGAACGTCGCGCTGCGCGTCAACCCGGACCTGCCGCCGAAAACGCACGTCAAAACCGACACCAGCGTCAAGGGCGTCAAGTTCGGCTTCGACATCGACACGGTGCTGGACGTGGCCCGTGCCGTCGTCGGCAACCCGCATGTTAAAATTGTGGGGCTGCACATGCACCTCGGTTCGCCGATCCTGAGCACGCAGCCGTACAAGGACGCCATCGCCAAGGGTCTGGTCCTGATCGAAAAGCTGCGCGAGCAAGGCCACCAGATCGGCGTCTGGAACATGGGCGGCGGTTTCGGCATCAACTACCGCAAGCAGGAGGCGTTGCCGGCCAGCGCCTTCGCCGACGCCATCGTGCCCGGCGTGCAGAAGGCGGGCTGCAAGCTGGTATTGGAGCCGGGCCGGTTCATCGTCGGCAACGCGGGCGTTTTGCTGAGTCGGGTGATCTACACGAAGGAGTCGGGCGGCAAGCATTTCGTCATCCAGGACGCCGCCATGAACGACCTGATCCGGCCGACGCTGTACGACTCGTTCCACCGCATCTGGCCGACGGAGCCGGTGGCCGGTGTAGAGGCGCCGCCGGAAGATTACGAGGCGGAGATGCCGAACACGAAAAAGACGGACGTGGTCGGCCCTGTGTGCGAGTCGAGCGATTACTTGGCCAAGGACCGCTACTTGCCCGACGTGAAGCGCGGCGACCTGATCGCGACGTTTAGTGCCGGCGCGTACGGCATGGCGATGAGTTCCAACTACAACGGCCGGCCCCGCGCGGCCGAGGTGCTGGTCGATGGCGCGGACCATCGGCTCATCCGCCGGCGAGATTCTTACGCGGACATGATCCGCGCTGAACTTGAAGTGTAATCCTTGCCGCTTGCGGCTTAGCGCGATCGCAAAGCCGCAAGCGGCAAGACATGAAACGGAGGAGATCTTATGATCCAGCCACTCCTGCGCTACGGGATGGGTGTCGCCTTCCTGCTCGCGCTGCTGACCCCGGCACCGGCCCAGGAAGGCAAGGACAAGCCCGTCAAGGACAAGGAAGCTCCTCCGGCCAAAAACGCGCCGCCGGCCAAGTACGACCCGCTCGACCAGTACCGCGAGTTGTTCAAGAAGCCCGAAACGATCCCCGACTACTGGAAGGCGATGCAGTTCGAGATCGAACTCGGCAGCTACGAGCTGGCCGCCACGCACCTGCGCGGCCTCTTGCTCAAAAAGCCGACCGACGAACAGTTGCTCGACTTGCAACGGCAATACACGATGAACGCCTTCCTGCGCTTGCGCAACATTCCCAAATGGTCCGACGATCCCAAGGTCGAGAAGGCCGCCCGCGCCGACGTGGAAGAGTTAATCAAGCTCGTCGCCGCCGCGGTCAAGACGCAACTCGGCAATCGCGAGCAGATCGTCAAATGGATCAAGGCTCTCAACGACAGCCCGGCGGAAGCCGTCTTCGCGCTCCAGGAACTCTTCAAATACAAGGCCGCCGCCGCCCCGCCGTTGATCGACGAATTGCGGAGAACGAGAGGCGAGGACAAGCTGGCACTCATCGACGCCTTGCGGCGGCTCAGTGCCGCCGTGGTGCCGCCGCTGGTCGCGGCACTCGACAGCGCTGACACGAACCTCGTCCTCGACCTGCTCGACATCTTGCAGAAGCGCGGCGCGACCGAGGCGGTGCCGGCCTTGTGGTATCTGACCGAAGCGCCGTCGCGGCCGGAGAGCATTCACCGCAAGGCGAAAGAGGCGTTGGCCGCCCTCCTCAGCACGCCGGCCTTGAAGCTGCCCGGCGCGGTGCCGCTGTTGGTGCGCGAAGCGGAGCGCTACTACCAGCACAAGGTCGCGCTGACCGAGACGGTCACGGTGTGGCGCTGGGAAAACAACACGGTCGTCGCCGGCTGGCCCGGCGCGGAAACCGTGTCGAAGAGCAAGGCCGAGGAGTATTACGGCATGCGCTTCGCCCGGCAGGCGCTCGACCTCGACCCGACGGACCGGGCGGCGCAAATCGTGATGCTGAGCCTGACCCTCGACAAGACCTACGACGCGGCCGGACTGGAAAAACCGCTGGCCAAAACGAATCCGCCGGTTAACGATCTCGTTTCTACGGTAAGTTCGGACCTGTTAACGGCAGTGCTGGAACGGGCGCTGAACGACGAGCGCACGGCCGTCGTCCTCGGCGCAGTTCAGGCACTCGGCGACCGGGCCGAGGTCAAGGCGAACAAGCCGACCGGCCGCGGGGAACCGCCGCTAGTGCGGGCGCTTTACTACCCCGACCGGCGCGTGCAGATGGCGGCGACGGAGAGCCTGCTGCACATCCCCGGCGCGCCGTCGGCCCAGGCGCGCGGCCGCATGGTCGAAATCCTGTCGCGGTTCCTCTCCGGGGAACCCGAAGCGGGGGCCAAACCCAAAGCCCTGGCGGCCAGCGGCGACGCCGACACGCGGCTGCGGTTTGAGCGCGCCGTCCAGGCCGCGGGCTTCGACGCGGTCCTCGCCGAGAGCGGTCGCGATGCGCTCAAACGGCTCACGTCCGCCGCGGACATTAGTGCGATCCTGCTCGATTCCAAGCTGCCGGATCCGGGGCTGGCGTATTTCATCGGTCAGATCGAGGCGGACCCGAACACGAAAAAGCTGCCGGTCCTGATCCTGGCGGTGCCCGACAACGCCGAGACGCGCGAACTGCTGGAGCGCTACGCCAAGGAGCAAGTTCGCCTGGACTTCCTGATCGCCCAGACGCGCTCGTTCCGCCGCGGCCGCGTTGACGCCGAAAAACTGTTCTTCTCGACGCGCAAGGCGTACCTGGAAAACCCCGTGTCAGGCATCCCTCAGCAGGCCGAACGCCTCGCCGTGTTGGAGGAAGGCTACCAGGCCGGCCTGCGGACCCTCGCCCGCGAGTTACCGGACCAGGCAATTCTGGATCGGGAGGCGGTGCAAATCGAGCAGACCTTGCGCAACTTGACGTTGAAGTACGACAACGAATCGCTCCGCCGCCAGGACGTGCTCCAACACTGGGCCGAGCCGTACCGCAACGTCCAGGTCATCACGCAGCAATACCTGGACGACACGCGGCAATTGCAAACGCGCCTGTCCGGCGAGAACCGGCTGGACCTGAAGCCGCTGTCGGAGGCCGAGCAGAAGGATTACGCCGAGCGCGCGATCCGCGACCTGAGCCGGATGGCCAGGAGTGACGCGGGCACTTACGACCTGCGCTCGGCCGAGCGGGCGATCTACGCGGCACTGCGTTCGGGCACCATCAGTGCCGAGGGCCAGCTCGCCGCGATCGAGGCCGTCGCAAGTTTCACCGGTGCCACGCCACAGATCGAGTTGGCCACGGTCGTCACCGACGCCAAACGCACGCTGCCGGTGCGCATCAAGGCGACGGACGAGCTGGTACGGCACCTGCAGCAACACAGCCCACTCCTGACGCGCGAGCAGGTCAAGACGTTGCAAGAACTGGCGGACAAGTCGGCGACGCAAGCCGACTTGAAAGACCTGCGGCCGTACCTGGCGGCGCTGGTCGGCGGCCTGCGCCCGGACGACCGCACGACCGGCGACCGGT
>JBBRLG010000263.1:0-9921 GCA_038231495.1 Gemmatales bacterium | reverse complement strand
TACTTACTCTCCAACCTTGACGAACCGGATCGGTATCGAAACCGATTTGTCCCCGACGACAACGACTAGCGCCAGCGGCACCCGATTTGCCGGGAGCGTTCCGGACAGTTTAATGCGATACACGCGTGCGCCGTCCTTCGTCACCGTGGTCTGGATCGCCTTGCCGGCCTCCTCCGGAACCCAGCGTACAGAAGGCGTACCGGCGAAGTCGCGTGGCGATTCAATCGACAGCAGACGTGTCCACGGGCTACCTGCTGAACCTTCAATCCGAAGGCTCGGCGGGGAAGCCGTAATCGGGGGCACCACTTCGATGACGAAGGGCAACTTCGCAGCGACCGCGTCCTTGGCATCCACCGCGCGAACTTCAAACTCACCGCGATAAAACCCCGGTTCCTTCGCCCCAGCCCAATGCACCAACAAGGCGGCACCTTGTTCACGCCGTACCAGTTCCGCCGTGAGCGCCCCCTCCTTCGGTGCCGTCAGTTTCAATTCGGCAAGGTTCATCCGCCGCGGCAACTCCACCTGGATTTCTGTTTCCGCCTTCTCGCCGGGCAGAACCTCGCGTACTGCTACCATCGGTGGGCTGAATGTGACCGGTCGCTCCAAATAGCCCCGGACAGGAATGCGCAGCGGCGAGCGCTCGCCCTCGTTCGTCTCTATGGTAATCGCGTAGGTAAAACCGCCCGCTTGATCTTGAGTGCCCTTGGCCCGCAACGGGGTTGACTCCCCCGGAGCCAGGGTCTTGCGATCCACCGCGGCGGTGAAACAAGGGCAGTTCGTCTTGATCCCCTTGATCTCCACCGCCTCGTTACCGTCGTTGGTTAGCGTCAAGGACGCTTCCCAGTTCATGCGATACAGCCGGCCCACCGCGAGAATGCTGCGCCCCGCCCGGAGGCGAGGCCCTTGGGACTTTTCCTCGACCGTTTCAAGGGCGGGCAGGCCCAGGCGGTCTGGATTCAATGGCTTGTCGGAAACGAGAAGGGCCTTGCCTTCCGAGCCGAACGACTTGGCGAATAAATCGTCGGGCAACACACCAGCCGGAGTGAGCGGGTAGGCCAGGATCACCCCGCCACTCGTAAAGCCCAGGACGGGCACAAAGCCGACACCGTCCAGGTAGACAATCGCCCGCTGCCCTAGCTGGCGGAATTTCTCCGGCGACACGGCCACACCCAGGGCGTGTAACCCGCGCTGCTCGGCCAGTTCCTTCAGCCGCAACATGTCGATGCCCTTGTCCCCCGCTTCATCCACCAATTGCTCCGCCTCCTCGGGGCTAAAGGGCTTGCCAAAAGCGTCCAGCATCCGCATTAACGCCAACGGACCACACGCGATCTCCTTGAGGAACATCTCCCGCCGAATCTTGCCATAGTCGGGGAATAGAACGCCACCTTGCGGCTCCTCGCTCTCAACGCCGCGCACGCCCAACTCGCGATACACGCCATCCAATTGATCGGATACTTTCGATACCACCCCGCCGTCCAACAAGAGGAAAGTTGGAGTTGGGATGCGCCAGTTGTAATCGGCCGAAAGGTGCCCGCGCAGGCAGTTAGTCTCGCGCGACGGGGCGGCTGGAGGGGTTCCCCGGTGAGGGACTTCAATGAGCGCGAACCGCCGCGAACGATCTTGATTACCAAGCTGGTAAGCAAGCCCTACGAACTCGGGCAGCGTGGTCCGGCAGGCACCACAATCCGGATGGTAGAACATCAGCGCCCACCGGCCTTCCATCAGTTCCTGCCCGAGGTCGATGTGCTGGGCCAGCGGAAAGCGTGAGCCTACCCAGTCTCTTGGCGCAAGAGGCACGTCGTCGCCCTGACCAATGACGGCACCGTCGTCACCAAGATGGGCCTTGGCAGAGTAGGTACTGACCCCCAGGCCGATAACGGCGATGCCGAGCAGAAAAGCATAGCCGGCCCACCGACGCCACGGCCCCACGCGGTCCAATGACGGCTGACCGAACGGCTGAGCGCAAGCCAGCGCGACCAGGGCGGCGGCGTCGAAGGCAAACGTGTACCAGGGATTGACTTGGAATCGTCCGAAACAACCGCAAGAGGACTCGCCATCAACTGCACGGTCGAGCGAGACACCGAGAAAAAGGGTGAAACAGCCGACTAAAGCAGCCCAGGACAAACGCGGGTACAGCCCGACGAGCAACCATAGGCCAAACGCCAGTTCAGCGGCCGCGCCCGCGAGATGCAGGCTGGGTTGTGTCGAAAAGCTTCCGGGCGTGTTAAGGGTGTCATACGCGGTTGACGCCCCCGCCAGGACTAAAACGACGGCGAGCAGCCGCGACACGAAGGCGAATGAGAAATACCGCATCGGCATCCTTCCTATCGTCGGCCGGGAGAACGCGACCGACCGAAAAAAGAAAAGCCTACAGCGCTTTGATTCTTTAACATATCATCGCTTAATAAAGCCGTCAATGGGGTAGCTTGCGATTTCTGTGAAAGTTTTCGATGGTCCCGATCGTTCCACCATTTGTCATTCGGCGAGTGGGGTTGCGTCAGCGGCCCGAGTGGTCCCGATTCCTCGGGGCGCTGACGCGACCCCACTCGCCTGCTGTGACTTTATCCATGCGAGACGCAGTAGTACCGATAACTCAAAGGTGCGGCAACATTGCACGCCACTATCTATACTAGGAGGATCAGCGCCCGAAAACCTGCCTGCAATCGACAACCTGTCGCAGGAGCATGGCCACGGCGAGGGGAAAGAGAAATCACTTATGAGCACCGCCAGCGAGCCGGCCCCGGAAACCGTACTGCCCCAGGTGCGCCTGAAAATCGCCCGCCGGTCGTCGCACCCCTGGATCTTCCAGAAGATGGTCGAGAAGCCGGCCGCGCGTCTGCCGGGCGGCAGTGTCGTGGACATTCTGGACCGCGACGGCGGCTGGGTCGGCCGCGGGTTCTACAACGGCCACTCGCGCAGTACCCTCCGCGTCCTGACCACCGACCGCAACGAGGCAATTGACGACGCCTTTTTCGCCCGGCGGATTGGCGCGGCCGTCGCCCTGCGCCGCCACTGGCTCGGCCTGGAAGCCGTGGCCGACGCCTACCGCCTGGTGCATTCAGAGGGCGACGGCCTCAGCGGTTTGGTCGTCGATCGCTTCGGTCCCATCGTCGTGCTTGAGTTCTTCGCCGCCGGCATGTTCCGCTTCCGGTCGGCGATCCAGGCCGCACTGTCCGCGCTCTACCCCGATTGCCGGTATTACTGGTTTGCCGAGGAACACGTGCAGAAACAGGAGTCGTTCGACTGCCGGGCACCGGAACCGCCCGCGCCGGAGACGATCAGCGAACACGGCGTCCGCTTCCGCGTCGCGCCAGGCAGCAAGCACAAGACCGGTTTTTTCCTCGACCAGCGCGACAACCGGCTGCGTCTGTCCTCGTTTTGTGCGGGCCGTAAAGTGCTCGACCTGTGCTGCAACACCGGCGGCTTCGCGGTCTACGCCAAGGTGCGCGGCGGTGCCGAGGAGGTCACAGGAGTAGACCTCGACGAGCAGGCGTTGGCAATGGCCCGGCAAAACGCGAGCCTCAACCAGGTGCGGTTAAAATTCGTGCAGTCGGACCTGTTCCCGTGGCTGCGCGACGTGATCGCGAGCGGCCAGCGCTTCGACGTGGTGGTCCTCGACCCGGCGAAGCAGACGCGCGACCGGGAGGAAATCGATTTCGCCCTCAAGCGCTATCTCGACATGAATCGGCTGGCGCTGCAAGCGGTCGCGCCCGGCGGTATCTTCCTGACGTGTTCCTGCACCGGCTTGATCGGCGAAGGCGATTTCCTCGAAACGCTGCGGCGCGCGGCCTGGCAAGCGGGGCGGACGGCGCAAGTGCTGCACGTCGGCGGTGCGGGCGGCGACCACCCGTACCTGCTGCACGTCCCGGAAAGCCGCTATTTGAAAGCCGTCTTCTGCCGCATTGAATGAATGCGGACGGGACGGATAATCCCTATCCTGCGAATTTTCCCCATTTTACGGGTCAAATGACCTGTAGTCATGCGCCGGATTGTGCCGAATAGAAGGGAGGCGACGCGCTTCAACGCTCCGAAGGGTTTCGCCGTGCGGCCAAGGGAAGTCGTAACCGTTCACTCCCCCCCTTACGAAGGGGGGGTAGGGGGGGTGAAGAGAGCGCCATGACCGAGTGCTTTAATCGGTCATACCCCCCCTGCCCCCTTTCGCAAGGGGGGGAGCAGTTGATGCCGATGAACGGTAACGCGAAATCTACCCGGCCGGCGACGCAGATCCTTGGGACCGTGGAACAAGAAAAGGGGATGCAGATGCGATTCAAATGGCTCGGCTCGATCACGTCCATGTTGGTTGCGGCGGGAGCCGCCCTCGGCCAGACCCCTGCTCCCGTCTCCTGGAACACTGCGGTCGGCCACGTGGCAGGGCAACTACCCGCGCCCGGCGATGTCCCCGCCGGGACCGCCTATGCGCCGTCACCCATACTGAACCTGCCGGCTCCGACGCCAGCCGGGGCGTACGCGGACGGAGGCGGCGAACGCCTGGCACCGACCGACAACGTCAAGCACAACGAATACGCTTCCGGCAGCGACGCCAACGTCTGGTTCAGTACCGAATACCTGCTGTGGTGGATCAAGCCGGGCCGCTTGCCCGCCGTGGCCGGCTCGATCTCGAACGCCGACGCCCAGGCCGGAACCGTGGGCAACATCACCAACATCTACGGCGGCTCGTCGAACAACGTCGATTACCACGAACAGTCCGGCCTGCGGTTTTCGACCGGCTTTTGGTTGGACGAGTGCCGTACCCTCGGCGTGGACGCCAACTTTTTCCAGCTCGAACACAAGGTCCAGGGCACGACGATCAATTCGCCCGGCGCGCCCGTGATCGGCCCGGTTTTCAACGACCCGGTGGCAGCCCGGCAAACGATCGTCCTCGCCTCGGTGCCCACGTTCACCACCGGCCCGTTCGCGTTCGCGCAGCGCTCGGCAACCATCGGCATCCAGAGTAACAACCGCCTCTGGGGTGCGGAGGCGAACGGCCGCTACCAGCTCGGCGCGCTTTTCTTCATGGACCGGATGGACCTGATCGCCGGCTTCCGCCACCTGTATTTCGGCGAGGGTTTCGACATCACGACGAACAGCACGGCACTGCCCGGCAACACCGGCCCGAACGTTTTCGTTGCAGACCACTTCGGCGTCCGCACCCAGTTTTACGGCGGTCAGGTGGGCCTGGCCTCGCACGGCCAGGCGGGCCGGCTGTCGTTCGACAGTACCTTCAAATTCGCGATTGGCGATATTCACGAGGTGGTCGATGTGAACGGCTCGACCACAATCGGCGACCGGATTACCGGGCAGACCACGTTTCCCGGCGGCATCCTGACGCAGCCGACGAACATTGGCCACAGCACCAAGGACCGCTTCGGCATCCTGCCGGAGTTGACGCTGACGGTCGGCTACCAGGTCGCGCCGCACGTGCGGGCGACGGCGGGCTACAACTTCCTCTATCTCAGTAACGTCGTCCGGGCCGGCGATCAGATTGACGGCGTGGACGGCCGGCAGGTGCGCGGCCTGGCGGGTTTCGACCCGACGGTGCGGGCCGCGCAGCCGGCGACGCCGTTCTTCTCGGACCGCTTCTACGCCCAGGGGTTAAACTTCGGCCTGGAATTCTCCTATTGATCCAACCGGCGGGGTAAACGGATGGATGAAGGCGGAAGGATGAAGGATGAATTGATTCATCCTTCATCCTTCCGCCTTCATCCATCCGAAAGCCCTTGACTTTCCGGGCGCGCAGCGGACAAAGAACCTCGCGACCCCGGCCGGCCTCAGTCGGGTCGAACGGGCGAAACCACGGCACGGTACGCGAGACCTGTAATGATTAGCCAGGAATTGCTGGAAATACTGCGGTGTCCGCTGGACCCTCGCCAGACGCACCTGGAGGCGGTGGCGGACGCCCTGGTCTGTCAGCGCTGCCGGGTGCGCTTCCCGATCAAGGAAGGCATTCCTTGCATGTTGATCGAAGAGGCGGAGTTGCCGCCCGGCTGCGCCGCCGTGCGCGATTTGCCCTGCCAGCAGCAAGGGCGCGAAAAGGCGATCATGGGGCCGGCCGAAAGCTTCTCGTAGCGAGGCACGCAGGAACCGTATCGATCGATACTCGTTCTCATCGAACGCGCCTACGGCCGGGACTCTGACAACGCGGTGTCATTAAACGAGAAAAACGCTGCGGTCGTCGGGGACAAGTTCCCCGACGACCGCGACGTTGGTCGTTTATGCGACTATTTGGACCGCTCAAACCATCATTCTGCCAACTACTTCGGCCCGCCCGGAATGAAGGGCATCGCCGGGGGCGCTGGCGGCGTGTCGAAATTCGCAGTCGAAGGTTCGCCCATCTTGGCAGCCGGAGGAGCCGGCGGCGGTGGCGGCGGTACGTCGTAGATCGGGGCACGGGCCTCGGCCGGCTTCAGGACGGGCGGCGGCGGCGGGACAAGCGAGTCGGGCGTCGGCGCCGCCGGCGCGATCGGGTGCAGCGACGAGCGGTGGTTGCCGACCGCGTCCGGCGACAACGGCGGCAGCGGCGTCCCGTTTGACGGGCCGGACGATCCTGGCGGCGGCGGAAGCGCCACGCCCGTCGATCCGGGCGGCAGCATCGGCTCACCGGCAGTCGACATCTGCGGCGCATTGCTGGTACGCAGCGTCGAGCGGCTCATCGCACCGTCGTCCGTACCACCAACCGGCATTACCGACTTGTCTGCGGGGTTAACGATCGTCTTTTTCAGGCCGGGCGGAGGGGCATCGACCAGGCCGGCCTCGCCCGGAGTGCGCGAGCCGCCGCGCGGGAGGTTGTTGTAGCGGTCGCCCACCGTGTCGGGCAACGTCCCCCGACCGGCGGCGCCGTTGTCCGGCAACTTGGCCGCGGTCTCCTCGACCGGGGCCAGGCCCGTCGGCTTATTCTTGGCCGTCGCGTCCGGCGTCGCATTTTTGGCAACGGCCGCGTCCTTGTTCGGGGTGCCGAAGGTGGTACGGGCCTGGTAGCGGTCTTTCGGAACCGTATTGGAAGTGTTGCAGGTATCACAGCCGGTCAGGGCGAGGCCGAGCCAACAGAAGCTCACCACGCCGAACACGGGCGTCTTGCCCATAGCTTATCCCTTTCCCCGTGAAGAGAATGTGTTGTTCGCGCCGAGTCCCCTGCGCGAGCGCGGCCGGCTTCCTGCCGACCTGTCCCCGTGGCGGGAAATAGCCACCCGGCCTTCACGGGTCAAGTCCAATCGTTAGGCGGTTGTCGGTGCCAAGCGACGGCATCCGTGTACCCCCGTAGCCACAAGCGGCTCGCTTGTGAGCTTGCCGCCGCCCACAAGCGAGCCGCTTGTGGCTACGGGATAGCGGCCTCGCTTGTGGGCTGCTCGCGGTGGTCAGTCCAAAGCGACGGCATCAGTGTACCGGCCGCTGTCCCCAGGGGAGCGGCATCGTCGGCGGCTTGCGGTGGTGGTCGCGGCGCTCGTCCTTGGGCCGGTCCTTAAACCACGTCACGAAACGCACCAGCTGCTTGACGGCCTCCTCGTACGCCTCGCGGCCCTTCTCCGCCGTCGCCAGCTCCGCGTCGCCGAGTACGCCGGTTTCGGAGTAACTGCTCGTCCACGACACGACCGTCGCCGGACCCGCCGCGAACAGATCGACCCAGTTGAAAGGGCTTTCGTCTTCGTTAAAGCGAATGGTCCCGCTTTTGATTTTGTCCTTGCGGACGTTGTCGCCGTCGAGATAGAGGTACAGGGACGTCTCCAACTCGCAGGCGTGGGCGCAACCGCCGGGGAACTTGCTCTGCCGCCAGCGCGGCAGAAACTCCTTGTCCACCGTCAGCAGGTTCCACCACGCGGCCAGCACGCACTCGGCGTCGGTCTCCAGGTTGGTGCGCCGGGCCACGAGGTCGAGGTTGGGCATGTTCGAGCCGTGACCGTTGAGCAGGACAATCTTCTTGAAGCCGTGGTAGGCGAGCGACTTGGTGATGTCGAGCACGTGGTGCATGAAGTGCTCGAAGTCGCTGTTGATCGTACCGGGGAAGTCCATGACGTGGCCGGTGTAACCGTAGGCGACGATGGGCAGCACGAGCACCTTGTCGGGCACGAGCAAACCCAAGCCCCGCGCAATGCCTTCGGGGCACACGAGGTCCACGTCGAGCGGCAGGTGCGGCCCGTGTTGCTCGACGGCACCGCACGGCAAGAGGCAAACCTTACCGAGATCGACGGCGTCGTTGATCTCCGGCCAGGTCAATTTCTCGTAGCGGTACTCGGTGGCGGCACGACTGGTCATCTTTGGTTGTGGGCCCTAGGAGGTTCATTAGGCGAAGCGGTCGGTGGTCAATCGTCGTAATTCCGAGAGCGGCGTTGGCGGCGCGGCCGCGGGGCCGAATCGGTGCTTGCGGACGAGACGCCTCGGTAGATCAGCACGAAGGTGACGACGCCGCCGATCAGGAGGACGCCCAGGAGCAACAGGCCAACGCCGACGACGATGGCGAAAACCGTAATCCCTGTTTTGGCGGCCGTGAGCTGCGGCGCGCTGTTGTCGGGGCTGGTGGGAAAGTTGGAGGGGTTGTTGAATTGCGGCGGCGTGAAGGCCGGCGGATTATTTATCTGGGGAGGGAACATCCCGTTGGGCGGCGTCATTGCGTCCGGGTTGGTTGGGCCGCCGGGAGGGTTGAACGGACCGGGGTTAAAGCCGTTCGGCATACCGCCCGGCACGCCGTTCGGGAACATGCCGCCAGCCGGGTTGCCGGTGACAATGTCAAACTTGGCACCGCACAGGGCACAGTGGGTCGGGTTTGCATTGCCGGACACCGGGAACGTCCCTTTGCACTTGGAACAGGTGCAGGTGCGCGTCGTACCGATGCCGGGGTTGGGGGGGAAACCGGCGGGCGGAATGCCGGTCCCCGGATTATTCGGAAAACCCGCGGGCGGTTGCGGGCCAAACTGCCCGCCGCCGGGGTTAGGGGGCGTAAGCGGGCCGGGGAAATTGGGTATGTTCGGCGCGCCGGGGTTGCCGACGAACCCACCGGCGCCGGGAAAACCGGCCGGAGGTTGGGGGAAGCCGGGGTTGACCGGTCCGTTTGGCGGCGTGGGCGGCAGCGCGGGATTGCCAGGACCGCCGGCCGGGCCGGGAAACGTGGGAGGCGCGCCAGGATTGCCCGCACCGTTGGGCCCAGGCCCGGAACCACCCGCCGGGGTGATGCCGCCGGGCAAAACGCCGGGCGTGGTTGGTCCGCCCGTGATGCCGTTGCCACCGGGAATGCCGCCGGGCGGCACCGGGGGGCGGCCGGGTTGGCCGTAGACGGCATCGATGCCAAACAGCAGTGCCAAAAGCAGCAACGGTGCGACGAGCCAAAGGCGGAGTCGGCGGCGGTTTGCTGGCAGCATGGGAGCCACTCGCGGGGTAAATGGAGAGCCGATAGCGCTAAGGAGTGATTGTAAATTATCGGCCAACCGCGGTCAATGAGGTTGACGAAAAGGTAGTGACTCAGGGTGTGGCAAATCTTTTGGGGAGCGAAACGCTGCCTGCCCTCTCCCCTAGGTGCGCGGCGAGCCATTCACCGACGGTGGCAGCTTTTTCGCGTGCGCCAGCGTTGGCGGCGTCCAAGAATAACTTCCAGATCCAAGTCAATAGATGCGTCCCCTTTGTCTCTCCCGACCGGGCCTGTCCGACCCGAGCCACGCCAATCCACATATGGCGAGGGTCCAACCGCTTTTGCGCAAACGCTGGCGTAAAAAGGACGCGGATCATTTGATGTTTCCGTCTGCGTCACCCCTTGCTTTTTTCGGCCGGCCGCGCGGTCGAAAAGTATAGTCCAGACCAATAGTGTTCGGCTCGATTTTTGCTATGCTCTGGGTGGTACACCGGTGCCCCATGCCCTGCTGCTGCACCGGTGCCCTACACCCACGCACTGCTGTTACACCCGTGCCCTGCTACCACACCCCTGCCCCGCACCCACGC
>JBBRLG010000262.1:0-9921 GCA_038231495.1 Gemmatales bacterium | reverse complement strand
CGGCCGTGCGCAACACCATCATCCATGTGGCGAAAGAGATGGGGCCGAACCTCGCCGCCGCCCTGCGTCGGCTCAACCATTGCTTATCCCAAGCCCTCAGCCTTCTCGGCCTGCCTTAGATTGAATAATCGAACGGCCCTGGCTACATCCCGCACAATTCCTGAATTCGGCTTGACACGCGCCTGAAAACCTGCGACGGATGGATAGAGAGACTAAATTCACGCTCGCACCTGCAATCGCGAGGGACGGACTCGGCCCCGTCGGGCACGGCGGTCGGGCGTCGGGCATTAAGAGGATCTTCCCAATCATGGTGCACATCTCGTGTGACTTGTGTGGCAAAGACATCGACACCGGCGCCGACCACTTCGTGGTCAAGATCGAAGTCTTCGCCGCCCACGACCCCGCCGAGTTGACCGAGGCGGACTTTGAAGAAGACCACATGGAAGCGGTCAGCCAAATGCTCCAGGACGCGGAAGACTTGGACGACGCCGACGCGCTCGAGCCGGCCTCGCACGAGGTCCGCTACGACCTGTGCCCCGCGTGCCGGAAGCGCTTCCTGCGCGACCCGCTTAACAAGGATGCGGCCAAGAAATTCCATTTCAGCGAGAATTAGCCGCATACCGTATTGCCGCTTGCGGCTGAGCGCACCCCACGGACTCCACGGATGGAACCGAGCAGTATCTTGTGGTGGGGCGCAAGCCTGCTATGGGAAAAGGCCCTCCTCGATAAGTTCTTCCCTCAAACCGAGCAAAAAAGGACCGTTGATACCCAGGACGGCCACGGTCACTCGTCCTATGGGAGTACGACCGATCAGACGTGCGCCCTCCAAACGGAAATGCCGCTCCCACTTGTGCCGTCGGGGATTGAACAGCCCGGTAAGTTTCCGGGTACGCGGATCGAACCCGGCGACATTCGGCCCTTTGCGGCCGTTGCAACGCAGACAAGAAAGGGCGAGATTCGACAACACCGTGGGGCCATCGTGCTGCCGCGCGATGATATGATCGACCTCAAAAGTGGTCGGAAAATACAGCTGCGGCATATGGCAATACTCGCAGACGTTGCCAGCGCGCTGCCAAACTTCTCGCACGAGCAACTCATCCATGAGCGCCCCTACGATGCCTTGTTGCCGACCTTTTTCAGCGCTTTGCGAGCCTTGGATTGCAGGATGCCGAGCAGACAACCGGCGTTAGCATAATCCACCAACTCGGCGGCCTCCACTGCGGTGGCCCTGCCCTCCTGGTTCCGAACCGCCAACTCGTGCATCCGGGCCTTGTCTTCCTCGTTGAACCCCAACGTCAACAGATACCGTGCCAACTCCGGATTCAATTCCCCAGTGCCGTTTCGCAGGAGCCGCTCGAAAATGCGCACCTCGCCCGCCAGACTCTGATCGGTGGTTTTTGCCGTAGCCATTTGCGTGGTCCTCGTGTCTCTTGCCAGTATACGGTCCCGCAACGTTAGAGGCGCGTCGCCGTCGCGGGTTCCGCCTGCTATCCTATCCAAATCCAGCCGCCCGCCGACACGCCGCACCGGGACACCGCATCATGGACCGCACCCTCTTCGACGAACTCGAACAGACCCTCAACACCCGCGGGGCGGACGCCGCCATTGCCCAGCTGTGCGAACGGCTCAAGGAACAAAAAGACTACCACAGTCTCTTTTACGCGCTCCTCCTGGAAAAACGGCACCAACTCGGCGCGGTGCCGCTGCCGACCGGGTCGTACCACGATTTGTCCAGGGACCAGCTGCCCGGCTACGAGGAGGCCATCCGCAACGCCGGTCGGCTCGTCGGCAACCTCTATCTGCAAGACGGCCAGGTGCCGCAAGCCTACACCTATTTCCGCATGTTGAACGAAACGGAGCCGGTGCGCACTGCCCTCGAAAACTTCCAGCCCGACGCCGACCAGGACATTCAACCAATCGTGCAGATCGCGTTCTACGAGGGCATCCACCCGCGCAAGGGTTTCGACTGGATTCTCAGCCGTTACGGCCTGTGCAGCGCGATCACGACGCTCGGCAGTCAGGACTTGCAACACCCGGCCGAAGTCCGGCAATACTGCATTCAGCGCCTTGTGCGTGCTTTATACTCCGAATTGCGCGAACGCATCGCCGCGGAGGTCGAGCGCCACGAGGGCAAGCGGCCCGCCGAGGCTGACGCCCCGCCCGACACGCCCGGCGTCGTCCGCCAGCTGATGACCGGCCGCGACTACCTGTTCGCCGACGACTTCTATCATGTGGACGTGTCGCACCTGTCGTCGGTGGTGCAGATGAGCGTGACGTTGCAGCCGTGTCCGGAATTGGAGGTCGCCCGCGAGTTGTGCGCGTACGGGCAACACCTGACCGGGCGCTTCCAGAACGCCGGCGACCCGCCGTTCGAGGACGTGTACCAGGCGCACGGCACCTACCTGGCGATCCTGGCCGGCGACGACGTGGAAGGGAATTTGAACTACTTCCGCGACCAGGCGGCGAAGGCCGACCCGCAGACCGTCGGCACCTACCCCGCGGAAGTGCTGGTAAACCTGCTGCTACGGCTGGACCGCCCCGCCGAGGCGCTGGCGGTGGCGCGCAAATACCTGGCCGGTGTGGACAACCGCCAATTGACGTGTCCGAGCGTGGCGGACTTGTGCCAGAAGGTGAACGACTTCCGCGCCCTGGCCGAAGTGGCGCGCGAGCAGGGCGATCCGGTTCACTTCATGGCCGGCCTGCTGGCGGCGGCGCGGATGGGAGGCGACTGAATTGCCGCTTGCGGCTTTGCGCGTTCGGCGCTAAGCCGCAAGCGGCGGAGGTCACTCGACCTCGACCAGGAACCGTTCGAGAAGGTCGGCTAACCGCGTGCTCTGGGCGGCCGCGATGGCCAGCACGTCCTCGTGGTTGAGCGTCGCGCCGGACAGGCCCGCGGCACGGTTGGTGATGAGCGACACCGCGGCGCATTCCAAACCGGCGTCGTGGGCCGCTTGCACTTCGCGTGCTGTAGACATGCCGACCGCGTCGCCGCCCCACGCCTGCGTCGCGCGAATCTCGGCCGGCGTCTCGTAACACGGGCCGGTCACGGCGGTGTAAACGCCCTCGTGCAGCACGCACTTCAGCGCTTGCGCCGCACGCAGCAACGCTTGGCGGAGCCGGGCGGAATAGGGGGAGGGGCGCGGCGGTCCCAGGCCGCCGCCGGGATGACGCCAGAAGAACGGCCGCGTCCATTCGACGTGATCGCGGAGTGCCATCAGGCTGCCGGGGCCGAGCGGGTCCGCGATGCCGCCTGCCGCATTGGTCAGGACCGCGACGCGCACGCCCAGCGCCGCCGCCGTTTGCAGCGGGCGGACGACGACCTCCCATGGGTGGCCTTCGTAGTAATGCAGCCGACCCTCGAAGAGCAGGACGCGGTGGCCGGCCCAGTCGCCGAGCGTCAGGCAGCCCTTGTGGCCGTGGACCGACGCCGCGGGCAGGCCGGGCATCTCGGCGAACGGGACCGATTGGGTGTTTTGGAGCCGGGCGGCGACGTGGCCCATGCCGGAGCCGAGGACGAACGCCACCCGCGGCGGCGCTTGCCGGCAAGCGTCCGCGAGGGCGGCGAAGCGTGGCGACGGGTCGGACATGGCGACGCTCAATGGGGGTCTTCGACAAAGCTCGTCTGCCGAACGTCCTGGCCTTGGGCCGCGGCCGGGTTGTTCAGCTCCGACAGCAAAGCCAGTGCCTGTTTCATCTCCGGGTCCTTTTGCAACGCAACCTGGAGCTGCTGGCGGGCCAGGTCTGTCTGGTTCAGGTGCTGGAGCATCCGCGCCAGATTGTAATGCGCCTCCGGCTCGCTTTGCAAGCGCCCGAATACCACCAGGCTGTCGTCGTAGCGGCCGGCCCGCGCCAGGGCGTAGCCCAGGGCGTTGGCGTACTTACGGTTCTCCGGGTCCAGTTCCGACGCCTTGTTCAGGTGCTGGAACGCCGGTTCCCACTCTTTCTGGCGGGCGTAGCACATGCCCAGCTCGTACCACAGCGACGGCTCTTTCGGGTAGTGCCGCAGCGCCTCCTGGTAGGTCGCGGTCGCGTGCTTGTAGTCTTTCAGCGCCACGTACAGCGACGTTAAACCCTGGTACGCCGGCAAACAGTTCGGGTCGATGCTCAGCGCCTGTTGATACGCCTTGCGCGCGAGGTCGCGCTGCTCCTGCACCTCGACCAGGCTCTTGTTCGGGCTGGTGGCCTCGTCGGCCGCGAAGTCGCCGTACTTCACGCAGGTGATCGCCTGCGGGACGCGCTTGGGTAGGTCGGATTCCTTCTTCAACGGCACGTCAACAATCTGACCCGGTACGAGGGGTTGCGAAAGGGAGGCGGTTTGCGTTTGGTTGGTCGTGGTGCAGCCGGCCAGGCCGCCCGCGAGCCATAGCGCCACCATGAGGGGCTTGCGACAATCCATTGTCACTACCTCCATTGGTCCGTTGTCCGTTGTCCGTCGTCCGTTGCAAATACAAGCATTGCATTTAACAACGGACAACGGACCACGAACTAACGACTATTTGAATTCTCGGATGAAGCTCGCGGCGGCATCGGCAATGAGTTCGCGCGTCAATTGGACAGGTATCTTACGGAATCGGCAAATCGACTGCACAATCTCCAACAAATCGCGACAATCGCTCGCCCGGCAGCCGCGGCCGCGGTTGTAGTAGCGCTCGTACAGGAAATCGATCGCCTCCGGACAGGCGTTCATACCCATCTTCTTGGTGACGCTGCTGAAAATCTTTTCGTACACGTCGCGCTTCGGCGCCAAGATTTCGACCTTGTGCCGCATACGCCGGAGGAAGGCGTCGTCCACCAGCTCCTTCGGGTCGAGGTTCGTCGAGAACATGGTCAGCTGCTCGAACGGCACCTGGAACTGTTGGCCCGACGCCAGCGACAGGTAATCGACGCGGTTTTCCAGCGGCACGATCCAGCGGTTGAGCAACTCTTTCGGGCTGCACATCTGCCGGCCGAAGTCGTCGATCAGGAAGACGCCACCGTTCGCCTTGACGTGCAACGGTGCCTGGTAAAAGTTCGATTCGGGGTTGTACTTCAAGTCCAGCATCGGCAAATTCAACTCGCCGCCGGTGATGATGACGGGTCGGCGAATCTTCACCCAGCGGTCGTCCACGGTGCCGGTGTTCAAGAGCCGGCGGATCGTCGCCTCGTTGTCTTCCAGCGACTCGCCGTCGTCGGCTTCCGTCCGCTGGTGGACCGAGGCGTCGTACAGGGTGATGATGTTGTTCTCGGTGATGAACGAGTACGGCACATAAATCTCGCCGCCGCTCTGGTTCATGTAGGTGCCGATCGCCGTGGCCATCGCGGTCTTGCCGTTGCCGGGCGGGCCGTAGATGAACACCGACTTGCCGCTGACGATGGCGGGGCCGACCGCGTTGAACAGCTCGTCGCTGATGACCAGGTGGCCGAACGCGGCGCGGATCGCCTCGGGCGACACGTCGATGGCGGTCACGGCCTGGCGGTAGGTCTGCTCGACGTAGTCCTCCAACGGCACCGGGGCCGGGCCGACGTAGGTACACATCTTCATCGCTTCCTGCGCCCGCCGGCGGCCCAGTTCCGTCAGGTTGAAGCGGTAGCTGATGCGGCCGATCAGGTCGCCGCCGAGCACTTCGATGGCCTTCTCGTTTTTGAGGAAGCCGAGCGATTCCTCGATGACCTTGAACGGCAGCTTGAGGACGCGCGCCAGGTCCAGGCCGAGTAGGCCGCCGCGGACGTACAGCGTCCGCAGGATCATGTCGTTAATGAAGCCGACGGTCAGGCCGGTTTGTTCGAGGTTTTCCGGTGCCGCCGGGGCCTCGGGCGCGCCGCCCTCGTCCCAGTCGAGGTGACTCGTGTTGCCTTGAAAGCTCATGGGGGAGACTCCGTCACGGGGTCAGTCATTGGGTGTTAGCCGTATACTCCCCCCTTACGAAGGGGGGGTTGGGGGGGTTAAATACGGTTGAAGTAATCAGTCGTTGCGCCCACTCTACCCCCCCAACCCCCCCTTCGTAAGGGGGGGAGTGAGTGGTTGCATTGGGTGTAAGTTCACGACGGGCGCGGCGAACCGTCGCCGTCCAGTTTTTTGATGATGATGAAGAGGGCCAGCAACATGCACACGACGCACAGCTGCACGACGCGGGCGCGGTTGTTGAAGCCTTTGATAAACTTGGAAAACGACAGGCCTTCCTCGGCGAAAACCGGCGCGGCCGACAGCCCGGAGGCGGGCACCGCGGCCCGTGCGGGTGAGGCGCTGCCGACAGCGAGCGCCAGGGCAACGAGTAGCCCGAAGAAGGAAGTACGAACGAACGAAAGGATTGAGGAAGTCATGGGGTAGCTCATCGTTGCAGGGATTGCCGCTTGCGGCTGAGCGCGGTCGGCGCTCAGCCGCAAGCGGCAAATGCTTTTGTTACCGAGGCGCGCCGCTGCCGCCGCCCGTGGTGGCACCGCCGCCGGTGCCGCCACCGCCGCCGCCCCTGTTGCCGCCGCCGCCACCGAACCGGCCGGTCATGGCCGTCGCCGCGGCACCCAGCGCCTTGGCCGAGAAGCCCGTCTCCGCCGGGTCGTGAACGACCACGTTGAACGTCAGGTTGCGGCCCGCCGTCTCCGCGTTGAGGTAGCGGGAAACCGCCTCACGCCGCTTGTTGTCCAGGTCCGTCCGCACTTCGACCAGCTTGTTCGGGTTGGCCGCGTCGTAGATCACGTCCTCCGCCGTTTGCAGCCAGATCGTCGTGTCCGGGGCCGGCCGCCGACGGGCCAGATTGCTCAGCTTCTGCAAGCCGCCCGCCGTCAGGTGGTCGGTGCCCGGCTCGAATTGCTCGTTCCAAACGGTCTGGTCGAGCACGTGGCCGTTGGCGACCTGCGGGGCGATCGCCGCGTTCAGCTCCGCGTGCGACATGGCGTTGTAGCGTGCCGGGTAGCACGGGTCCACGAGGTCGTGGTACGCGTAGCACCCGCTCAGAGCCGCCAACCCTAGCCCGCACAGGCCGGCCAGCAGCCCCTTGCCGTCGATGAATCCTTTCATCTTCTGCTCCTTGCTTGAGAGTTTGCCGTTGGCGGCTTTGCGCGGTCGGCGCTCAGCCGCCAGCGGCGGTAAGTCAATTATCCGCACTCGGGTCGTGAAGCATGATCTTCATAATGCTGATCGCCGCCGGGCCGACGAGGACGACGAAGATGCCGGGGAAGATGAACAGCACCAGCGGGAAAATCAATTGCACCGCCGTCTTCGCCGCCTTCTCCTCCGCCAGCTGCTTGCGCCGCGTCCGCATCGAGTCGGACTGCACCCGCAACGCCTGCGCGATGCTCGACCCAAAGCGGTCCGCCTGGATCAAGATCGCCGCCAGGCTGCGCACGTCGTCCACGCCCGTACGCACGCCCAGGTCGTGTAGCACCTCGCGCCGCGGCCGGCCCATCTGCAACTGGAAGTTCGCCAGCGACAGCTCCGCGCAGATCGTCTTGGCGTGGTCCTTCATCTCTTCGCACACCTTCCGCATGGCCGCGTCCAAACCCAGGCCGCTCTCCACGCACACCACCAGCAAATCTAGGGCGTCCGGCAGCGACAGGAAAATTTCCTCCTGGCGCTTCGAGCGCAGGTACCACAGGATGATCGCCGGCAGGTAGAAGCCGACCGCGACGAACGCCGCCATCGGCTTCATCGCGTCCAGGGTGAAGCCGTTCCGGGGGATGAAAATGACGCCCCCCAACACGCTGAAGAACAAGAAGCTGGCGAACCGCAGGCCGAGGTAGACCGACACGGCCGACTCGCTGCGGAAGCCCGCGTGGGCCAGCTTGTTCTTCAAAGCACTATGCTCGCCCTCGTTCTTGGGCATCAGGGGGCCGGAGAGTGCTTTGGCCGTCTCCACCATGCCCTGAAACCGGTCTTTGTTTTTCGACTTCGGATCCTCCAGCTCGGCCAGCGACGCCGGCCGACTGATCCGGTCCAGGCGCTCCTGGGCACGGCTGTTGCGGTTGGAGAGCAGCGACAAGATCGTCCAGAGGCCGAACACGAAGCCGCCGAACACCAACAGTGGAATCGCCTCTTCCAACCCGACTAATGCGAACATCGATGTACCTCCCCGATGGATGCTTGCTCTTGGGTGTCCGGGCGCTTACGCGACCCGGTTCGCTCTCGGTTTCGTTGCGGTCGTCGGGGAAGGGTCGCAAGCTGGTGCGTCTCTTCTTCCCATCGGCAATCGCCGCTCCAAACTGCACAACCGTCACACCTTGATGTTGACAATTTTGCGAATCGTCAAAGCGCCGAGAACTTGGGCAATAATGGCGGCCGCGCTCATCTTCTTGCCCAGGTCCGTCGTCCACAGCGGCTCGACGTAGTCGGCCTTCGTGTTCAGCATGAAGGCGAACAGCGCGAACGGCAGGGCGATCAGCACGATCCCGCTCAGCCGGCCTTCGCCCGTCAACGCCTTCACCTGGCCCAAAATGCGGAAACGCTCGCGGATCACGTAGCCGATCTTGTCGAGGATTTCGGCCAAGTCGCCGCCCGTTTGCCGTTGGATCGCCACCGAGGTCACGAAGAAACGCAGGTCCAGGTTGGGCACGCGCTCGCACATCGACTTCATCGCCTCCTCGACCGAGATGCCCAGGTTGGACTCCTCGAACACGCGGCTAAACTCGTCGCAGACCGGGGCGGGCATCTCCTCGCCGACCACGTGCAGGCCGGCCGCGAGGCTGTGCCCGGCCCGCAACGCGCGGGCGACCAGTTCCAGGGCGTCCGGCAGCTGCGAGGCGAACTTCGCCAGCCGTGCCCGCCGTTTGTTCCACAGCCACAGCCACGGCAGCGAAAACATCACGACGCCCGCGAACGGAATAAAGAACCACGGCACCTTGCCCAGCCAGCCGGCCGTGATGCCCGCCCCGGCCAGCAACAGGCCGATCACCGTCAGCGTGTTCGGCTTGATGTGGCAGTCGGCCTGCTCGAATATCTTGCCAAGGCTCACGAACTTCGGCGTAATCATTTCCAGGAGCGACTTCTTGTCCGACTCGAACGCGGTCTTGCGGAGGATGTCCGTCGCCTGGTCGTCCTCCCGGCGGCGCTTGCCGATCAGCATGTCGAGCCGCGTCGCCGTCTTGGGGGGGCCGTCCCGGAACACGAAGGCCAACAGGCCGATCAGTGTCGAAACGCCCAGAAACACCAACATCGAAATAATAACCGTGGTCGAAATCATGGGGATGCCTCAAGGGTGCGAAAGTCGTGGTTTGCCGCTTGCGGCTTTGCATTCTTTTGCAAAGCCGCAAGCGGCACGGGCACCGTCTCAATCGCGAAGGAGGATGCGCTCCTGGAACAGGTTCGACGGCAACTTGATGCCCGACGACTCCAGGCGGTTGACGAACGAGGGGCGCACGCCCGTCGCCTCGAACTGGCCGTGACAGCGGCCGTTCTGGTCGATGCCCAGCTGCTTGTACCGGAAGATGTCCTGCATGATGATCATGTCCTGTTCCATGTTCATCACCTCCGTGATCGAGGTAATTTTGCGCGGCCCGCCTTGCAAACGGTTGACCTGGAGGATGAGGTCCACCGCGGACGAGATCTGCTGCCGCATCGCCTTGATGGGCAGCTCGAAGCCGGCCATCATGATCATCGTTTCGAGACGCGACTGGGCGTCGCGCGGGGCGTTGGCGTGCAGCGTCGTCATGGAGCCGGCGTGGCCGGTGTTCATGGCCTGCAACATGTCCAGCGACTCGCCGCCGCGGCACTCGCCGATGATGATTCGTTCGGGCCGCATACGCAGGGCGTTGCGCACCAGGTCGCGCGTCGTGATCGCGCCCTTGCCCTCGATGTTCGGCGGCCGCGTCTCCAGCCGCACGACGTGTTCCTGTTGCAACTGCAACTCGGCGGCGTCCTCGATCGTGATGAGCCGCTCTTCTGGCGGGATGAACGCCGACAGCGTGTTCAACAGCGTCGTCTTCCCGCTACCCGTGCCGCCGCTGATGAGG
>JBBRLG010000261.1:0-10038 GCA_038231495.1 Gemmatales bacterium | reverse complement strand
TCCGTCATGGCATCCACCCCCCCTACCCCCCCTTCGTAAGGGGGGGAGTGAACGGTTACGAATAATCCCTCCCCCCTCTTGACACGGACGTACGATCCAAGTAATCTGTGTCCATCATGGATACATCAGCCGTGAACCGATCTGAGAAAAAACACCCGAAGCGCGACGCGCACACCCAAGAGCGTAGCCCTGCCGAGGTGTTGCCCCTGACGCCGGCGGTGTTCCACATCCTCCTGGCCATGGGAGACGAGGAACGGCACGGCTACGGCATCATGCAGGAGGTGGCCCAGCTGACCGAGGGGCAGATGCAACTCGGGCCTGGCACGCTTTACCGCTCGATCCAGCGCATGGTCGCGGACGGGTTGATCGGCGAGAGTAAGGAGCGTCCCGTGCCGGAACTGGACGACGAGCGCCGACGTTACTACCGCCTCACGGCCTACGGCCTGCGGGTGGCGACCGCGGAGGCGGAACGCCTCTACGCCCTGGTGACGGCGGCGCGCAACAAAGGAATCCTGCAAGTGGCGAACGGCGGCTTCATCCACTAGTGGGACGCTGTGCCTACTTCTACTGTGTCAGTTGGCCAGGTGGCATAAGTATTTTACCCCGAAGGGGTTATATAACACAGCCCAGGGTTGCCGCGCAGCGGCTACCCTGGGGCGGAGAGCGAGGCCGCTATCCACAACCTGCCCTGAAAGGGTTGCAGAAGAGCGCCCCGGGCTGCCGCTCCCGCTCCCGCCCCAGGGTTGCCGCGCAGCGGCTACCCTGGGCTGTGTTATGTAACCCCTTCGGGGTAAAGACATTACAGTCCATCACCAAGTGACACGGTAGAACTACAAAGGAACGAGGTAAACCGACCATGTCCCACCGCCGCCTAGTTGCCCTTTGTTTGGCCGTCGTCGTGCCGTTGCTGCCAGTCCCGCGGCTGGCCGCCGCCGACGACCTGGCGGCGAAAATCGAAGCCGTCATCAACGCCCCCGAGTACAAGCACAGCCGTTGGGGCATCCTCGTCGTTGACGGCGAGACCGGCAAACCCGTCTACGCCCACAACGCCGACCAGTTGTTCGCGCCGGCCTCCGTCACCAAGCTCTACTCCTGTGCCGCCGCCCTCGTCGGCCTGGGGGCCGATTACACGTTCGAGACGCCGGTCTACCGCCGCGGCGAGGTGGCCGAGGGCCGGCTGCGCGGCGACCTGGTCCTCGTGGCCAAGGGGGATTTCGCCCTGGGCGGCCGCACCACCGCCGACGGCAAGATGGCCTTCAAGGACCACGACCACATTTACACGAGTGCCGTCAGCACCAACGTCGAGTTGACCGGCACCGACCCGCTGGCCGGCCTCAAGGACCTTGCCAAACAGGTCAAGCAAGCCGGCATCAAACAGATCGACGGCGACGTGCTCATCGACGATCGACTCTTCGAGCGCTCGCGCGGCAGCGGCAGCGGTCCGGACTTGTTGACGCCGATTGTCGTGAACGACAACCTCATCGACGTGGTGATTACGCCCGCGGCCAAGGCGGGCGAGCCGGCCACGATCAAGGCCGTGCCGGAATCCGATTACTTTCAGCTCGACGTGCAGGTGGAGACGGTGGCCGCGGGCCGACTGTCGCGCGTCGTAACGGAGCGCGTCGGCCCGCAGCGCTACGTGGTGCGCGGCCAGGTCGCCGCCGACGCCAAGCCGCTGGTGCGCATCTGCGTGGTGGACGACCCGGCCGGTTTCGCACGGGCGTTATTCATCGAGGCGCTACGCAAGGAAGGGATCACGGTGAAGGCGAGCATCCTCCGCGCGCCGACCGCGGAACTGCCGGAGAAAGAAGCCTACGCAAAGCTAACGCGCGTCGCGACCCACAAGTCGCCGCCTTTGGCCGAGGGGCTGAAAGTGACGCTGAAAGTGAGTCACAACCTTTACGCCAGCATGTTGCCGTTGTTGCTGGCGGTGAAGCACGACCAGCGCACGCTGCCCCAAGGGTTGCGCCAACAGGCGAAGGTCCTGGCCGAACTCGGTCTGCCGGTGGCGGACATCGCGCTCGAATCCGGCGCAGGCGGCGGCAACGGCGACCGCGTGACGCCGCGCGTGACGGTGCAGCTGTTGCAAGCGATGGCCAAGCGGCCGGATTTCGGCGTCTACAAGGCGGCCATGCCGGTGCTGGGCGTGGACGGCACGCTGGTGGACGTGATCGGCGCGGACAGCCCCGCGCGCGGCAAAGTGTTCGGCAAGACGGGCACGTACACGGACCAGGACTTGCTCAACGACCGGCAGCTTTTGCGGAGCAAGGCGGTGGCGGGCGTCATGACTGCGGCCAACGGCAAGACGTTGTTTTACACCATCTTCGTTAACGACGTGCCGTTGCCGGCGCTCGTCGGCTCCGTGCGGGAAGGCAAACAGTTGGGCAAGCTCTGTGAGATCATTTACCTCAACGCGCCGTGAACCTCTCAAGTCCGGCGGGTGTCGGTGAAACATGCCGCAACACGACGACAAGCGGGCCTACCGCGACCTGAAACGCGAAATCAAGAAGGTTGGCAACCGCAAGCGCCGCCAGCACCTCAAACGCGCGCTGAACGAAAACCCGGAAGAAGCGGCGTACGACGAGTTCGGCTTCGGTCGCGACAGCAGCGCGACGCTTAACGGCAACGAACGGGGGCAGCGCTGACCAAGCTTGCCACCCACCAAGTCTGTTGAGGCCGCAGATTTCGTCAGCTTCCTTTTTTGACGGGCTTCGTCAGGTGGAAGTCCAGCTTCTGGTCGCCGGCCTTCAACTCCGCCTTGGTGTTGTTCCCCACCGCGTTATTCGGGATCAAGTCCGCGGGCTTCGCCGGGGTTTTGGTGCCGCTTTTGGCTTCCCGCGCAAGCTCCTCGCTGCTGCGGGCGAAAGTAATCGCCGAGACCGCCTCGATTTTAATGATCTTCGCTCCCGGCGGCACATTCGGGGCCTTGTAGTGGCCCTTCTCGATGACGCCGCCGGCGGACGCACCCTTGCCGTCCGCCGGTAGAAACGTGATCGTCCCTTTTTCGACCGGCTCCCCGTCGTAGGTCACGTCGCCCGAGACGTAAGCGGAGCTGCCACACCCGGAGAGCAGGACCAATAGGAAAACAGACGGGACCGCATTCCAGCGCAAGGTGCGATTCATAAGTCACAGGCTCCGGAGAATCACGGGACGCTGACCGCTTCCTTACCATTGGCAGTGCCCATTGCCCGCCAGACGCTCAGGTCGATTGTGTCCAAGAAAAAGCGGACCGAGCCGTCGGCCATGGCCGCGTTGACGCCGCCGGAATGACGGCTGCGCGCCGCGGCATTGGCCCCGGAGGCATTGGCATTGAACCACGGACTGCCGCCGAGGGACAAACACGGCGCCCGGTAGTCGCCATCACCCTGGTCTTGCGGACACGGGCCGTAAATGCGATCGGCCGACGACGAGTTGGGCGTCTGGCTGACCGAGAAGAGGGCGCCGCCCATGTTGCCGTACCACTGTTCGCCCATCGCGCCGCCCCAGGTGCCGGTAATCCGCGGCACGACAGCTTCCGACAGGAGCAGGGTATTGGACATGCCGTCGTTGACATCCGTAATGCGCAGGGCCAGGGGGCGCACGGTCGAGCCAGGGTCGGGGCTTTGCCCGAAAGCGATGCCGAACATGCCCAACCCCCACGGGCCGTTCGACGCGTCCGTCGGCGCGCCGTACGAGTCGCCCGAACCGACACACGCGCGGTAGTTGCCGCGAACGTAGGCATAGTCCGGACTACCAAACTCGTTGACGACCGGGCCGACGTCACTCGGGCAAAGGAACATCTTCAAGACCGTCGTGCGCCCCTCGGTGAGACGCGGGTCGTTGCCGATCGGACCGTTCGGACCGGGATACGACGCCTTGAAGCCCAGCTGCGGCAAGGTGTAGTAATCGGCGTAGATCGCGTTCTGTTCGAGGTAGGGCAGGATGTTCTCGCTCCAGGTATATGTGTCCCACATGTCGTACTTCCTGCCGTACGGGAAGGTGGAGTACGTCAAGTTATACTGCTGGCAGGCGAGGCCCAGTTGCTTGAGGTTGTTGGAGCAGGTGAGGCGGTTGGCGGATTCCCGGACTTGCTGCACGGCGGGCAGCAAGAGCGCGATGAGGATGCCGATGATGGAGATGACCACCAACAGTTCGATGAGCGTGAAGCCGCGGCGCGGCCGTGCCGGGAGGGAACGCGCGAGAGGGAGGCCGTACATGGAACATTCCTTCGCAAAAGAGGCGAATGAACGAAACGTCAGTGCAGTTATAGAGTAAAGCCGCCGGTGCCGAAACACAACCACAAAGCACAATTCACTTCGTAACCGTTCACTCCCCCCCTTACGAAGGAGGGTAGGGGGGTAAGACTGCTCCCCCCCTTACGAAGGGGGGGTAGGGGGGGTGAAAAGAGCGCCATGACCGAGTACTTTAATCGTTCTTGACCCCCCCTACCCCCCCTTCGCAAGGGGGGGAGCAGTTGCTGCCGGTGAACGGTTACTTCACTTCTTCAGATTCCAGCAGACGAGCTTCTTGTTGTCGCGCGCGTACAGCCGACCATTGGCCAGGGCGGGGTACGCCCGCACCGGAGCGGTCAAGACTGCGGCCTTGGCCTTCTCCTTGTACTTTTCCGGCGTCCCCTCTACCAAGACCAACTCGCCGTTCTCGCTCAGGAGAATGAGGTTGCCGTCCGCCACCAAGAGCGAGCCGGTGCCGAAGCCCTTTTTGCCCCAGGACACTTTGCCGGTCTTCCACTCCACGCAACGCAGCTCCGCGCCGGACTCCTCGCGGCCGTCGAAACCGTACAGGAAGCCGTCGTGGTAAACCGGCGTGTCGAAATGGCACGACAGCGACTCGTCGTTGCTCCATACTTCTTCAAACGTGTCTTTCTTGACCTGGGCCAGCAGGGCGCCGGTGTTGTACGACGCCGAGACGAACACCTGGTCGTCCACGACCACCGGCGTCGCGGCGTTGACCGAGGCGTCGATGCGTGCCCGCCAGCGCTTGCTGAAGCGCACCGCGCCGCCGGCCGGGTCGAGCGACACGAGGCCTTCGCGCGTAAAGAACAAGGCGTGGCGGACGTCGTCGATGGTGGCCACGACCGGCGACGAATAGCTCGCGTCGTGGTCCGTCGCCTTCCAGACTTCCTTGCCGTCGGTCTTGTTGAAAGCGACGACGCCGGCCCCCTTGCCGCCGACGTTGACGAGCAGCAGACCGCCCTCGACCAGCGGCGTCGTGCCCACGCCGAAATAACTCCGCTTCACCTTGTAGTCTTTGAGCAGTTCGTGCGACCAAACCTTGGCGCCTTTTTCCAGGTCCAGGCACAGCAGCATGCCCTCCGCGCCGAGG
Source organism: Gemmatales bacterium (assembly GCA_038231495.1). GTDB lineage: Bacteria > Planctomycetota > Planctomycetia > Gemmatales > Gemmataceae > JBBRLG01. The sequence goes on along the minus strand of JBBRLG010000261.1, from coordinate 4,716 downwards.
GTGTAAACCTTGCCGTCGGCGACCACCGGCGTCGAGCGCGGTCCGTTGCCCTTGCCCAGCGCGTCCTGGTAGGTCGTGGCGTAGGGATATTTCCACCGGCCCTTGCCCGTGGCCGCGTCGAGGCATTCGACGACCTCCTCGTCGCCGACGCGGTGCAAGAGGAGCAGACGGTCGCCGGCGACCACCGGGCCGCTGAACCCTTCGCCGACCGGCCGGTCCCACAGCACCGGCGGCCCCTTGTCGCCCCACGTTTGCAGGAGGCGCGTTTCCGACGAGACGCCGTTCCGCGTCGGCCCCAGGAATTGCGGCCAGTCCGCGCCGCCGGCCAGTGGAACCAGCACGCACGCGAGTGCGGCAAGAGTCATAACGTAGCGCAACCGACGGCTCAGATGCTTCATTTGCGGTAACCGTTCACTCCCCCCCTTACGAAGGGGGGGTAGGGGGGGTGGAGAGAGGGCCATGACCGCGTACTTCCGTTCTTGACCCCCCCTACCCCCCCTTCGTAAGGGGGGGATGAGTTGATGCCGGTGAATGGTTACCATTTGCGGTCCTCCTTATCCTTCTTGGGCGGCAGCGTCGCCCGGACGCAGCGGAAGCCAATGGCGTCACTGCGGTGGTCGGCGGCCTTGTGCGCGCGGAACGCCGAGCGGGCGCTGTCGGCGTCGTCGGCCCACGAACCGCCGCGGACGACGTGCTCCTTTTCGTCCTTGGCCGTCCAACTGCTGCCGTCTGTCGGCGCGCCCTCGTAGTTCTTGTGCCACCCGTCGCTGCACCACTCCCAGACGTAGCCGTGCATGTCGTGCAGGCCCCAGTCGTTCGCCTTTTTCTTGCCGACCGGCGGGTCCTCGCCCTTGGCGTTGCCGTTAAACCAGGCGTAGTCCTTCAAGTCGTCCGGCTTGTCGCCGAAGGCGTACGCCGTCTTGGTCCCGGCCCGACACGCATACTCCCACTCCGCCTCGGACGGCAGGCGGATGACTTCGTTTTCCTTCAGCAGCTTGTGCTCGCGCAGTTCCAGGGTTACTTTACGGCAGAAATCGTTGGCCTCGTCCCAGCTCACCATCTCGACGGAGTTGCGCGGCCCTTTCCACTTGCTCGGGTTCTTGCCGACGACGGCCTCGTACAGTTCCTGGGTGACTTCATACCGGCCGATGGCGAAGCCGTACGCGAACGTGACCTTGAACTGCGGCTTTTCATTCGCGGGTGCGTCGGCGGGCGAACCCATCGAAAACGAGTTAGGATACTTGCCGGTGCCGGGAGTCAGGGCGACCAATTCATTGAGGAACTTGGTCAGGAGCTTGTCTTTTGCGTCGCCCGGCTCGTCGGCGGCGAAGACACTTGTGACGACGAGCAGGGCAAACCAGGGTAGGCAGTTCATGGCAGGGTTTCTCCGCGAAGAGGGTCGGCGGGAGCGTGGGGGCCGTGGGGTTGACTGTATCACGCGACCGGCCCGCGGGCCAGACCGGACCGACAGTTACTTGCGTAGCGGCTACGGGGTATTATAATTGGAGCAAGCGTCCGGCCGCCCTAATTTGCGAGCAAACGGCTAAAAATAAGACACAATGCGGCACCGGCGCGAAGGAAGCCTTACCCGTGATCCAGTATCGCACCTTCCGCAACACCGACCCGCCCGTGCTGGTGGACCTCTGGAACGCCTGCTTTACGGGGCGCGCCGCGGCGTACCTGCGTGGGACGATTCTGCTGGAATACTTCACGTTTGCCAAGCCGTATTTCGACCCCGCCGGCCTGGTCATTGCCTCCGCCGACGGTCAGGCCGTGGGCTTCGCCCTGTCCGGCTTCGGGCCGGACGCGTCCCTTAAAACCCTGGACAAATCGAAAGGCGTCGTGTGCCTGCTCGGCGTGCTGCCGGCGTTCCGCAAGCAGGGCATCGGCTCGGAGTTGCTCGCCCGGAGTGAAGCCTACCTGCGCGGCAAAGGGGCCACGGAAATCTTCGCCGGCCCGGTGCCCGGCCTGAACCCGTTCCAGTTCGGACTCTACGGCGGCTGCTCCTCGACCGGCTTCCTCGAAAGTGACGCGCTCGCCCGGCCCTTCTTTGAACGTCGGCACTACCAACGGCAATCGACCTTCCTCCTGATGGACCGGACGCTGGACGCACCCTTGAGCATCGCCGACGGCCGCTTCCCCGCGTTCCGGCAGCGCTTCGAGATTTTCGCCTTGCCGTTCCGGCACATGAGCTGGTGGCAAGACTGTGTCGCCGGCCCCATCGAACTGCACCAGTACCGGATGCAGGACAAGACCACGAACGACATCGCCGCCCACATGACGCTCTGGCACATGGAGACGTACGCCCAGCGTTGGAACCAACACGCGGTCGGCCTGATCGACCTGGAGGTGACGCCCGCCCTGCGCCGCCAGGGGTTGGCGAAGTTTTTTCTGGTGCAAATTCTGCGGCACCTGCACGAGCAATTCTTCACGCTCATCGAAATCCCCATGCGCGAGAGCAATGAGGAGGGCTTGAACCTATTCCGCGGCTTCGGGTTTAAGGAGATCGACCGGGGCCATTGCTTCCGGCGCGTCGAATAAAAGGGATTGCCGCTTGCGGCTTTGCAACGCCGCAAGCGGCAATCAGCGCTTATCCCACGTGATCGTCACCCGCGCCACGCGCTGATCCGGAATAACCAACCGGACAAAATCGATGTGGTCGTTCAGTGTCTCGGCACGTTCCAGGCGGACCCGGCTCGGCGTGACGCGCAGGCCTTCCTGGTAGTGCAGACTTAACAACACCTGCCCATTTTGGGGCGTCACGTCGCCCAGCGAAATGCACTCCGAATCGGCCCGAATCCACTGGGCGGAACCCACCAGCACGAAACTCGGTTGCCGATTCAGCCGGAAGAGCGTCCCTTCCCCCTCGTCGTGCAGCGCCGTCACCTTTTCGGCGACCGGCCAGGCGGCGAACCGCTTTGCCGAATCCGGCGACCAGCACACGACCCAGCCGACGTTGTAGCGGTCGCAATAGGTTTGCAACTCCGCGTCAGTCCAGTCGCTGAGCAGGCGGCTCGCCAGCGAGCGGTCGCACAGCCCGGTCGCCGTATGTTCGATCACCGCTTCCGGGTCGAGGCCGCCGACGAACGGGCGTTCGGTCCACAACGGCAACAGGGCACTCCAGCGCGAGGTCTGGTGCGGCCCCGTGCGGTCTTCCCACAAGATGCGCGCCTGCGGCGTCGTGTTCGTCCGGAGCGTTTCGACGATCGCCCGGCGTTCTTCCGGCAGCCCGATGGCCAATGGCCGGGCTTCCACCCACGGCACGACCCACGCCCGGCGACCGGGGGCCGGCGTCATGATAAAAAAGACGGCAGGCACGCTGCCGAGGAGGGCGGGCACGGCCCACCAGCCGACGCGCCGGCGTAACCAGTCGAGCGTGGCCATCAGCAGGTGCGCGGCCGGCAACACCGCAAAAAACAGGCCCGGCACCAGCAGCCGGGCCATGCCAAACCGGCCCAGCGGCTCCCACACCAGGCTGGCGACCGCCAACACCAGAAAGCCGAGCATCGCCAGACCGAGTAGTCTGGCCGTGGCCCGCTGGCCGGTTTGGTTATAGAGCACGAGACCCATGACTGCCGCGGGCAGCACGGCACACGTCAACACCCGGTCGCCGGGGCCGCCCCAGATCGGCGCGTCCCACAGGTTGGGAAAAGTGCCGTCGCCCGCCGCCGCCACGTTCAGGTGCAACGGCAGCAAAATCCACCAGTATTGCAGCCAATCGAGCAACCAGAAGGCGTTCAGCGCCACGGCGAGAAACAAGCCGCCGAGCAAACCGACGTGCCAGAGCAGGCCGTGCCGCGCACCGACGCTGAGGTAGTAAATCAGGAACAGCGGCAGCAGCAGTGCCATCAACACCGGGTCGGCGAACCAGCCGAGAAAGCCCGTGGTCGTAACGCCGAGCAAGCCGAACGGCCCCGGCGTGCGGTGGTAGCGAATGAGCATCCCGGCCTGCGCGACGACGAGCGCAGTCGCCAGCAACGGACTGACATCGCCGGCCTCCAGGGTTTCGCGGCACGGCCGGCCCCACCACACCGCCATGCCGAGCGCCGTCGCCAGCGCCGTGCCCGCCCACGTCAGGCCGACGCCGCGCGCGCCGAGCGCGAGCAGCCAGGCAACCGCGGCACAGATCACGGCCAGCCCGAGCTTGTACGCCTGCGGACTGAAGGTGCTGCCCGCGAGGAGGAGCATCACCTCCGCGGGTCGGCTGCCGTCGTCGAACACGGGCGTTTTCGGGTAGCCCGCGTTGAAGGCCGGGTCGTAGCACGACGCGGTGCCGCGCTCGCGCAGCGACCGCGCGCCGAGGTAGCCGTGGTACAGGTGCAGCGGATGCCGGCCCGAAACGACCGGTTCGCCATTGAGCAAGTGCGTCAGGCCGCGGTCGCCGTCGAACAGGCCGAGCGTTAACCACGCCTGGACGGCGAGTAAGCCCACAAGCGGTAGCAGCCACAAAACGTGGTTGCCGGCCTGCGGCGCGGCGGCGTCCATCCGTGACGGCGAGGTTGCGTCCATGAGAGCGGAATGGTAGCCGGCGCGGCGGAATGGGGCAAGTTCAATCGTCGGGTGTCGGGTGTCGAGGGGTGTACGACAGGGTTTGCAAGGCGAGCTGGTCGGATGGTAGACTGAGTTGAGAAGTTCGTTTACTCGCTTCGTCGCAAGTCTTTTCAGGAGCTAAGGATGGCCTTCAAGAAAACCGCTGCTCCTCCCGTGGCCGAATTG
>JBBRLG010000260.1:0-10038 GCA_038231495.1 Gemmatales bacterium | reverse complement strand
TGTCTTTTTTCCGTGATTTCCGTGTATTCCGTGGTTCGATCAGAAAGCAGTTGGCATGTCGGCGACTCCCCCCACGCGCGACCAGATCGCGGAAATGTACCTCGCCCAACTGCCTTACGCCCCCTACCCCGTGCAGGAAGACGCGCTGCTCGCCTGGTTCATCAGCGACCAGGGCGTCCTCGTCTGCGCACCGACCGGCACCGGCAAGACCCTCATCGCCCAGGCCGCCCTGTTCGAGGCATTGCATACCAACTCCGTGGCCTATTACACCACCCCGCTCATCGCGCTGACCGAACAGAAATTTCAGGAAATGCAGGCGTCCGCCGTGCGCTGGGGCTTCAAGGCCGACGACGTGGGACTCGTCACCGGCAACCGCCGCGTCAACCCCAACGCCCGCGTCCTCGTCGTCGTCGCCGAAATTTTGCTCAACCGCCTGCTCAACGCCGAGGCGTTCGACTTCACCAACGTCGCCGCCGTCGTCATGGACGAGTTCCATAACTTCGCCGACCCGCAACGCGGCATCGTCTGGGAACTGGCGCTGGGCATGTTGCCAGCCCACATCCGTCTGCTGTTGCTGTCGGCGACGGTCGGCAACGCGCCGGAGTTTTTGAACTGGTTGCAGCGTAGCCACCGCCGCAAGCTCGACCTGGTCGAGGGCAAGGAACGCAAAATTCCGCTGACGTTCCGCTGGGTGCCGGACGAGTTCCTGGGCGACCAGCTGGTGCGCATGGCCAAGGGCGACGGCGACAACCGCATGACGCCGGCCCTGGTTTTCTGCTTCAACCGCGACGAGTGTTGGAGCGTCGCGGAAATGCTCAAGGGGTTGGACCTGTTCGCCCCCGGCACGCGCGGGCCGCTCAACGACTACGTGGACAAGCTGGACTGGTCGCAAGGCGTCGGCCCCAAGCTGAAACAAATGCTGCGCCGCGGCGTCGGCGTTCACCACGCGGGCTTGCTGCCGAAATACCGGCGTATCGTCGAGGAGCTGTTCGAGCGCAAGCTGCTGGCGTGCGCCGTTTGCACCGAGACGTTGGCGGCGGGGATTAACTTGCCGGCGCGATCGGTCGTGCTGACGACGCTGGTAAAGGGGCCGCACGGCAAGCAAAAGCTCATCGACGCCAGCACGGCCCACCAGATTTTCGGCCGCGCGGGCCGGCCGCAGTTCGACGACAAAGGGTTCGTCGTCGCGCTGGCTCACGAGGACGACGTGCGCCTAATGCGCTGGAAGGAGAAGTACGACGCGATCCCCGAAGACACGCGCGACCTCGGTTTGCTGAAGGCGAAAAAGCTGCTCAAAAAGAAGAAGCCGAAGCGCAGCGACACGGCCCAGTACTGGACCGAGGGCCAGTTCGCGCAACTGCAAGCCGCGCCGCCGGGCAAGCTTTACAGCAAGGGGCCGCTGCCCTGGCGTTTGCTGGCGTACCTGCTGAAAATCTCGCCGGACCTGACCAAGGTGCGGACCGTCTTGCGCAAACGTCTCATGGACGAGTCGCGTTTATTGGCGAGCGAAAAACAACTCGACGTGATGCTGCTGACGCTGGCGCAACACGGCTTCGTCACGTTGGACCCGCCGCCCCCGCCGCCCAAACCGCCGGACGCGCCGCCGGAGCCGCAGCCCGCGGAACCCTATCGGGCGCGGCTCGCGCACCCGCTGCCGGCGCTGGATACGTTGTTGGTCTTCCGCAGCGTCCACCCGCTGTACGGCGCGTTCCTGGTCAAGCAGCTCGGCATCGCGGACCGCAACGAACGCCTTCAGGCGATGGAAAGCGTCCTGGAAATCCCGCGACCGTTGTTGCGCTTCGTGCGCGTGCCGCGGCCCGACGACTTGCCGCCCGGCCCGCTGGCGACGACGCGGCTCGACGACGACCTGGTGCGCCGCGGCCTGATCCTGGCCCAGTTGCCGAAGTCGCCGGAAGAGGAAGAGGAAGAAAAAGACCCGTACGCGGAAGAGGAACGGCTGCCGACGCTGGCGGACAAGCTGCGGCTGCTGTTCGACGCGACGCACCCGGAAGTTTTTGACGTGACGACGACGCCGGTCTGGGCGGCGGGCGAGTTGCTGCGTTACAACGGCAACTTCAACCTGTACGTGCGGACGCGCGACCTGGTGAAGCAGGAGGGCATCATCTTCCGGCACGTGTTACGGCTGATCCTGTTGTGCGGCGAGTTCGAGCAGGTGACGCCAGCGGACACGAACGCGGACGAGTGGCGCCGCGACCTGCGCGACGTGGCGGACCGACTGACGGCGAGTTGTCGTGAGGTGGACCCGGCCAGCACCGACGAGGCCATTGAGAAGGCGCACGCGGCGGACGTGGTGGAAGGCGAGGTGCCGCTTGCGGCTGAGCGCTCGGGCGCTCAGCCGCAAGCGACGGTCAGTCCTGGGCCATGATCTCGACCGGGTTGCCGGCCGGGTCGGTGACGTAGCACGAACGGGTGCCGTCGCGGTGCGGCTTGAGGGTGCCGAACTTCTCCGCCTCCGGACTGACGAACGCGATATGGGCCGGGTGCTGGCTGGGCACGACGAGGGCCAGCTTCAGGTTCGCGAAGTCGAGCAGTGCCCAGGTGTCGTCCTGGTAACTCACTTTGCACTGGAAGGTGCGCGTGTACCAGTCCACCGCGGCCTGAATGTCGGTCACGGAAATGGCGACGTGATGGATCGAGTCGAGCAAGGTTTCCGGCGCGTGTTTCATCATCTCTCACTTCCTTCGTGCAATTATTTGGCGAGCCGCATTTAGGAAGTATACGCGGCCAGCCCCCGGCTGCGAACCTCGGTGTGGTCCACCGGCGCGTCCCAGGGCGCTGTTGCGTAAAGCGGTCGCCTGACGGACAATCCTGAGCAGCCGCCCAACCCACGGGAGAAAAGACGAACCCATGCGCCAAAGAACCCTCACGCTCATCCTCTTCCTGACGGCAAGTTTGGCAATAACGTCCTGTGTGCGCACAACGGCCCTGCCGGGCACGGCGGGCAACGGGCCAAACGTGGTGCTGCGGCCCGGTGAGAAGCCGGTGCCGCCCCTGCCGTTGGAGACGCCGCCCGCGCCGCCGCCGCTGTTCGACGGCAAGGATCTGCGCTCACTGCCCGAAGCGCACCTACGGCAACGCGCCCGTCAGGCGGAAACGCAGCAGGACTACCCCCACGCGGCCATCCTCCAATACTGGGTCGTCGAGCGGACGAAAACCGGACACTACGAGCTGGCGTGTTACCTGGCCCGGACCGGCAAGGCCGACCCCGCCTTCTACTGGCTCCAGGTGGCGGCGTTGGCCGACGGCGTGGACACCGACCACGCCGAGCGCGACGAAGACCTGGCCACACTCCACGCCGACCCGCGCTTGCCCGAAGTTCGCACCTACCTGGCAGCCTGCAACCGCTACTTCGAGACCAACAGCCCGCCGCGCACGGTGCTAGTCTTGCCGAAGGGCTACCAGAAAGGGACGCCGATCGCGGCCGTGGTCTGGCTGCACGGCCTCGGCTCGACGCCGGAAGAATTCGTCAACGAAAGCTGCCAGGGTTACGCCGACGCGCTAAACGTCGCCATCATCGGCGTCAGCGGCACCCTGGCGCGCGGCCCGAACACGTTCGTCTGGGCGGTGGACGCGGACCGCGACGCCAGGCGGGTCCGCGACGCCGTGACGGAGGTGAGCAACCGCGTGACGATCAAGCCGGGCCACGTCATCGCGCTGGGCTTCTCGCAGGGCGCGCAGGTGGGTCTGGAAATTGCCGTGCGCAACCCGGAGGAGTACGCCGGCGCCATCGTCCTGTCGCCCGGTGCCGCGTACCATCTCAAGGACGTGCAGCCGTCGCCGCTCCTGGCCCGTCGCGGCTTCGTGGTTGCGTGCGGGGCCAAGGAACTGCCGGGCAACGTCCAGTTGACAAAGCAAGACGCCGACTGGCTGCGCAGTGCCAAGGCCCAGGTGCGCGAAAAGGAGTATCCGGGCGTGGCGGCCCACGCTTTCCCACCGGACTTCCGCGCGCGGTTTCCGGAGTGGGTCAAGTTCATCGAACAGGCGCGGGGAGAGTGACGGCCCCGTTGCCAATGGGAAACCGATTTTGGCAGGGTGGTATGTATACGCCCGATTGACTTACGTCAAGAACGCGAATATAATCTTCAACGTGCATACTGCGAAGGGCACCCCGCATGGCTCGCCTCACCGATCCCGACACCCTGGCGCGCTACAAACAAGCCCTGGCGGACTGGGAGCTTGCTGGGGCCATCGAACTTGACGGCCGTGCTCCCGAGGGGTTACGGACGACGCTGGCTGGTGTTACAGAAGCAACCTTCAAAGAAGCCATGCACCGTTTCGTTTGCCTGGAGGACGGCGAAGTCGATCAGGTCAAGGAACAGCGCGAGCCGTGGCGCGAACATTGGGAATGGCACTTTGACGTGCGTTTGACAATCAACGGCATAACGCTTTACGTCGAAACAAGGTTGTACCCGGAATCGTTCAGTAGTCGCCACGAGCCTGTCATTCGCGTCGTCCAGATCAAGCCGGCCTGACAAGGGAGGCACATCATGCCACAAACCAATTCAAAAGAGCCACGAGCGCGGCCGTTTCCCTGGCTGTGTTCGGATTGTTTCACCCATACCGTTGTCCCGACCGTCGTCGATTACACGGCAAAGGTAAAGCAGGATGGCGTCATTTACGAACTACACCTACCTGCCATCGAGGTTCCCCGCTGTCAGACCTGTGGCGAACTGGTCATCACGACCGCTGTTGATGAGAAAGTCAACGACGCCCTGCGCGCGCGACTCCGACTGCTCACGCCGGCCCAAATCCGGAAGGGGATCGGGGAACTTGGCCTCAATCAGCAAGAATTCGCGGAGCGGCTTGGCGTCGCCGCAGAAACCATTTCGCGCTGGGTGAATGGTGGTCTGATTCAGTCGCGGGCGATGGACAACCTGTTGAGGCTGTTTTTTGCACTTCCCCAAGTGCGAGCGGTACTTCAAGGTGCAAGCCAAGACGCGCAACTTGGCGTTGAGGTTTGTCAGGAGGGTGGCGTGGGAGAAGGTACTTGTTTAGCACCGGTTGACGCTTAGGCCGTTCGTTTGCAGGTTGAGTTTCGACAGAATGAAACGCGATGCTGTACAAACAACGGGGGCAGAAGCCTATCCACCTCAGCGCTGGCAGTGGTTCGTTGCCGGCATTAAATCCGCTTTCCCAACGAAGCCGTCACGCCGCGGTCAAATACTTCACGTCGGCCGTGGTGCCGGCGGAGAAGTTTCGCAACTGGTCCCACGTCAGCCATTGCGAGCTGCCTTGATTGACCGGCTCGGGGTCGTAAATGAAAACGCCCGTGTCGGCTACGCCGCAAATGACGACGACGTGCCCGTGATTGGCGCCGCCCCAATTCTTTTGGCCGGCGGCCCAGATCGGGCCGTGTAACTGCAAAAACGTGTTCAAGAAGGTGTAGTCCGTCGGGATGCTGGATTGTATTTGCATGTTGAGAGTGGACGCCAGAAAGCCGTTGTCTGAAGGATCCCAGTCTTTGTTGTTTTCCCAGCGCGACTTCGTCCCCGAGTCGGACAGCGGGTCTTTCATCCCGGAGTTGCCCGTCGCTTGCGCCCATCGGTAAAGCATCAGGGCGGAGGCACACCAACAAACGCCGTCGCTGATCTGGGCGACCAGGGGAACGTTTTGCACCTTGGTAATTGACATGTATTTGCTCCTTAATACGTACGGAACCGTTTGACCGTCTTTGCTGTGCCCCAGCGATTACAAAGTCGAGGGAAGCGCCGCTGCCGAAGAATGCGGAACAGGGACCGCTGCCGGACAAAAAATGCCCAACACACCGCCATTCTGCCAACACCTTGCCCTTCTCGTTCGTCCAACAATAAGACAGCACGAAACAAGTCCGGCAGGCGCTGAGGGCAACCGCGTGGCCGCTTTTGAGGACGAACGCCTGCTCGCGGACCTTCGAGCCGGGCGGCACGCGGCGTGTACGGCCCTGGTCCACGAACATTATCAGCCCGTCTATCGGTTCTTGCTGCACCTGGCACGCGACGTGGCACTGGCGGAAGATTTGACGCAAGAAACGTTCGCCACCGTTTGGGAAAAGATCGGCACGTTTGAGGGCCGTTCGACACTGACGACGTGGCTGCACCGCATCGCTTACGGCAAGTTCGTGGACGCACGCCGGCGCCGGCGGCGCGGGGCGGAACTGCACGACTTGTTGCACCAACGGACGGCGGACGCGGAGGCCATGACGCCGCTCGACGCCGCCATTGCCGGCGACCAGGCGCGGCACCTGTACACGCTGCTGCACCGCCTCGAACCGCAAGGGCAGGCACTCCTCGTATTGCACTACCTGCAAGGGCTGAGTTATCGCGACATGGCCCTCGTCGTGGACGAGCCGGCTAATACGGTTAAGTGGCGCGTCCGGCAGGCACTGGAACAGCTGCGGAGCTTGTTCGCGGAAGGGGCCAAGCATCATGAACAGGAACCGACCGAATGACGACGACCTGGCCGCACTCGGCGACCGCCTGCGCGCTGTGCCCGTGCCGAACGTGCCGCCCGGGTTGGAAGCGAAACTGCTGGCCGCGATTCCGGTGGCCAGGGCGGTTGTGCCGCGGGGTCGGGGCCGATTGCCCGCGTTGGTGGGGCTGGGGGGCGCGCTTGTCGCTGCCGTCGTGCTGGCGGTTTTCTTCGGATAGCCGTTTGGCAAGCGCGACGACTCCCTTGTGGCCAGCGTGCCTACGCGGCCTTTGCCGGCGGACGCTCCGAGCTTTCGGCTGGCCGACCCGCGTCCCGGATCTGCGGCCGCGCCGTTCGAGTGGCCGGTGCAATTGACCGTTCCGGCCGCCCATCACCTGCCCGACGACCTGACTGACTGAACTACCGACGATTCACCGCATTCACCCCCGTGGCGTGTACCGGCTGTCGGTGCGCGCATAGCTCGGAATGACACCTTACCGGAGAGAGTATTTATGCACCGTCTGCTTCCACTTGCCGGCGTCCTGCTGTTGTCGCTGGCGTTGCCTTTGAACGCCGCGAAAGGCCAGGGCGTTGAACCCCGGCCCGATCTGAACGCGAACGCCGCCCTGAAATACTGGCGCGGGTTCGCGAACCTGCCGAAGCTCGACAAGGACGAGCAAGAAAAGATCACCCAGGAGGCGGCGACCATGCCGTTGACGCCGCGCGTCAAGGAGGTGGTCCAGTTGGCCGATTGGGCCTTGCACGAGTTGTACAGCGGGGCGGCGGTTCCCGATTGTGCCTGGGGCATAACCTGGGAGGACGGCATCGGGGCGCGGCTGCCGGAACAGCAGCCGGGGCGGTTGCTCGCGGCGACGGCGTGTCTGCGGGCGCGGCTGCGGTTCGAGGAAGGCCACAACGCCGCGGCCGTGGACGACCTGATCGCCGCCCTGACGCTGGCCCGGCACCTGTCGCTGGACGGGTCGCTCATCGGCGTCCTCACGCACATTGCCGTCGAAAACAGGGCGCTGGAGACGTTGGCGACCTACTTGCCGAAGCTCAAGGCGGCGGACCTGAAGGTGCTGTTGGCGCGGCTGGACCGACTGCCGGCCGGCAGCAATAGTGCCTATGCGCTCGTCCGGGGCGAGGAGAAAGGTTTTTTGGACTGGTTTGAGAAGAAGGTGCGCTCTTTCAAGGACCGGGAGCAGCTGGTGACCTTCCTCGACGCACTTCTGGAAAACCCGGGCGCGAAAAACAAGTCGGAAAAGGGCAAGGCGCTCCTGGAAGCGTGCGGCGGCAACGCCGAGGGCATCCTGAAGCAGTGTGAGGAAGCGCGGCCCTTCTACGCGACGTTCGCCAAAAAGTTGGCTTTGCCGCCGGACGAGTTTGCAAAAGAGTTCGCGGCGGAGCGGAAGCGTATGGAGAAGAACCCGGTGTTCACCCTGTTCGTCCCAGCGCTGGATAAAGTCCGGCCTGCCGAGGCCCGGCTGGAGGTTCGCCAGGCGATGTGCAGGGCCGCGATTGCCGTGCTGCTCGATGGCGAGGGGGTACTCAAGAAGCACCCCGAACCGTACGCCGACAGTCCGTTCGAGTATGGTCCGTTCGCAGGCGGCTTTGAGTTGAAAGCCACGCTCAAGGTCAAGGACAAGCCGTGGGTGCTGACGGTGGGGAAGCGGAAGTAAGCGCGAATTGGCGAGCCGGGAGCGTAAGCGACCGGAGTGTTTCATTCACTCCGGTCGCTTACGCTCCCGGCTCGCCTCCAATCGGGAACGCCGCCTTGTGCCAAAATACGCGTCGAACGCGCCGCTTCTCTAGCTTTTGCGCGTTGCTCCGGTTATCCTTACGTTTGATTGCCCTTATTATGCCGGCGCCAGCGCCCCTGCGGCCCGCGCGACCTCTGCGGAGTGAGCGGCGCGCCTTGCACAAACTAGCGCGCGCGGGCAAAATTTTTGTTAGCGGCGCAAGCTCGGCGAAAATTAGAATTCAACTTGTAAGAGAAACTGCACAGTACGCCCAGGCGGAGCACATCCGTTCACATCTGATAGGGGGTTTGGACAATGCTCGACGTCCGACGGGTTGGAGCCATCGCGACCTTCCTGGCTTTGACCGCCATCTGTACCTCTTCCCTGGTCTGGGGCGATCCCGGACGCGAGAAGACGGCCAAGGAACTCAACGACGGCCGCAACCGCGTGCCGGCCAAGGGCGATCCCCGCTTTGCCGACAAGCTTGTGACCTCGCGCTTCACCGACCAGCCCGTCCTCATTTACCAGACGACCAAGGGCGAGTGGCTGTTCGCCGCCCAGGTCAAACCGACCCTGGAAGCGGTACCGGCCCGCGCCCGCGACATCCTCGTCCTCGTGGACACCTCCGCCAGCAAGGCCCAGGGGCCGCTGGTGCTGGCCCAGAAGCTCACCGAGGTGCTCGCCAACAAGCTCGGCGACGACGACCGCATGGCCGTCTGGACCGTCAACACCGAGCCGCGCAACCTGACGCGCGACTGGAAGTCCCGCGGCAAACTCGGCGACTCCATCAAGGAGCTGGCCAAGGAATACCCCTCCGGTGCCGTCAACCTCAAGAAAGGCGTCGAGGAAGCGGTCAAGAGCTTTGACGCCATCGCCGGCCGGCAGAAGGTCATCCTGTTCTTCGGCGACGGCAAGAGTCTCGCCGGCCCCCTCGACGACGACGCCCGCAACGACCTGTGCGCGACCATGGTCAAGGAAAAGATCGCCTTCTTCGCGGTGCCGCTCGGCACCAATGTCGATTTCCAGAACCTGCACGGGCTGGTGAACGGCACCGGCGGCAAAGTCGTCCGCGTGGGCGAGGCCGAACACGGCGAAGCCCTCGTCCAACGCTTCTTCGACGTGGCCGCGGTCCCGGTCCTCTACCCCGAAGCGTTACAGCTGCCCGCCGAGGTGGCCGAGGCCATGCCGGCCAAGCTGCCGCCGCTGCGGTCCGACACGCCCACCCTCATCGTCGGCAAGCTGACCAAGGCGATCGACAAGTTCGACTACACCGTCAGCGGCAGCGTCGCCGGCCGCGAGAAGCGGGTTGCGGTGTCGCTCAAGGTGCCGGCCGCCGACAACGACAACTTCTTCCTCGTGCAGGTGGTCAACCAGTGGCGCGAGCAGAAGGACCGCCCGGCGCTGTTGCAGGCCGACCGCACGCTCGCCTTCGCCCAGGACCAGAACTTCTTCAAGCTGAACGACCTGCTGGCGCAGGCACAGTGGGCGATGGACGAAAACAAGTTCGACTACGCGGCCAAGCTGTTTAGCAAGGCGCTGAACCTCGACCCGCGCTCGTCCGAGGCCAAGGGCGGTTTGGACGTGGTGCAGCAGCTGCGCGACGGCAAACTGACGCGCGCCCAGATCGCGAAACAGTTCGAGCCGAAGGCCGGCGAGAAGCTCGTCCGCCTGGCGGGCAACAACGCGATCAAGGAAGTGAGCCGCGAAGAAGTCCTCAAGCTGGACGACGAGCCGAAGCCCGACCAGCCGCGGCCGGCGGTGGAGCCGCTGGCCCCGCCGATCGCCCCGCCCGACGAACTGCGGGACTTCAAGGCCCGGCAGGCGGTCAACAACCAGGCCGCCGCGCGCCTGGTCGAAGACGCGATCCTCCGCGCCAGCCGCATGGTCCGCA
>JBBRLG010000259.1:0-10096 GCA_038231495.1 Gemmatales bacterium | reverse complement strand
GAGCCGGTCGCCGTAGGCCGCGGCGCTGGGGTCGTGCGTCACCATGATGACGGTACGCCCCTCGGTCTCCGGCAGGCTGCGCAACAGTCGCAGGATTTCCTTGCTGTTGACCGAGTCGAGATTGCCGGTCGGCTCGTCGCACAGTACCGCGTCCGGCTCGGCGATCAGGGCGCGGGCGATGGCGACGCGCTGCATCTCGCCGCCGGACATTTCGTCGGGGAAGTGGTCGGCCCGGTCGCGCAGGCCGACGCGCTCCAGCGCGCCACGGGCCTTGTCAACGGCCTTGGCGTGGGACTGCCGCGCCAACAGCAACGGCAACGCGACGTTCTCGGCGGCCGTCAGCGTGGGCAGCAGGTTGAAGAACTGAAAGACGAAGCCGATGCAGCCGCGGCGAAAGAAGGCGCGGTCGCGGTCGGACATGACGTTGAGGTCGCGGCCGCGGAAGAGGGCTTTGCCGGTCGTCGGCGTGTCGAGGGCACCGAGCAGGTGCATGAGTGTGGACTTGCCGGAGCCGCTCGGCCCCATGATGGACACGAATTCACTGGCCCCGATGTGCAGGCTGACGCCGCGCACCGCCTGGACGTTGCGGCGTCCTTGCTGGTAGTGCTTCGTGACGTCCACAAGTTCCATCATGGCTCGGTCTCGGTTGTATTGCCGCTTGCGGCTGAGCGCGCCGGCGCGCTCAGCCGTAAGCGGCTATAGATACCTTCGCTCTACTGATGGAGTTTCTTGTACTTAATTCGGTGCGGCTGGTCCGCCTCGACGCCGAGGCGCTGTTTGCGCTGCGTTTCGTACGCCTGGTAGTTGCCCTCGCACCAGACCGTTTTGCTGTCGCCCTCGAACGCCAGGATGTGCGTCGCGACGCGGTCCAAAAACCAGCGGTCGTGGGTAATCACCACCGCACAACCGCCAAAGTTTAACAACGCCTCCTCCAACGCCCGCAACGTGTCCACGTCCAGATCGTTCGTCGGTTCGTCCAACAGCAGCAGGTTGCCGCCGCTGCGCAAGAGCTTCGCCAGGTGGACGCGGTTGCGCTCGCCGCCGGATAGTTCGCCCACCTTGCGCTGCTGGTCCGGCCCCTTGAAGTTGAAGCGCGAGACGTAGCCGCGCGACGCTACCTTGCGCTTGCCGAGCATCAGGTAATCGACGCCGCCGGTGATTTCCTCGAATACCGTGTTCGTGTTGACGAGCGTGTCGCGGCCCTGATCGACGTAGGCCGGCACCACGGTATCACCGACGCGCAGGGCACCTTCGTCCGGCTTCTCCTGGCCGACGATCATGCGGAACAGCGTCGTCTTGCCCGCGCCGTTGGGGCCGATGATGCCGACAATGCCGCCGCGCGGCAGGTCGAAATTCAGATCCTCCATCAGCAGGTTGTCGCCGTAACCCTTGCGCAGGTTCTCGGCACGGACCACCAAATCGCCGAGGTGCGGGCCGGGCGGCACCTGCAAGACCAGTTCATCCTCGCGCTCCTCGTACTCCTGGCTGGCGAGTTTTTCGTACAGGTTCAGACGCGCCTTGCTCTTGGCGACCCGTGCGCGCGGCGCCATTCGCGCCCATTCCAGTTCGCGGGCCAGAGCCTTACGGCGTGCGGACTCCTGCTTCTCCTCCTGCTGCAAGCGCTTGCCCTTCTGTTCCAGCCACGACGAATAGTTGCCCTTCCACGGGATGCCGACGCCGCGGTCCAGTTCGAGAATCCACTGGGCGACGTTGTCGAGGAAGTAGCGGTCGTGGGTGACGGCGACGACCGTGCCGGTGTATTCCTGCAACGTCCGTTCCAACCACGCGACCGACTCGGCGTCGAGATGGTTGGTCGGCTCGTCGAGCAACAGCATGTCGGGTTTGGCAAGAAGTGCCTTGCACAACCCCACCCGGCGTTTTTCGCCGCCGGAGAGCGTGGCGATTTGGGAATCGCCCGGCGGCAGGCGCATGGCGTCCATGGCGATTTCGAGCTGGCGGTCCAGGTCCCAGGCGTTGGCGGCGTTGATGGCGTCCTGCACGCGGTCGAACTCCGCCTGCACTTTCTCCATCTCGGCCTCGGTCAGGTTTTCGCCGAACTTCATGCCCAGTTCTTCGCTGCGCAGGAGCAAGGCACGGGTCGGGGCGACGGCGGCTTCGAGGTTGCCGAGCACGTCCTTCGTCTCGTCGAGGCGCGGCTCCTGCGGCACGTGGCCCACGGTGAAGCCGGGCGCGAGCCGGGCGGTGCCCATGAAATCCTTGTCTTCGCCGGCCATGATGCGCAGGAGGCTGCTCTTGCCGGCCCCGTTGCTGCCGATGACGCCGATCTTCGCACCGGGGTAAAACGCCAGCCAGATGTTCTTGAGCACCTCGCGCTTGGCGTAGGCTTTGGTAAGGCTCTCGATCGTGAAAATGTATTGTTCGGACATGGACCCTTCTCGCCGATTGTTCGTTCCGGGGCGTATGGATTTAACCTACAGGAGGCGTGGGGGAAGGTCAAACCAGTTGTCCGTAGTCCGTAGTCCGTTGTCCGTTGTCCGTGGCCGGCATTGGCTGACAGCGAATAGCTGACAGCTAACAGCTATTTTGTTGCCCGTTACGCGACGTTTAATCGTAACCGTTCACCGGGTGCGGGCAGTGGACCTGATTGGACATCAACGGCAGGAGAGAATCCAGGGGGGTGTGTCAGGGGGTCGGGAAACGAACTTCCCCAAGAGAATACCCGATAAGCACTTGCGGAAGTAAAGTTCGTTTCCTTTGCTCTCAAGCCACGAGAAACGAATGGGTCGTCGCGGAAAGGATAGCGCGCCAGGTCTACGGTTGGCTGGTTTTCAACAACGCGGTGAACGGTTACGTCTAATCTTCCTTGCGTTCTCGCGCCCACCGGGGATAATGGCACCATGACTGCGAAATGCAATGTGCGGCAATGCTTTTGCACCCTGTTGCTGATTCCCGCCTTTTGGCTCGGCGTCGCGGCAGGCCGCGGATGCGGTGCCGACAAACCACCCACCGCTGAACAACTGCGTTTCTTTGAAACAACCATCCGGCCGCTGCTGGCGGAGCGCTGTTACAAGTGCCACGGTCCGAAAGAGCAGGGCGGCGGGTTGCGCCTCGATTCGCTGGCCGGGATGCTCGAAGGCGGTGCCACCGGACCCGCCGTCGTGCCCGGTGAACCGGGTAAGAGTCTGCTCCTGCGTGCGGTAAAGCAGAGCGATCCCAAGCCCAAGATGCCGCCCAAGGAGAAGCTGACCGATCAACAGATCGCCGACCTCGGCAAGTGGATCGGCATGGGAGCACCCTACCCCGCGGGTGCCGCCGTGGTTGGCATCGACATCGAGAAAGGCCGCTCGTTCTGGGCGTTTCAACCGCCTGGCAATCCGTCAATACCGGACGTACAGGACAAGAAATGGCCCAAATCGCCGCTCGACCGCTTTATCCTGACGAAACTGGAAGCGACAGGACTGCACCCCGCGCAGCCTGCCGACAAGCGGACGCTGCTCCGGCGCACGACGTTTGACCTGATCGGCCTGCCGCCCACGCCGGCGGAGGTCGATGCCTTTCTCGCCGACGAGTCACCGGATGCGTTCGCCAAGGTGGTCGATCGGTTGCTCGCGTCGCCGCAGTACGGCGAGCGCTGGGGACGCCACTGGCTCGACGTGGCCCGCTACGCCGACAGCAACGGCCTGGACGAAAACATCGCGCACGGCAACGCCTACCGTTATCGCGATTACGTCGTCGCCGCGTTCAACAAGGATAAGCCTTACGACCAGTTCGTACGCGAACAACTGGCCGGCGACCTGTTGCCGCCGACGGCCGACGAGGCGACTCGGCACGAACGTTTGGTCGCGACCGGCTTCCTCGTGCTGGGGCCGAAGGTGCTCGCCGAAGCCGATAAGACGAAGATGGAAATGGACATCATCGACGAGCAGATCGACACCGTGGGCCGGGCGTTCATGGGTCTGACGCTCGGTTGCGCTCGCTGCCACGATCACAAGTTCGACCCGCTCCCGACGGCCGATTACTACGCGCTGGCCGGCATCTTCAAGAGTACGCGCACGATGGAGAATTTCACCACGATCGCGCGCTGGTGGGAAAACCCATTGCCGGACGCCGCCGACCAGAAACGGCTGGACGAGTACAACGCCGAAGTCGCGCGTCGCAAGGCGGCGATTGCGGCCGTCGATGCGAAAATTCACGAGCGACTCAAGGACGTTGCCAAAGCGCTTGACCTGGGCGAGCGGCTTGGCACCGTGTTCACTCTCGCGGACTTGAAGCGCCGGCGCGACGACCTGGCCGCGTTCGAGAAGACGGTGCCCGTCGTGCCTGCCGCGATGGGCGTGACGGAAGGCAAGGTCGGCGACGTGCCAATTCACCTGCGCGGCAGCCACCTCACGTTGGGAAAGGTCGCCTCACGCCATGTGCCGCGCGTCCTGGTCCGCGGCGAGGAGCCGACCTTCGACGGCAAACAGAGTGGCCGCTTACAACTGGCCGAGTTTTTGGTCCGGCGCGACAACCCACTGACGGCCCGCGTGATGGTCAATCGCGTCTGGCGGTGGCACTTCGGCCAGGGTCTGGTGCGCAGCACCGACAACTTCGGCAAGCTGGGCGAGCGACCGAGCCATCCGGAACTGCTCGACTGGCTGGCAATCCAGTTCGTGGACAACAAGTGGTCGGTCAAGGCACTGCACCGCCTAATTATGCTTTCCAGCACCTACCAGATGAGCAGCACCGCCGATGCGAAGGCGTCGGAAATCGACGCGGAAAATCGACTGCATTGGCGCGCGGACGTGCGCCGCCTCGAAGCGGAAGAGGTTCGCGACGCGCTGCTGGCGGTCGGCGACTTGCTCGATCCGATCATGGGCGGTTCGCTGTTGCAAGTGAAGAACCGCGAGTTTTTCTTCGATCACACGTCGAAGGACACGACGCGCTACGACAGCCACCGGCGGGCGCTCTATTTGCCGGTCGTCCGCAATCACGTTTACGATTTGTTTCAGTTGTTCGACTTTGCCGACCCGGCCGTCACCAACGGCGACCGGGCGACGACGACCGTGGCGCCGCAAGCCCTGTTCCTGTTGAACAGTGAGTTAGTTGCGCAAGTGAGCGAAAGCATGGCCGCAAAGGTGCTGCAACCGCCGGGAATAGATGACAGTGCCCGGATACGGCAGTTGTACCGCAAGGCGTATGGGCGCGAAGCCACCGAAAAGGAAGTTGCACGCAGTCTGGCTCATCTGAAGGAAGTTGAAACCGCGCTGGCAGCCAAGGAGACTTACGCGGAGAAACGCCGGTCGCGCGCCTGGGCGAGCCTGTGCCAAACGGTCGTCGCGGCCAATGAGTTCATTTACCTGCGCTAGGAGTGGCCGTGGACGCACGCCTTTCAGAACCTTGTTCGCGCCGCCGATTGCTCAAGACCTGCGCCCTCGGCTTCGGACACCTGGCGCTGACCTCGCTCCTCGCGGACGAAGCGCGCTCCGCCACGGCCCCGACCGACCCACTCGCCCCGCGCTCGCCCCATGTCCTGGCGCGGGCCAAGCGCGTCATCTTCCTGTTCATGAAGGGCGGCCCGTCGCACGTCGATACCTTCGACCCCAAGCCGCTGCTGGAGCGCGACCACGGCAAACCGTTGCCGTTCGACAAGCCGCGCGTGCAGTTCGCGCCCACCGGCAACCTGCTCAAGTCGCCTTGGAAGTTCAAGAAATACGGCCAAAGCGGCATCGAGGTCAGCGAGCTATTTCCCAACGTGGCGCGTTGCGTCGATGACATCTGTTTTATCCATTCCCTGCACGGCACCAACGCGGCGCACGGCGGGGCGGCGTTGAAACTGCACACGGGCAGCGACAACTTTGTGCGGCCGAGCATGGGGTCGTGGATCACCTACGGCCTCGGTACCGAGAACCGCAATCTGCCCGGCTTCATCACGATCTGCCCGACGTTGGCCCACGGCGGCGTCAACAACTGGGGGTCGGCGTTCCTGCCCGCCGCCTACCAGGGCACGCCGCTGGGCAACGCGAGTGTGCCCTCGGATCAAGCTCGCGTCGCTTACGTCCACAACGACCGGACACCGACCGACGTACAAAAGCTACAACTGGCCCGCCTGGCGGAGATGAACCGCGACCACCTTGCCGACGCCGGACCGAACGCGGCGCTGGAGGGCCGCATCAACAGCTTTGAGCTGGCGTTCCGCATGCAAACGGAGATGCCGGAGGTTGAAAATATCGGCAACGAGACCGAGGCGACACGCAAGCTGTACGGCCTCGACGACAAGACGACGGCCAACTTCGGCCGCCAGTGCCTACTCGCGCGTCGCTTCGCCGAGCGCGGCGTGCGCTTCGTGCAGGTCACGCACAGCGACGCCTTCGTGCAGTGGGACCAGCACAGTGAGCTGAAAAAAGGCCACGAGAAGAACGCGCTTGAAGTGGACAGGCCGATTGCCGGTTTGCTGACTGACCTGAAGGCACGCGGCCTCTTGCACGACACATTGGTTCTGTGGGGCGGCGAGTTCGGGCGGACGCCGACGGCCCAGGGCACCGACGGCCGCGACCACAACCCCGACGGCTTTACGATGTGGATGGCGGGCGGCGGCGTGAAGGGCGGCTTCAAGTATGGCGCGACCGACGATTACGGCTATTTCGCCGCGGAGAACAAGGTCCACGTCCACGACCTGCACGCGACGTTGCTCTACCTGCTGGGACTCGACCATGAAAAGCTGACCTATCGCTACGAAGGCCGCGATTTCCGGTTGACCGATGTTAGTGGGAATGTTGTCGTGGACATCATGGCTTGAAGCCGGTGGGGAAATCTTGATTTCTCTCCAACTCAAGATTGGTACAATATGCCTTATTGGAGCATCGTTTGCCCCCTTTGTTCCGGATACATCGTTGATGCCTTGCTAGAGTGTCTTCCCGCTATCAGGCGGTCGGAGCCGGCTTATCGGCAATTGTTCCTCGCTCGGCCAGGTGCTGCGTTGGCCTGCCCCTACTGCAACGGCCTTTTCGGCTTCGATTCGGTTGGGCGGCCCCAACCCGCGCTAACGGGTTGGCCGGTGTTCCGGTACGGGCAGGCCGAGTTGGAAATCAAGAAAGTCGCCGACGGCGAGCCGCCGACGGTGCCATTGTCGGTTTGGGCGTTACGCCAGCGCTTTACCCAACCGGCGGGCAACCAACCATTTGACGGGTACACCTATGCCGAAGACGCAATCCCCAATGAGGCTGTCCCCTGACGAGGAAGTCTTTCTCCGCCATTGGATGTACGAAGAAGTGCATTATCGCAACGGTGTCCGACCAGCCAAAGAATTGCAGTTGACTCACCGCGCGCTGCCGGCTGAGTTGGGCATGCTCATCGCCGCTGCCATTCCCGATCCTGCGGACCAAGGGCGTATAGGGGACGAACCGCCACCGAACCAATCTCCCGCATGGCCCTGGTCCGAAGAGGAATGGGCCGCGCGCCTTAAGGAAGCGCAAACAATCCTTGATGAAAGGGCAAGCCAAACGAAGCTTTGCCGGCTGTAATGGTCATTCGGTTGGACGTGTCGCTCAGCCGTGCGGCCTGGATAGAATCTCACCTCACCGGACCTCGACCCAGTTTTGCAACACCACGAAAGGAATACGAACGTGCCGAGTAATCGCTTTTTCCACCAGGCGGCGCTGTCGCTCGTTGTCCTTGGAATGGCCGGTTTTAGCCTGTCAATCCTGGCCGCGGACCCCGACCCCTTCGACCAGTCGGGCGTGCCGCTTGAGAAGCAACCCACCGACCCGAAATTGACCAAGATCGTCATCGTCGCCGGCAAACAAAGCCACGGGCCGGGTGAACACGAGTTCTTCGCCGGTTCCGCCATCCTGATGAAACTGCTCCAGGAAACGCCGGGTGTGTTCCCCGTGATGGCCCGCGACGGCTGGCCGAAAGACCCCGAGAAGACGTTCGCCGACGCCAAAACGGTCATCTTCTTCATGGACGGCGGCAGCGGCCATCCGATCATCCAGAAGGACCACGAGGAGGTCGTGCAGAAGCTGATGGACTCCGGCATCGGCTTCGTCAACCTGCACTACGCGGTTGAATATCCCAAGAGCAAGAGCGACCATGTACTCAACTGGCTGGGCGGCTATTACGAAACGAACTTCTCGACCAACCCGCACTGGAAGGCCGACTTCAAGAAGATTCCCGAACACGAAATCACGCGCGGCGTCAAGCCGTTCGCGATCAACGACGAGTGGTACTTCAACATCCGCTTCGCGCCCGAATCAAAAAAGGTCACGCCGATCCTGACGGCGACGCCGCCCGACGACAAGCGCGGCACCGACGACGCGAAGAAGCACCCCGGCCGTGAGGAGACTGTCGCCTGGGCGTTCGAGCGCGACAACAAGGGTCGCAGTTTCGGCTTCACCGGCGGCCACTTCCACAACAACTGGGGCGACGAGAATTTCCGCCGCCTGGTCGTCAACGCGGTCCTGTGGACGGCCCACGTCGATGTACCGAAGGAGGGGGCAAAAGTGGAACTGGATGCCGCGGAGCTGAAGAAAAACCTCGACCGTAAGGGCAAATGATGAATGATGAATGATGAATCAAAGACAGAAAGCCCGTTGTATTGGTCTTTGATTCATCATTCATCATTCATCATTTCCCCAAGTGCTTGTCCGCAAAATCCATCCACACCTTCCAGTCGTCCTTGCCCATTGAGTGTTTGCCGAGCCGAATGTGGTAGCCGACCCGGCTGTCGATCAACTTGCCCGGCTCCGGCATCTTCTTCGCCTCCAACCCCTCCACGCCAAGAAACCGGTACACCGGGTCCGCCGCTTGCAGCACCTGGAACTGGCCCTCCGGGTTGGCCCAGGTGTCCTCGACGCCATTGGTGAACAAAACCGGCCGCGGTGCGACCAACGCCACGAGGCCGTTTTGGTCGAACGGCAAACGGTCTACCTGGTCGTTGAACTCCTTGAAATTGGCGTCGAACCAGTGCGGAAAGCTGGTGTTGATGCGCTTGACCGACTCGCCCACTTTGCCGCGGCTCGGCGCCGTGCCGCCGCAGCCGGCCTGGTGCGGGATGACCACCGCGATACGCTCGTCGAACGCGCCGGCAACCAGCGCCGCTTTGCCGAGACGCGAGTGGCCGACGACGATCATGCGGTCCTTGTCGAGGTCCGCGTCGGTCACGAGGTAATCGACAGTCCGCATAATGCCCCAGGCCCACGCGGCGACACTGCCCCAGTCGTTCGGGCCGGGCTTGGTTTCGCCCTTGTTCAGGACGTGGGCCTGGACGCCCTCGCGCTTGTCGGCACGGTCGGGGTCCACGTCGCCGCAATAAAACGTGGCGACCGCATAACCCCGACTGAGCACATCTTCAATGTCCCAGACGGCAGCCTGGAAGCCGCGCGCCGCCTCGGCCGCCCGATTGTCCTTGATGTCCTTCGTGCCGTTCGGCACCCACACCGTCGGCAGCGGGATCGTCGGGTCCTTCGTCACCGTGTAGTTGCCGTGGAAATTCGCTCCCACGAATACCGGAGCAGGCTTTTTGCGGTCGTTCGGAATGACAAGGAGCAAGTGCAGCTTCGGCGTGTCGGGCGGGCCGAACGCGATGGTCACTTCCTTCTTGGTCGCCTTACCGTCGAGGTATTTCTTGTCGGTCCGCTCGGTCTTGAACGTGACATTGCCCGGCGCGTCCGGCATGTGGCCGTACATGTAATGCTGAAAAAGCTCCTTCAGTTCCGGGCGGCGTTTCGTTACCCAATCTTCCTTGGTTTTGACGCGCTCGCCGTTAAGCATTACGAGGGGGTCGGGCAGTTCCGGATTCGACGGCAGCTTGGCCGGCTCCGGGAAGTCCGCCAGCGCGGTCGTCCCGAACAGGACCAGGAAGCAGCCTACCGATCCGAGGGCCGTCAGGAGAGTTCCGCCGTGCATGGTCGTGCGCTCCGAGGGTGGAAGTTCTGGCAATCCGTCACCGACCAGCGTATCCTGCGAAGAGTCGGTCAGCCAGTGGCAACCTTTCTCAGCGTGAGAATGTTGCAACACCTTTTTTGGAGTGCGGGGGGGGGGGGGGGGGGGGGGTGTGTGTTGGTTGGAGGTGGACACAGCAACGCGCAGGCACGCGCGCGGGAGCGGGTGCGGGGGGGGGCGGCCGCCAGGGGGGGGGGGGGGGGGCCGGGGCGCG
>JBBRLG010000258.1:0-10137 GCA_038231495.1 Gemmatales bacterium | reverse complement strand
GGCGGGGGGTGGTGGGCTCAGTCCCGGGGTGGGGGGGTTCTCTTTTTTTTATCCCCCCCGCCCCTTTTTGGCGGGGGGGGCGGCCGGCGGCCGGGTGCGCCCCCGCCCCCAACCCGGCGGTCAGACGTTGAAGATTCTCCGGACATTTTCCCGAAGTATTTGCTTCGCCAGTTCCACCGCCCCCGTCTCGTCCGTCGCGCCCGCACGAACGAAGTCGTTGGCCAGCACCCGGGCAAGGATGCGCCGGTACATGTTGTACTTGGGCAGCCCGAATTCCAGCTTGTACATGTCGCTGTAATAGCCGATCTGCTTCGTCTTCGGCACCGCCTGCAAGCGGCCGCGCAGGTCGTTTTCGATGTAGGTCGGAATGTTGCTGTACCACCAGTGGCCGCTCGTGACGACGTTGGGGAAGATCCAACTGTAACTGGCGAGTTCCTGGTTTTGTGCGCTCGACAGCACCGAAACGCAAAACGTCACTGTCGGAAAGGCGTTGAACAACTCGGCGTACTGGATCAGCGACGTGCGCTGATCGAAGAGGTCCTGGCCCTGGTAGACGCCGTCGCGGTAAACGCGGCGGTTGACGCCGGCCATGAGGTCGAACGGCAATTTGAAATCGCGGCAGTGTTCGGCCAGCAGCCAGAAGACGCCCCGCGCGGTTTGGGGGTTTGCAACGCCGCCGTCGGCATAGGCGGCTGACAAGTCGTTGTCACTGACCGGGGCCGGGGCGAAGTCCGGCGGCAGCGAAATGGCACACGCCTTCGCCCCCTTCTGCGTGAAATGCGCGAACAACTTGCCCACGGCCCGCCGCAGACTTACCGCGTCCTCCGCCTCGATGCCCGTGGCGCGGGCCAGGCGTTCCTTCACTTCCGCCTTGTGCAGATGAAACACGAGGTCGTCGGTGCGCAGGCAGGGCACATAGCGGTCCGTGTCAAAGCCCGTGAGCGGGTCGTCGAAATCGTTGGTCAGAAAAACCTTCTCGATATTCGACCGCCGCAAAACTTCGTCTTCCCAACCGGGCTGGTTAAACACGCGCTCGGCGGCGTCGCACAGGGCGTCGGCGTCGTCGGCACCGACGTGGCGGCCCAGGAAGCCGAGGAACGTGCGGGCGATGTCGAGAAACCAGGCGTATTGCGCGGTGTTGTCAAACCGGTCCATGTGGGCGAGGATGGCGGCGACGCGCTCGCGCACGGGCACGCCGGCGGCGAGCGGCGTTTGGGGCATCCCGGCGGAGTGGGCCAACTCCGTGTAGTAGTGATAGCCGAGCAGGTCGTCGAGGCTTGTCGCCGTGGGCCGGTGCGGGTCGATGTGGGAGTGGGGGTCGATGAGCGGAATCTTGACGACCTCGGCGAAGAGGTCATTCGCCAGGGAGTCGGTGTGCATGACGCGCCTCGCACGGCTCGGTAAAGGAGGTCTCTTTCGCCCTTACAATCCGTGCATGTCTTACAACTTCTTGGCGCTTCTTACAAACGTTTCTGGACGGTACCGGCCTCCGGCACGTCCCTGCGGACGGTTTTGAGAGCATCCCTTTTTTTCTAACCGGCAAGCCGCACGAGAGTTGAGACGATGCGTGCCAACGGGTGTCGGGCCATTGGCATCGGGGTTGCTTTAAGACAAGGCGTGATGAAGACGCCCGTGAGAAGCCAACGCTTTCGCCTTCCCCCGGTTGCGAGTGGCGGTTTCTCGAAGGGACTGGTGTTCTCCCCCGTTCGCCGGTCGCTGGGTGTCGCAAGGAAAGAAGAGGGCCTGGCCGTCCCCCCTGTCGGCCAGACCCTCGACCCCTGGTGTCCCCTACCG
This sequence comes from Gemmatales bacterium, assembly GCA_038231495.1. Lineage (GTDB taxonomy): Bacteria > Planctomycetota > Planctomycetia > Gemmatales > Gemmataceae > JBBRLG01. The sequence goes on along the minus strand of JBBRLG010000258.1, from coordinate 8,343 downwards.
AACCCCTCTGTACGACCCGCCGAACCCCGTTGTTGCTGGGCAACCCTCCTTCCCCCGGGAGGGTTGCCTTTTTTCGTTTCCTGCTTAGAAACGGTGGAGGAATGGCGAGCGGCGGATGAAAGTCCGCCGTAACTACCGCCCGAACACGGCGGACTTTCGTCCGCCGCTCGCCGTAGACTTCTTTCCGCACAACAACACGGCAAGCAGGATTGGCATTCCATCGCGTTCCCGAAGCGCACGAACCGCACCGGAAGATCGTGGCGTTTGCCTTCCCGATCGGTTACAGTGGGATTTCAACTAGTCCATCCTCATTGTTTCCGGGGGACAGAAATGTCGCACTCAATCCATCGATCCTCGTCGGCCCTGCGCGCGCTGCGGGCCGTGCTCCTGGCCGTGACCGCCTTCGTCGCGGTTGAACTGGCCGCGGCCGATCCGGCCGTACCGGCCAAACGGCCCCTCACTCACGCCGATTACGACAGCTGGAAGTCGGTCCAGCAGCCGGCCCTTTCGCGTGACGGCCGTTACCTCGCCTACGCCCTCCTGCCCGCCGACGCCGACGGCGAATTTGTCGTCCGCAACCTCGCCACCGGCGGCGAACACCGCGTCGTCCGCGGCCCCAGCCGCGCGGGCGCTGTGGGCGCCGGCCCGGCGAACAACGCCACGCCTATCGAAGCCGAGAACGAAGTTGAAGACGAAGACCAGCGCCGCCAACCGGGTGCCGGCGCGGGACAAGGAGTCGGCACGTCGCTGACAGAAGCCGTCAACCCGCTGGCGGGGGCCGCCCATCAGTTCACGCCGGACAGCAAGGCCGTCGTCTTCGCGCTGGTGCCGACCAGGGCCGAGACGGACAAGGCTCGCCAGGAGAAAAAGCCGGCCGCCGAGATGCCCCGGCCCGTCCTCGCCGTCATGGACCTGGCCACCGGCAAAATCACGACGAAGATCGAACGGGCCACCACCTTCACAATAGTCGGTGAGGGGGCCGGACTGCTCGTCTATCGGCGACCGTCGAAACCCACGGACAAGACCGAGCCGGTGAAGGACGAGAAGAAGGAAACGCCCGTGCCGGAAAAGAAGGACGACAAGCCGCCCGCCCGGACGCCGCAGCGCACCTTCGGCAGCGACCTGGTCCTGCACAACCTGGCCGACGGCTCCGAGCGCGTTCTGGAAGAAGTCTCCGAATACACGATCACGCGCGACGGCAAGACGCTGGTTTATGTCGTGGCGTCGAAGAAGGAGGAGAACAGCGGCGTTTATGCCGTCACCGAGTTGCCGAAAGGCGAGGCGACGCCGCTGGTTGCCGGCAAGGGCAAGTACTCGCGGCTGACCTGGGACGAGAAGCAGGCGCGGCTGGTCTTCTTCACCGACAAGGACGACGCCACGGCGGAGAAGCCGAAGTCGAAGCTGTACCACTGGGACCGCCACGCCGTCACCAAGGCGGTCGCCCTGACCGGGGAAGAGGGCAAGGTGCGGCTGGCGGCGGCCACCGACCTGCTGCCGCTCACGCCAACGGGCATCCGCACCGGCTGGTCGATCGCCGAACGCGGCACCGTCAGCTTTTCGGCGGACGGCACCAAGCTGTATATCGCCACCGCCCCCGACAAGATCGAGACGCCGCCCCCGGCCGCCGGGGAACCGTCCGCGGCAACGCCCGCGCGGGAGGACAAGGCGGTTTTCGACCTGTGGCACTACAAGGACGAACAAATCCAGCCGATGCAGAAGGTGCGCGGCGCGGCCGAGACCAACCGCACCTACCGGGCCGTCTACCATTTCCAGGACAAGCTGTTCCGCCAGCTGTCCGATGAGAACGTCGAGGTAACGCCCCTGACCGCCGGCGACTGGGCCTTGAGCAGCGACACCCGGCCGTATCGCAAATTGACCGGCTACGGCGCGTCGCTGAGCGACTACGCCCTGGTCAACGTCCGCACCGGCGACAAAAAGCCTTTGCTGCAAGCGTCGCAGTGGCAACCGAACGTCGCCCACGACGGCAAACACCTCGTGTATTTCGACGGCAAGGATTGGCTCGCTGCCGTCGTCCCCGCCACCGACGGCAAGCCCGTCAACCTGACGGCGAAGCTGCCGGTCAAGTTCGTCTCCGAGGATTGGGACCAGCCGGGCGACGCGCCGGCCTACGGGTTCGCCGGCTGGAGCAGTGACGCGAAATACGTCCTGCTCGACGATCACTACGACGTTTGGAAGGTCGCCATCGACGGCAGTGACGCCAAGATGCTGACCGCCGGCGTCGGCCGCAAGACGCAAGCGCAGTTGCGGGTCGTCCGCGACGGTCCCGCGCGCGGCCCGGCCGGAATCGCCGCGGTCCAACCGCCCGCGGCCGGTGCCCCACCGGGCGCGGCTCCCGCGAACGAAGAGGTCCAGCGCGGCACCGACCTGTCCAAGCCGCTGCTGTTGAAGGCCGTCAACGAACACACGCGCGACGAGGGCTTCTACCGGCTTGAACCGGGCGCGAGTGAGCCGAAATTGCTGGTCATGGGTGCCCGCGCTTACGGGACGCCGGTCAAGGCGAAGGACGCGGACACCTACCTGCTGACGATCCAGACGTTCTACGACGCCCCCGATTATTACGTGACCGGCTCCGACTTCCGCGAATTCAAGCGCGTCACCGACGCCAACCCGAAAAAGAACGATTTCGTCTGGGGCAAGGCGGAGTTGGTGCGTTACAAGAACTCGGACGGCGTCGAACTGAGCGGCACACTCATCAAGCCGGAGAACTTCGACCCGCAAAAGAAGTATCCGATGATCGTATACATTTACGAGCGCTTGTCGCAAAACATGCACCGCTTTGTGGCGCCGTCGGCCGGCACGTCGATCAACGCGGCATACTACGCCAGCAACGGCTACCTGGTGTTCATGCCGGACATCGTCTACACCGTCGGCTCGCCGGGGCAGAGTGCCATGAAGTGCGTGCTGCCGGGCATTCAGGCGGTAGTAGACAAGGGCTGCGTGGACGAAAAGGCGATCGGCATTCAGGGCCATTCGTGGGGCGGCTACCAGATCGCGTACCTGGTCACGCAGACGAAGCGGTTCAAGGCGGCGGCGGCCGGCGCACCGGTTTCGGACATGGTGAGCGCCTACGACGGCATCCGCTGGGGTTCGGGCCAACCGCGGCAGTTCCAGTACGAGTTGACGCAGAGCCGTATCGGCGCGACGTTGTGGCAAGCGCCGCAGAAGTACATCGAGAACTCGCCGATCTTCATGGCCGACCGCGTGCAGACGCCGTTGTTGATGCTGCATAACGACAACGACGACGCGGTGCCGTGGTACCAGGGCATCGAGTATTACCTGGCGTTACGGCGGCTGGGCAAGGAGTGTTACCTGTTCAACTACGTCGGCGAGCCGCACGGCCTGCGCAAGAAGGCGAACCAGAAGGACTACACGGTGCGCATGCAGGAGTTCTTCGACTACCACCTGAAGGGCGCGGTGAAGCCGGAGTGGATGGAGAAGGGCATTCCGTACAAGCCGCGCCCGGGCGACCAGCCCGCAACGCCGCTGCCGCTGCTGCCGGGGAATGGGTGAGGATGGTTGAGGGGACAATGGCGAGGCGAAATCGGTCTCGGTTCATGTTGCGCAACCGGGAACCGATGCGAAGGGCCGGCGGGCGTTTTTGGGTGACCGTGCCACGACGACGGAGGACAAGGGGTTCAGGTGTCGATTAAATCCACTCCCGACCGTTCTTTTTTTGCCTTCCTAGCCGCATCGGTTTAATTCATTTTTGAAGTCTGACACGGCTGACCCCAGCCTGATAAGATTCGGGGTGTCCCGCGCAGGTATCGGAGGCTTCAAATGACGCTTCGTGACTTCCTTCTCAAAAATGTCCCTCGCGATGAGATACGGCGGCGGCAGTGCCGCGAAGAATGGATCGCGGCTGTCGACCGGCTGCTCGCGCAACTGCGTGCCTGGCTAACGGACGCGGGCACCACAGATGTCCTCGACCTTGAGCCGCTTGAGTTCGAGAAACGGGAACAGGGCTTGGGCACCTACCACATCAAGGGTTTGGCCATCAACTTCGGCGAGCGCACCGTGAAAGTGGTACCGATCGGCCGGAACGTGCTCGCTCACCTTGGAAAGTACGCCGAAGCCGGCCACGAGAACGCGGAAGGTCGTGTGGACGTTACCAACGGCGCTTACAAGTACCTTCTGTATCGCAAGCTGAACAACGCCGGCGACGGGCAATGGTTGGTTCAAGATGAATGCTCCGGCATTCGGCCGTTTGATCGCGAGCAGTTCGAGGCCATCCTCCAGGCTTTGCTGTCGTGATTGCTTCCCTTGACGACGCTTGGCGCTGGTATGAATCGGCACGCCGGTTGGCGCGAACGATGGGGCGTCTAGGCGAAAAACACTGGAACAACTTACCGTGGGACGGCGACCTCGGGCGTGACAACCACCTTACCGATCTCACTTCTGCGGAAATCCTCACCGACTCGCAAACGGTCCTCGACGATCTCGACGACCTGTGCGTGCTGCTGCTCTTCTCCGTATTTGAGGCCACGATTCGCGACCGCGTTTTGGCCGAGGTGGAGGCGGAGTTGCCGCCAATGCGTCACGTGGCCATCAAGCGTGCCCTCGACGAGATGAAGGAAGGCATTGAGCACGGCAGTTTCTTCAAGGTGCTTGACCCTTACAAGGGCTTCGACGCCAATCTAATCGAGGAAGTCAATCAAGTTCGCCGGTATCGCAATTGGGTAGCGCATGGCCGGCGCACAAAGGCACCTCCCACTGTCGATCCTACGACGGCTTACGACCGCCTCAAGCGCTTTCTCGACCATCCCGGTGCAGGGACGGAGCCGCGGCTTTGACAGTATTTGCAAGGTAGTATCGCTACCTCTTGGCGAGCCGGGAGCGTAAGCGACCGGAGTTTGTTTCCGGAGATAGACTCCGGTCGCTTATGCTCGCCACACCCAACAACCCAGATGCCGGGTCCTTCAGTCTGCCCTGAATGTTTGAATCCCCGCACCCCGACGAATCAAAAAACCCCGATTGCTGTAGCGAATAGGGCACCTCAACGTATAGGCTAAAGGAGGAATGCAAGGACCGGGATGCCGTTCCGCCCCGGAACCTGGACCCGTTAAGGAACCGCGTCCTCATGGACTCTTTCGTCGCCGCACCGCTGCTGACCGAAGCCGCCCTCTGTGCGTTTCAAGAGGCCCGGGAAGCCTTTTTCCTTTTTCACCCGCACGATTATCGCATCCTGGCCGCCAACCCCGCCGCCGAACGCGCCACCGGACTGACCGCCGACCAGCTGCGGGCGCGCCGGATCACCGACTTGTTCGACACGACCGACGAGCGCGACCCCGCCGCGGTGGTGAACTCGGCGGCGGTGGCCGAACCGCAAATCCTCTCCCTGCACGGCGGCAGACTAGACCCGGTGTCCGTGCATGTCCGCGTCCGCCCGGTCGCCGCCGCCCCCGAACCGCTCGGCCTGGCCATTGTCGAACTCGTGCTCGAACAGGAACTGCACGAGAAGCGGCGCGTCGAGGCGGAGTTGGTGAAGGTGAAAGGGGAACTGATCCGGCAAACGCAACTGGCGACGCTCGGCTTGATGTCCGCGAGCGTGGCCCACGACCTCCGCAACCCGCTGGGGGCGGTGCGCAACGCGGCCTACTACCTCCGCCGCAAGGTGCCGGCGACCGAGCCGAAATGGGTAGAGTACCTTGCCATCATCGACCGCGAAGTCGTCTTCTGCGACCAAATCATCACCAACATGCTCGAGTTGGCCCGCTCCCGCGCGCCGGTGCCGGAGATGCTCGACCTGGGCGAGTTGGTGCGGGCCGCCTTCCAAAGCGCCCGGCCGCTGGCGGAGGTTCACTGCCAGTTCCAGGCGGCGACCGAACCGTTTCGCGTCCATGCCGACCCGGCCCAGTTCCGGCAAGTGTTCGACAACCTCGTGAAGAATTCCCTGGATGCACTCGCCGGGCGCGGCGCGATTTCGTCGAAGCGGTGGCAAGGAGCGCCGGCGGTTTTGCTGTCACTTTCTCCGACACGGGACCGGGCGTGGAACCGGAACTGCGCAGCCGGCTGTTCGAGCCGCTGTTTTGCACCAAGGCCAAGGGGACTGGCCTGGGCTTGTGGATTTGCCGGCAGGTCGTGGAGCGCCACGGCGGCGTCATCGAAGCCGTCGAGTTGCCAGGGCGCGGCCTCGCGTTCCGGATTTCGTTACCGCGTTGAAGGACCGGAGCCATGACCACTGCTCCCTCGGTTGCCGCGCCGCCCGCCTTCGCCTCCGCCCATGCGGGCCGCGTCCTCATCGTCGAGGACGACGCCGCCCAGTTGCACACGCTGACGGACATCCTGCGCGACGAGGGCTTTCACGTCCACGGCTGCCCGACGGCGGACAAGGCTCTGCGCCACCTGGCCGAAGCCCCGGTGGACGTGGCCGTCGTCGATCTGCGTCTGCCCGACCTGGACGGCAACCGGCTGCTCGATGAAATCCGCGGCCGGTACGGTGCCATCCGCGTCATCATTCACACCGGCTACGGCTCGTTCGGCTCGGCCAAGAACGCCGTCAACAGCGGGGCGTTCGCCTACGTCGAAAAGCTCGGCAACCCCGAGGAACTGATCCGCCACGTCCACCGCGCGGTGACGGAGCGGGTGCGGGAATCCAACGTCGAGTTGGAGGCCGCCGTCGCCGCCCGCACCGCCGCTTTACAAGAGAGCGAATCGCGCTTGCGCTCCATCGTCGAATCCGCCGCCGACGCCATCCTCGTCATTGACGAGTTCGACCGCATTGACACCTTCAACGGCGCCGCCGAGCGGATGTTCGGCTACACGGCGGCGGAGGCGCGGGGCACGACACTGTCGGAGCTGATGCCACACGCCATCGAGCCGGAAGGCCCCGGCACCCTGACCGACTATCTGCGCGGCGGCACCCTGGCCACGCTCGACCTGGACCACGAATTGACCGCCCGCCGCAAGGACGGCACGCCGTTTCCGATTGACCTGCGTGCCAGTGAAATCCGCCTGGATTCGCGCCGCCGGTGGGTCGGCATTGTCCGCGACTTGACCGAGCGCAAAAGTATGGAAGAACAGCTACGCCAGGCCCAGAAGATGGAGGCGGTCGGCCGGCTGGCGGGCGGCGTGGCCCACGACTTTAACAACCTGCTGACCGTAATCAACGGCTACTGCGACGTGCTGCTGGAGGACCTGCCCCCGTCCAGCCCGATGCGCGAGGCGATCGAGGAAGTGAGCAAGTCGGGCCAGCGGGCGGCGTCGCTGACGCGGCAGCTGCTCGCCTTCAGCCGCAAGCAGATCCGCACGCTGGCGGTCTTGAACTTAAACGACGTCGTCCGCAGCGCGGAAAAGATGCTGGCGCGGCTGATCGGCACCAACATTGAGTTCGTCCTGCGCTTACAGCCGGACCTCGGGTTGGTGGAAGCGGACCGCAGCCAACTCGAACAGATCATCGTCAACCTGGCGGTCAACGCCCGCGACGCCATGCGCGACGGCGGTCGGCTGCTGGTCACGACGCGCAACGCCGAGGTGCAGACCGGCGACCCGCGCTTCGACGCCGAGACCGCAGCGGGTCCGGCGGTGTGCCTGACGGTGAGTGACACGGGAATCGGCATGGACGCGCACACCCAGCGCTTCTTGTTCGAGCCGTTCTTCACGACCAAGGGGCTGGGCAGCGGCACCGGCCTGGGCCTGGCGACGGTGTACGGCATCGTCAAGCAGAGCCACGGCCACATCCTGGTGCGCTCGACGCCCGGCCTGGGTTCGACGTTCGAGATCTACTTGCCGCGGGCCGCGCCGCTGGTTACAGCGCCGGCCCCCGACGCGGCGCCGGCGCCGGCCCACGGGGGCCGGGAGGTGGTGCTCTTGGCCGAGGACGACGACTCCGTGCGGTCGCTGATGCGCCGCATTTTGAAGAACGAGGGCTACACGGTGTTGGAGGCGCGTTCGGGCGAAGAGGCGTTGCAGGTCGCCGGTCGCCACGCCGGCCCGATTCACCTGGCGCTGACCGACATGATCATGCCGCGGATGGGGGGCCGGGAGTTGGCGGGGCGCCTCCGACGGGTGCGGCCGGAAACCAGGATCGTATTGATGTCCGGCCACTCGGAAGAGTTGCTCGACGAGACGGGCGGCGGTCCCGTCGGGCACAGCGCGTTCATCCAGAAACCCTTCTCCCCGGCCACGCTCGGCCAGGTCCTCCGCCGGGTACTAGACGAAGCGGCAGAGCAGCCGCAGACCGGCTTTGGCGAGCCGGGAGCGTAAGCGACCGGAGTGAGTTGCTGAAACTCACTCCGGTCGCTTACGCTCCCGTAACCGTTCACCGCCAACTTCTCCCCCCTTACGAAGGGGGGGTGGGGGGGGTTAAGCACGGTTGAAGTACTC
>JBBRLG010000257.1:0-10154 GCA_038231495.1 Gemmatales bacterium | reverse complement strand
GCAGCTGCTGATTGCCCTTCATTTTGAAGGCGAATGTCGAATCCGGCACGTCCACCCGGCGAATGTAGTCCGCGAAGTGTTCGCCGTTTTTCAGCTTGTGGTCCTCCGTCTTGCCGTCCTCGTAGTGCAGGCGCACGATCAGGCTTACACTGCCCTTTTCGCCGCCGGGGAAGCCCCAGCCGCTGACGCCGCTGAGCAGGTGGATCGCCTTGGCCGAGGCGTTGCACGGCACCGTCGCCGACTTCGGCATCTTCGGCGGTATCTTGCCCTGCGGCCCGTACAGCAGGATGGCGTTGGGCACGCGGTCGTCGCGCGGGTCGATCAGGTTGAAGGGCACGCCCTCGAACGTTTTCGGCGACCAGTCGTCGAAGACCAGGCGCTCGGCCGGACCGTCCGGCTCGAAGAACATGCCCTTGGTGCTGACGACCGTGGCGGCCTTCTCCAGCGGCAACGGCAGGTATTTGCCGCGCTGCGTTAAGAACTCCAAAAGGTCCGTTAACTCCTTTTTGCTGACTTGCTTCTCGAAGCCGTCGGGCATTAGCGATTTCGTTGTGGCTTGCAGGTCGTCGATGTCGGCCCGCAGGATGGTCTGCTTCTTGCCCTCGGCGTCGTAAATCTCGATTGCCGTTTTCGACTCCGCGGCGAGCAGGCCGGTGTAGGACTGGCCCTTTTTCATGGTCACGCGGTACGCGCGGAAGTTGGCCTCCACGCTGCGGCTGGGGTCGATGATGTCGGTGAGCAGATGGTCCTTGGGGTGAACTGCCATGCCGGTCAGGTCCGGGCCGACGCGCGTGCCCTCGCCGCTGTGGATGTGGCACTTCGCACACTGGTTCTTGAACACCACCTTGCCTGCGGCGGCGTCGCCCGTTTCCTTGGTGAGCGCCAGCAGTTCTTGTAGCACCTTCTCGCGGTCGGGGTTGGGCAGCGCGCCCCCGCGCTTGAGCAACTCCAGCGTCTTGGTGCGGATGCCCCGGTCCGTGTGCTGGGCCAACGTCTGCCGCTGGTCGAGCGACAGTTCCATGATTTGCAGGGTGCCCTTGTCGGCGCTGTCCAGCAGTGCCTTGATCCACTCCGGCCGGCTGAGCAGGACGCTGAGGCCGGCCGCGCGGATCGACGGCGTAAGGCCGGGCAGCCGTTCGAGGATCAGCTTGCCCGTCTCCTTCGCCTCGTTGGCACGCAGCGCGTCGAGCAGGCCGACGGCCAACTCCGGCGGCGTGCTCACCGTCACCAGGTCGAGCAGCATTTCGGCGGCGTCCTTGTCCGCGACCTTGTAGCCGACCAGCTCGCGCGCCGCGGCCAGGCGTTCCTCGGTCTTGAGCTTGTCGTTCTGAGCCTGCGCTAACAGTGCTTTCGTCGTCTCCGCCGCGTATTTCTCGAACTTCTTGCTGCCCCAGACCGTGGCCAACTTGATCAGCACGCCGCGGTGTTCAGGAGCCAGGCGGTTGACGACCTTTTCCAAATCCGACTCGGCGCGGTCGTCGAGTTTGGGCAGCTTGTCGGTGGGCCAGCCCTTCGTCAGGCCGCGGACGGCAGCGGCGGCGAGTTGCGGGTCGGCGTCCGCCAGGCCGGCTATGACGGTGCCCACCGAATCGACCGGCCCGCCGCGCGCGTAATGCTCGGCGACGATGCCGGTGATCGCCAGCAGCTTCGGCGAGGGGTTCTTGGTCGCCGACAGCGCCTTCAGGAAGCCTTCGCTGTTCTTGGCCGCGGCCGCGGTCGCAGCGTCGGGAATCCAGCGGTCGTCGGCGTTCTCCGGCCTATGTAACACCACCGAGACGGCTTTGGCCGCTTCCGGGGTCGCGGGCAGGTCCGCCAGTGCAAGCAGTGCTGCCAGCCGCACCTGGGCGTCGGTGTCTCGCGTCAAACCGGCGTCGAGGATGGCCGCGACCGACTTGGCGTCGCTCGGCAGCACCTGCACGGCATTACGGCGAACACCGGCCGACTTGTGTTTCAGCGCCGCCACGGCAACCGCGGTCGCTTCCTGGTCCCAGTTACCTAACGCGCTTAGGCCGTGCAGCGTCCACAGGGCGTGAATGACGCCGACGTTCAGGCCGATCTCGTCAACGCCGGGGTCGCGGGCCAGCTTTAGCAACTCCGGCCACACGTCCGCCCTTTGGCGCTCGACGAGCAGCCGCTGTGCGTGCCGTCGCCAGAACAGGTTGTCGTTCTTGAGCGTCTCGACCAGCTTCTTCGGCGTGGCGTCGGCCAGGGTGAAAGGCGTTTTGGTCTTGCCGTCGTCCTTGGCGGTGTCGCAGACGATGCGGTAGATGCGGCCGTGCTTCTTGTCGCGCAGCTCGGTGTCGTAGGCGGCGCCCTTGCCGGTCGTGAAGCCGTTGGGCGTCGGGTTGTGCTGCACGATGTAGGCGTACCAGTCGATCACCCATACGTTCCCGTCGGGGCCGATCTCCGCCATGATCGGCGCAGTCCATTCGTCGTCGCTGGCGACGAGGTTACAGGGGTTGTTGGAGCGGAAGTCGCTGCCCTCGCGCCGGAGCACGAAGGTGCCGACGAGGTGCCCGGTCGGCTCGGCCACGAAGGCGGTGCGGTTCCAGTATTCCTTGGGGTAGGCGCGGGCAGTATAGAGCGCATGGCCCGCCGCCGCCGTGTAGCCGCCGTGCCAATCGACCTGGCGCACCTTGTCCGTGATCGGATGGAACTTGTTCGAGTCGGCCATGCTGCTCAGCACCAGCGACGGCGCCCAGCCGCGCACCGCTTCGTAATAGCGGTTGGGGATCGGCATGTAAATGCTCGGATTGCCGTTGGCCGTCGAGCCGAAGATGAGGCCTTCCTCGCTGATGCCCAGGCCCCAGGTGTTGTTGTTGGTCGAGCGGATGAACTCCATTTTCGAGGCGTCCGGCTTGAAGCGATAAAAGCCCTGGCGGAACTCGACCGTCTCTCCACCAAGCTCCAGCCGGGAGTGGTTGTATCCCTGCATGCCCCACACCCAGTTGTCAAGGCCGTACTGCATGTTGCTCGGCCCGCCGTGCGTGTCGCCCATGCCCCAGGTGCCGAACAGCACCTCGCGCAAGTCGGCCTGGCCGTTGCCCGTGGTGTCCTTGAGGAAGAGCGTGCGCGTGGCCTCGTACACGATCAACCCGCCGCGGGAAAACAACATGCTGGTTGGGATGCTCAGCTTGTCGGCAAAGGCCGTGAACTTGTCGGCCTTGCCGCTACCCTTGGTGTCTTCGCAGATGATGATTTTGTCGTGCCCTTTGCCGGCCGGTTGCAGGTCGTTCGGGTAGTCCACGGTGACGGCGACCCAGAGCCGGCCGCGCTCGTCCCAGGTCATGCAGAGCGGTTTGCCGCCCAGGTTTTCCTCCGACACGAACAATTCCGCGTGAAAGCCTTTGGGCACCACCAAATGCTCGATCGACTCGGCAGGCGATAGGGGCAGTTGCATCTTGCTCAGCGGCTCGGCCTGGCCGCGCGGCTGGTAGTTCGGAATTTTCTTGCCCACGTCCACATACTCGAACGGCTTCACGTCCTTCGAGATGGTCGTCATTTCGGGGACCGGGAACGGCGTGTCGCTGCGCACGAAGGCCGGGCCGCCGACCGGGTCCTTGCCCACGGCCCAGCGGACGCCGCGATCGACCAACTCCTGGAAGCCGGGGTTGCCCCAGGTGCGTTGGTCGTGGCCCCAGGCGGTGTAAAAAACGCGGCCCTTGCCCTGAGTGCGCACCCACGTCCACGGCTCTTTCTTGTCGCCCTCGTCGCGGTATTCCAGGACGGTGCGGCCCTTCTCGTTGTGCTTGGTGTGGACGTAGGTTTCGTCCCAGCTTTCAAAGCCCTTGAAGCCCTTCATGATGGGATGGTTCGGCTCGGCGCTGGTGGTGCGAAAGGTGCCGGTGTTGTGGCTCTTGAACTGGGCACCCACCAGTTCCACATACTTTTCGGAGTTCAAAAAGCAGTACGACGCGCAATGCAGCGGGATGAAACCCTTGCCGCCCTCGACGAACTCGATGAGGGCCGTCTCCTGCTCCGGCGCGATCTTGGTGGTGTTGGCATAAATCATCAACCCGTCGTAGTTGGCGAGCACTTTCGGGTTGAGGGCTTCAACCTTGTCGGTGTAGGTGAGGTCGATGCCGCGCTTCTCCAATACGGGCTGCAACTGCTTGAACCGGGCGGCAGGTTGGTGGTGGCCCTCGTCGCCCAGGAACAGAATTTTGATGGGCTTTGGCTCCTCGGCCCGAGTCGACGGCAGACCGCATAGCGCCAGGGAGAGTGCGAGAACGGAGAGGCGGGTCATCGAAGAACTCCTTGCGCGCCGCGCAGGGGGCCGGACACCGGGAGGAACGCAACGGGACGGCGTATGAATCTGTTCTAGCGGTTGGCCGGAGCGGACGCCAGCGCGGGGGCGGGAGTGGACGTGGAATTTCAAGGGATTCTAACGTTTAGGCGAGCGTCGGGGCTAAAGGCGACGTGGTCCACTGCGCCAAGGTGCTGGAGGGGCTGTCCGACCAGCTGGCCGGTGGCCCGGTCCCACACCCGTGCCGTCTTGTCGCCGCCGGCGGTGGCGACGTGGCGGCTGTCAAGACTAAAGGCCGCGTGTACAACCAGTTTGTGCGGCAGCGCCGAAGTGACGGGCTTGCCGGTGACCGCGTCCCAGACCTGCGCGGCGTCCGCCGAATGACTGACGGCGAGACAGCCACCCGGGATGAACGCGGCGGCGTCCACCACGTCCAGAGGCGGGAGCGACAGGGGCGGCGCCAGGGGCTGGCCGGTGAGGCCGTCCCAGACCCGGGCGGTCCCGTCCCGGCTGACGGTGACGACCCGGCGGCCGTCGGCGTCGAAGGCGGCGAAATAAACCGCGCCCTGGTGGCGCAGCATTGGCGTCGGCTCCGGGCCGGGGGCCGCGTCCCAGACGCGGGTCGTGCCATCCAGGCTGCACGTCACGACCCGGCGGCCGTCGGGGCTGAACCTGGCGTGCGTCACCTCTTTCTGGTGTTCCAACAGGGGGGAAACGGCCTGCCCAGTCGCCGCGCCCCATTCGACGGACGTGGTTGGGTCATGAATCGTGACCTCGACCGCGCGGGTGGGTAGATGGGCCTGTTTTCGTTTCCTTGGGAGTGCCGGCCGCTCTTGGGAGTGCGGCGGCTCGACGCCGCTTTCTTTCTTTTCCGGGGCCAGCTGCCTCGCCAAAGAAAGAAAGCGGCGTCGAGCCGCTGCACTCCAAAGAAAAAAGGTAACCGTTCACTCCCCCCCTTACGAAGGGGGGGTAGGGGGGGTCAAGAACGATTGAACTACTCCGTCATGGCGTCCACTTTACCCCCCTACCCCCTTCGTAAGGGGGGAGTAAACGGTTACGAAAAAAGACCGCGCTTGATCCTACACTAAAAAACAATGCCGTCGTCACGACCCGGTCGCCTGCCGGGCTTGTTCCACGTCCCGGCGCAGCTGGGCGGTCAGGTCCTCGACGCCGGCGAACGGCCGCGTGGCACGCAACCGCCGCACGAAATCGACCGCCAACGGTTGCCCGTACAGGTCGCCCTCGTAGTCGAGCAAATGCACCTCGACCTTGCGGGCCTGCTCGCCGAAGGTGGGGTTCGGCCCGACGTTCGCCGCCGCCGGCCAGGCCGTGCCCCGCACGTGGGCCAGGACCGCGTAGACGCCGTCGCCCGGCACCAGGTTTTCCGTCGCGGTCAGGTTCGCCGTCGGGAAGCCGAGGGTCCGGCCGCGGCGCCGGCCGACGCCGACCGTGCCGTGCAGGCGGTACAGCCGTCCCAGCATCTCCTGCGCCGTCGCCACGTCTCCGGCCAGCAGTGCCGCGCGGACGCGACTGCTCGACACCTCGACGCCCTCCACGACGACCGGTGGCACCACGACCATGCCGATCCCGGCGGCCCGGCACCATGCCGTCAGGCAGCCGACGTCGCCCGCGCGGTTGCGGCCGAAGCCGAAGTTGACTCCTTCCACGAGGGCGCGCGCGTCCAACCGTTCGCGAATCACCTGCGCGAAAAACTCCTCCGCGGTCAACGCCAACAAAGTCGGTTCGGTCCGCAGGATAACAACATGATCCGCGCCGAGTTCTTGCAGCAGACGGGCGCGCTCCGCCAGCGTCGTCAAGGGCTGCTGGCTCTGGGTCGGGCGCAGGAGTTCGAGCGGGTGCGGGTCGAAGGTGAGCGCCACCGCGGGGCCGCGCACGGTCGCGGCCTGGCCGCGCAGCGTCGTCAGCAACGAGGCGTGGCCGCGGTGGACCCCGTCGAAGTTGCCGATCGTGACCGCGCCGCGCCGGCAGCTGTCCGGCGGCGGGTCGCGCCAATCGACGCTATGGCTTGCCATTCCTGTATCCGTTCCTCCGAGGCCGCTCGTTTCCTCCTGGTTATACTGCCCGCAGTCCAATTTGACGCAAACGCCCGTAGCCACAAGCGGCCCGCTTGTGGCTACGGGCGTTTATGTCACATTGGACCGCGTTGAGTATATCTTGGGGAGAGGGGGAAGAGCGGACAAGGGGACTGCGCTAGACAAGGAGACAAAGGAGATAAGGGGACAAGGGGACAAGGGGACAAGGGGACAAGGAGACAAGGGGCTTGCGGACGGATCGGCGGGTTTTCATGGTTGGCGGCCCGGCGGGGCAACGAGTATTATCATTCGGTGGTTCTATGCGCGGGGCACGAATCGGGTTGGTGGTATGGCGGAGTCAACGTCGGTCCTTCTGCAAGGGTGTCTCGACCGCCTGGCGTCGGGCGACGTATCCGCGCGCAACGACCTGCTGACCCAGGCGAGCGACCGCCTCCGCCGCCTCACGCACAAGATGCTGCGCGACTATCCAGGCGTGCGGCGCTGGGAGGAAACCGCCGACGTGTTTCAAAACGCGGTGCTGCGGCTGTGTCGTGCCCTGGAGGCCGTGCCGGTCGCCACGGTGCGCGACTTCTACCGCCTATCATCGCTACAAATCCGCCGCGAATTGATTGACCTGGCCCGGCACCACTACGGCCCGCTGGGTTCCGGGGCACACCACGCCAGCGCCCCGCCCGCCACCGGCTCGATCGTCCACGAAGCCGCCTGCGACCGGACGGTCGAGCCGGGCCGGTTGGAAGAATGGACCGAATTCCACGACCAGGCCGACCGGCTGCCGGTGGAGGGGCGTGAAGTTTTCGACCTGCTTTGGTACCAGGGGCTGAGCCAGGAGGAGGCCGCGGCAGTGGTCGGCGTCAGCGTCCGTACGATCAAATCGCGCTGGCGCGCCGCCCGCCTGGCGCTGTATGCGGCGCTGAGGGGCAAACTGCCGGAGGGGTGAGCCGGGACGTGGCGGGTGTGGCAAATCTTCCGGAGAGTTCCTTCCCCGGGTTGCGCCGCGGCTCCCCCGGATTGCGCTGCGCTCCATCCGGGGCTACATTCGCTTACCCCCTTGCGGGGGTTCTGATGATAAGACCCGCGTCAGCGGGTAGACGAAGGTAGCCCCGGATGGAGCGCAGCGCAATCCGGGGGAGCCGCTCAACGGGGGGACTCTGACACAAGCCTGAAGCGCAAGCGAAGGACTATCCTTCGCTTGCGCTTCAGGCTTGTATCAAACCGAGCCGCGTTGAGTATATAAGCACCACGGGCCGGGCGTCTGAAACTCAGACGCCCGGCCCGTTTCTATGAATCGCGGCAATGCGATTACGGCAGTTCCAGTTCCTGTTGTTTCGCGATGGTTCGCAGCTTGTTCATCGCCCGCTGGTTCAGCTGGCGGACGCGCTCCTTCGTGATGCCGAACTGCTGGCCGATCTCCTCCAAAGTCATGCCCTTGTGGTGATCGTCCATGCCGGCCCGCATCCGGATGATGTCGCGTTCGCGCGGTTCCAGGTATTCCAGCAGGCGGTTGACGCTGTGCTTGGCCCGCTCCTGCGTGACCAGCTGCTCGTGCTCGTCGGTTCGCACGTCCGGAGCGGCATCGAAAACGTCGTCGTGGCCGGTCACGAACCGCTCGCGGCGGTGGTTCTCGTCCGGGATGCTGCGCGCAAAGTTCTTGATAATCGCCCACGTCGCGTAGGTGCTGAACTTGAAGTTGCGGCCGAAGTCGAACTTCTCGACCGCCCGCAGCAGCGACATGTTGCCGTCGGACAGCAGTTCAAATATGTTGTGGGCCGGGCCGGCGTGCTTCTTGGCGGGCGTGGCGACCAACCGCATGTTCGCCTTGATGAGCAAGTCCTTGACCGCGTTGGCTTCCACCTGCAAGTCTTCAATTTCCTTGAGCAGCTGGATGCGCACGCGGGTCGGATCGACCTCACCCTCTTCTTGCCCGTCTTTGCGCAGCTCGTTGCGCAGCTTGCTGGCCTTGTACTTGAGATAATTCATCTTGCGAAATAGATGCTGTTCCTGTTCCTTGTTGAGCAGGGGCATCTGGTAGAGCGGTGCAAGTTCCGCCGGTACGTCCTTCGGCGCCTTCATGTCGCGGCGCTTCTTCTCGTACGCCTCGGCATCGGGCATCGGCGCGAGAATCGTCGCGTCCATGGCCGGGTCGTCGAAGGACGAGTGCGGCATGTAATCCAGCGGTTGTTCCAGCAGGCGCTGGGCACGCACCTCGTTGATCACGCGGTACATCGAAGTGCGGGTGCGCTGAAAACGTTTCGCTAGCATATCCACGGTAATCCCCCTTCGGTAAGAGGTGTAAATGACACCCTTCGTAGCCGCGTCCAGTGGCCCGGTGAGGTTGGGAAAGAGAGCCTGTTCCGGGTGCTCTCGGTCGAAGTTCTTGATCGTATAGCGGACCGTCTCCGCCGAGCGGTTCAACCGCCGGGCGATGCGCCGGCTCACTTCGGTAAGCGTGCCGCCACAGACCCGCGCCAGGCGGCGGGCACGGCGGACGATTTCTTCCTTCTCGTCCTCGCTAAGCTGCGAAAACCGGCTGCCGCGCTCCACGCGGGCCTGGTGAACGGTCATAAAACGGTCCAGCACCGACTGTTCAAATGCCAGGTGGTTACGCCCGTTAAAGATTACCCGACGGCCGACCAGACCCAACTTACGCCAACGGCGAACGGTCTTGGTCGAGACGTTGAGCCGCTTGCTAACCTCTTCCAGAGTCACGACCCGCAACGCCTTGATGAACAGGTCGAGGTCGTCGATTAACTCGTCGCCGGGGATCAACAGGTCCGGGAACGACTCGGGGCGGAAGTCGGTGATCCGGAAGCACACGAACTGATAGGGGTAGCGTTTGCCGGGATCGATCTCGGCCCGGAGGCGTTCGGCCCGCAACCGCTGTTCGACCCGGTGGGCCGGCGGCGCGAAACGAACTTGTTGATCCGTCAACTGCTTCAGTGCCAGATGTTTGAAACCTGTCACGGTCGTCACTCCTTGTGTCCGCATCCGCAAAATCCTGGTTGCCGGGGAAGCCGCCTTACCCTTTCCTGTATCGTTCGGAGCCAGCCTTTTCTGCCAATGTTGTCCGGTCGCCGGTCAAAGCCTCGGGACAAGTGTCCCTTCCTTCATGCGATTCCGTAACCAGAAGCGGCCAAAGTTTCGTCAAGTTCCCAACGCGAAGGGCCGATAATTGGGATGACCCCTCTTGGATGCTCGTCGTACCCTTCAGGTTCGACCTATTTGCCGCTTCTTACGCGCTTTGCCTTGCGACCGCGTCACGCGGTTAATCAATCTGGACAGCCAATCCGGCGTCGGGTATGAATGGGCACCGGCTTGCTCAACACCCAGTTATTCGCTGAATGTCGTTGCCACTTTAAGGGATTCTCCGTTCCCAACCGTCGGCTGTCGTCTTGACACCCCGCATCGCCACTTTCATCGTTAGAGCAAACGTCAGGCCGTTCTGCCAATTAATAGACGGGCAGCGGCCCTAATCTTCTCACGTTTTCCACGCGAAACCCTGATTTTTCAGGAACTTCAGGCGGAATCCTCGTTCGGCTAATGTGTCCAGAAGTATACCATGACGCCACCTGCCAGGCCAGCCCAGTTCTGGTCAAATTTACACTGGTGCTGCTCAAAATTGCAGAAACTGCCTGAAATCCGTACAACGCCGCTGCTACTTTCCTAACCCGTAGAGCTTGCATAACTTCCGCTCCTCACAAGGGAAATGCTCGGCGAAACGAACCTTGCGCCCCACTTGGTGGATTGTTGACGGGTAGAATCGAGGGGCGAAGGATCGGGCCGCTGGCGGAAAAGGCGAGCGTCGAGGCGTAAGCCCGACGTGGGTGGACTGCAAATCACGTCGGGCTTACGCCCCG
>JBBRLG010000256.1:0-10227 GCA_038231495.1 Gemmatales bacterium | reverse complement strand
AAGCGGCCCGCTTGTGGGAGACGGTCACCCACAAGCGGACCGCTTGTGGCTACGGGCGTTCGGAAAAAAAGGGTTGTGACGTGTTGTCTGGAACGATTGGCGTGCCTAATATATCTGTATCGGTTTACCCATTTGCGTGGGTAAGTGTTACGTCCGGTTTGTCACTTCCGTCTCGACTCGCCAACCGCGTCGAGAAACGGGGGACGGCAAACTCGTGCCAGCCTGACAATCACCCAAGCCTGCCACCCCTAGCGGGACTTCAAAGTCTTCCCCGCAGGGGAACTATTGCTTACCGCTAACCTCTCGTCGTGGAGAGGTTGCTTTCGATTTCGCCGGCGCCTGGAAAAAACTTACCCCAAACACCGGTTGCGAAACCGCTAATCGGCACTCTTCAAGGCACCCGAGAAACTTCCCTGGCTGTGTTCGGACCCCGAGCTGACTCCTTCCTCAACCGCTTATCGAGTCAGTCCGGCGGTCGCTCCCCAGGAAGCAAATGCCTTTGAAACGTGCCGCCCTCCCTGAGGTTATCACCATGAAGTTTTTCTCTCTGGTTCGTTTCTTCGAGCAACGCTTGCGGCGTAAACCGCGGTCCACCGCGCAAGCGGACGGCAGGGGCAAGGGGCGGCTCGGCTTGGAAGCCCTGGAGGCCCGCCACCTCCTTTCCAACGTCCCGACCATCATCGCGGCGGGCGTGCTGCCGCCGGACGGCAGCGGCATCGAGTTGAACGTTGCCGCGCCCTCCAGCGCGCACCCGCCGATCCAGATTGAGTTTTCCGAGGCGATGGCCGGCAACAACGTCACGCGCACGGGCGCGGCCAACCCGGCGAATTACTTCATTTTCGACTCGCACGGCAAGCCGATCAGCGTCGATTCGGCGACCCTCGACGGCACCCAGACCTTCGTCACGCTGGCGTACAACGGCGGCGCCCCGCTGCCCCTGGACACCTACACGGTCTTCGTCCGCGGCAACCAGCTCTTCGATCTCGTCCACAGTTTGCCGATTACGGACACGCAGCAGCTGGTCGCGGCCAACTTCGGCGCCGGCAACATCTCCGTCATCAGCGTGCCGGGCGATGGCACCCTGGGCGCGATGTCCAACTACCCGACCCCGATATCTCCTACCTCCTTCTCCGGCGCTCAGCCCATCGGTGTAGCACTCCAGGACCTGACCGGCGACGGCGACCTCGACCTCGTGGTCGCGGACGCCCAAGGCCGCCAAATTGACATCTACAAAGGTCGACCCAAATCCGGCAACAGCGGCTACAACCTGACTCCGGATTTTATCCTGAACTTGCCGTCCGGTGCAACGCCTGCCGCGCTGGTCGTGACTCCCCTCTTTGGCTTTGGCGGCTTGCCGGACATCGCCGTCGCCAGCAGCCGCGCAAACAACGTCACGGTCTTCACCAATAATGCCAACCAACCCGGCGTGCTCAACTTCTCCGGCGGTACGAGCTTTGCCGAGGGTGGCCTGAACCCCGATAACATGGTGGCCGCCGACGTGGACGGCGACGGCCGCCCGGACCTTATCGTAGCCAACGCCACCCGAGACGCGTCGAATAATTATAGCTTTAGCATTCTGCGCAACACCGGGAACGGCCAGTTTGCGGCGGCCGTCGTCACGACCGTCGGGACGTTTGGGAATCCGTCGACCGGCGTCCTCGTTCCCAAAGCGATTACGGCCGCATTTACGTCGAGCAATTTCTTACCCGACATCCTTGTCAGCGGCTCCAGCGGTGGCACGCTGCGGTTCACGAACCAGAGTAGGCCTGGCACGATTGCGCTGACCAACACCACGCTGAGTGCCATCACTTTCTCGGCGCTGGCGGCCGGCAAGGTGCAGGCGGGCGGTGGTTTCCTGGACGACGTGGTTGGCACCAATTTCGGCAAGGTTTACGTGTTTGCCAACGACGGTGCCGGCAACCTCGCCGCGCCGTTGTCTTTCAACGACGGCATTTTCAACGAGTCCGCCCTTGCCTTGCAAAACGTCAGCGGCGGCGGCAAGAAAGACATCGTCGTCATCGGCGGCAACTTCGGTGGCGGCCAGGTGTCCGTCCTCAAAAACCTCAGCACGGCGGTTATTAATTTCGCCGCGCCCAAGGTCGCGCGGACCGGGTCCAACCCGGTCGCCCTGGCGATCGGCGACACCAACGCCGACGGCATGGTCGACGTGGCGACGGCAAACGCCGGCAGCGCCGACGTCACCATCCTCCAGGGGAACGGCGACGGCACCTTCGTCCAGACCACGGACACCCCCGGGTTGAACAACCCCATCGCCATCACGTCGGGCGACCTGACCGGCGACGGCAACCTGGACCTGGTGGTCGTTGAGAACGACTCGGCCAACGGCCCCCGCGTGGCCGTGTACAAGGGCATGGGCGGCGGTGCCTACGCCCCGCCGGTCTTCTTCAACCCCGCGCTGCCAGGGCACAACGTCCGCGACCTGGTGAGTGTGACCATCGGGAAAATCACCGGCGGCGCCAAGCCGGACATTATCGTCGCCGACCGGGAAGACGGCGTGATCGGCATTCTGAAAAACAAGAGCGTGTCGGGCACGATCGACTCGACTTCGTTCGCGCCGATCCAGGAAGTGTTCGTCGGCGAACAGCCCACCCAGGTCGTCCTCGGCGACCTCGACAACGACGGCAAACTCGACCTCGTCGTGGCGCACGACCGTAAGACCGGGCTGCCCTCGGTGACCCAAAAGGGCGTTTCGATTCTGCTGGGCAACGGCAACGGCACCTTCCAGGGCGACAACGAGTTCGCGACCGACGTGGACGCCTCCGCCGTCGCCGTCGGCGACTTCCTGAAGAATGGCGTTTTGGCCTTTGTCGTCGCCGACGACGCGGCACCGGGCCACGTCCAGCTGTGGGAGGGCGACGGGGCCGGCAAGTTCCACATCCGCGGCATCTATACCACGGGTATCATCAACCCCGGCAGCATCACCGTCGGCGATTTCAACAACGACGGCTACCCCGATCTCGCGGTCGCCAGCAAGTCCAACGGCGTCACGACCGGCGGTATTGCCGTGCTACTGAACCAGGACGCCACCGGCTTCGGCCAGGCGATCATGACATCCCTCGGCATCAATTCCGCGCAACAGACGATTGCACTGAAGTCCATTGTCGCCACGCACCTGGACGCCGACGCCAACCTCGACCTGGTGGTGACGACGCTGCCGGGTGCAAACCAAACCAACGATGTCAACATTCTGACGTTCCTGGGCAACGGCGACGGCACGTTTCAGCCGCCGACTCCCTATCTGGCGGGCGGTTTCTCGTCCAACCCGACGGACGTGACCGCGCTCAACGACCCGCTCGTGCGCGTCACGACCTTCCACATCGCCATCGGCGTGAGCGTCATCAACCTGGTGCGCAATCCCGGCTTTGAGGCGGCCGATTTGACCGGTGCAACGGGCAACTTGCTCGGCTGGCAGACGTACGACCTGCCCGACCAGTTTGGCGGCAGCCACGGCCGCTGGAGTTCGCAGACCGGCGGCGTTAGCCCCCTCAGCGGCAGCCTGGTGCCGATCCCGCCCCAGGGCAACTACCAGGCGATGCTCGATGAGGCCAATCTTAATCCGATTTCCGTCAACGGCTTTAACCCGAACGCGATCAACACGTATAGCGGCACGCACGCGCTGTACCAGGACATCTTCATCCCGTTCAACGCCAACACGGCGGGTGCGGTTACGCTGTCGCTGACGCTGTACCTCCAAAGCGACGCGCCGTTCACGAACACGAACCTTACCCCCGCCCTCGATTACCGGACCGAGAACACCCGCGTCGCCAATCAGCAGGTCCGGGTGGACATCATGGACCCGGCCGGCGATCTGCTGGGCATCGACGGGGCGCACGGCGTCCTCCGGGCCGAGTTCGTCACCAAGCCGTCCGACCCGACCAACTCCTCGGTGCTCTTCACGATCACGGACAACGACCTGTCGGCGTTCGCCGGCAAGACGATCCGGCTGCGCATCGCGGAGACGAATAACCAGGGCAAACTCATTGTCGGCGTCGATCAAGTCAAATTGATCGCGAGCTTTGTGGACGGGGTGCCGCCCATCCTGAGCAGCGTGCGGTTGCAGAACCCCGGCTTCGTGGGCGACCCCAACGGCAACACGCCGCACACGACCGATACCACGATCAACGGCAACGTCAACGACAACGGCTCGGTCAACAATATTGCCTATGTGGAATTCGACCCGAACAACGACGGCTTCAACCAGACCGACGACTTCAAAGTGCTGACCGTGGACCCGGCAGGCAATTTCACCTTCACCGTACCTGGTCTCGTCCCCGGCCTCCACACGATCGGCGTGCGGACCATCGATCGCGTGGGTCTTGCCTCCCCGGTTTCGACCATCACGTTCTTCTTGCAGGGCCCGAGCTTCACGGAGTTCAAGGCGGTCGGTCCCGGCCCCATCGACACGACGAACCAGGGAGTCGATTACGTCAACGTCACCGGCCGCACCACGGCGGTCGTCGTCGATCCCAGCGACCGCAGCGGCAACCACCTTTACATCGGCACGCCCAACGGCGGCATCTGGGAAACGACCAACGGCGGCAACACCTGGATTCCCCGTCTCGACTACCTGAACGATAGCAGCGGCCAGCCGGTGCGTGCGCCGATCGGTGCCCTGGCGATTGCCAAAACGAATCCGTTGATCCTCTACGCCGGCACGGGCGTGGCCGACCTCAACCCCGATTCGCGCTATGGCGTCGGCGTGCTCAAGTCCACCGACGGCGGCAAGACGTGGACCATCATCGGTAACAGCGGCACCGTCGTCGGCTCGGCACGCATCAGCAAAATTGTCATCGACAACAACGATCCCAATACGGTGTATGCCGGCGTTGCTGCCGGCGGTGCCAACGGCCCCGGCGTGTACCGCTCGACGGACGGCGGCCTGACGTGGGTCGATGTCCTCGACCCGGCTACGATGCGCCTGGCCGGTACCGCCAACCCGCCGAAGTTCCTGGGTGCCGGCACGCCGCTGGCTTCCGTGACCGACTTGGTTATCGATCCGTTCAACAGCAACCGGTTGCTCGTCGCCCTCGGCAACATCGGCCTGGCAAACGGCGGCCCGACCGCCGGCGTGTGGCGGACCATTAACAAGGGCAACTCGTGGGACCAGATCGTCGGCGGCGACTTGTACCCCAATTCCAACCTGCCCTTCGGTGCGGGTGTTGGACGCATCACCCTCGCCATTGGCAGCGGCCGCGTCGGCGACGAAGCCAACGTTTACGTCTTGATGGGCACCCCGCCGGGCAACAACACGCCCCCGAATGTCGATTACGGCCGCGAGCTTGGGTTGTACAAGACCAGCGACAACCTCAGCAATTTCACCAAAATCATGCTGCGGCAAAACACCACCCCGTTTGGCGACGGTGATCCCGAGGACGGCACCGAGATTCCCGGTTTGGATCATAACTTCAAAGACATCAACTTGCTCGGCAACGACGCCAGCAACGTCGGCGCGCTCGCGGTCGATCCGACGAATCCCAACGTCGTGTACGTCGGCGGTTCACGGCGGTACGCGCCCGAAGGCCCCGAGGCCTTCGTGCCGCTACGACTCCGCTTATCGCATGCCTTCATCCGCGTTGACACCGGCAACATGAACGACGGCCACCAAACCGACATCCTCGCCTTCGAGAACACCGGCGACGACCTCACGAAAGACTTAGCGGGGGATCGCAGCGGCGACCTCTATCCGCCCGCGGACGCTGACGACCCGTACATCGGCGAAGGCGTTTCCTGGTACGACCTCGAGCAGGAAAGCAGCACGTTCCCGGGTTTGAAGCGCGACCTGCCGCCCTCGATTAACAACCTGTCCTTTGACGGCCAGGGGCGGCTGGTAATTGGTACGGACGGCGGCGTCTTCCGCGGCGTGTCCAGGGGCTTCACCTACGACTATTCCAGTGGCGGCTTCGGCATCCTGTCCGCCGCGACGCCGGGCATCACTCCCGGCTTGAAAATCTCTTCGATCAACGGCAACCTGCAAATCACGGCACTGACCTCGGTCGGCGTCGATCCGGCCAAACACAACCAGTACTACACCACCCAGCTGGGTGCCGGGACTGCGGGCGTGGCTTCCGCGGGTCTGGCCGGCTTTTCGTCCGAGGGCTTAACCGGGCCGGGCGGCACGGGCCTGGACGTCCAGAACGCCGGCACGGTCCGCGTGGTCGCGCCGGTGCCGGGCGCGGCGGCCGGCACGCCGTCCACCGTTTTCCGCGTTTGGCAATATGCCCGCATTAGCGTTGACTCGTTCGGGCAGAACATCGGACTGCGTCCGGACTTCTCCCTCGACGGCGGTCTCACCTTCAACCCCATCACCAGTCCCGGCATTAGCGTCCAGGACCGCGGCGCCATGTTCCCGGCGCTGGCGGTCGATCCGAACAAGGTTTTCGACAGCGGCGTCTTCCAAAACGAACTGCTGTTCGGCACGGACAAGGTGTACCTCACGCGCACGACCAACAACGCGTTTGATCCGTTAAGCTCCACCATCTCGCCCACCGGCGGTTTGGTAACGGCGGTGGCGTTTGCCCTTTCCAAGCCCGGCTTCTACTACGCCGGTACGAATAAGGGTGAAATTTTCGTCACCACCAATACCGGCGCCGACGGCTTCCCGGAGCGCGACAACGGCCTGCCGAAAGCGCAGGTCAACGAAATCGTCGTCGATCCCAATAACGCGCTCCACGCCTTCGCCGTGTTCGGCGGCCTCAGCATCC
This sequence comes from Gemmatales bacterium, assembly GCA_038231495.1. Classification (GTDB taxonomy): domain Bacteria; phylum Planctomycetota; class Planctomycetia; order Gemmatales; family Gemmataceae; genus JBBRLG01. The sequence continues at coordinate 3,505 of JBBRLG010000256.1, read as the reverse complement.
CTCATGTCTGGGCGACCAACGACGGCGGCATGACCTGGACCAACATCTCCGGCAACCTGGCCAACGTGGAAACGCACACGATTGCCTTCGACCCCGGCGTCACCGCCGCCGCCCCGAACGGCACGATTTACGTCGGCAACGACAGTGGCGTCTTCGCCACCGTGGACGGCGGCAAGAACTGGAAAAGTCCGGCCGCGGGCCTGCCCCACTCGCCGGTCCTCGACCTCCAGTTCGATCCCAAGCAGGGCGTGTTGGCGGCGGCCCTCCAGGGGCGCGGCATCTTCACGTTCTCGACCGACCACTCGGGGCCGAGTATTGTTTCCCTCACCGCGCCGGTCGGATCGACCCTGAACACCGTGTTCGTGACTTTCAGCAAGTCGATCGACCCGTCCTCGTTGACCCTGTCCCAGATTAAAATTCTAGACCCCCTGGGCAACTCCGTGACCCCGACGGGCGTGACCCTGTTCGACCCCAACGGCGACCAGGTCAAGTACCAGATCAGTTTCGCACCCCAGACCACGCCGGGCCTCTACCGCGTATTCGTCGGGCCGGACGTGGCCGATTTCAACGGCACGAAGATCGACCAGAATCAGAACCAGATTCCGGGCGAGAATCCGGGCGACATCTTCGTCGGCCGCGCCTTCTTCCAGCCGGGGGCCAACGCCGCGCCCGTGCTACCGGCCAACGAAACGGTGTTGCTGAACAACCTCTTTGAAGACAACTTAAACGACGCCGGCACCGACGTGCCGACGATCCTCGTTCGTGCGAACATTACCGACGCCAATCCTGGCGCCATCAAGGGCATCGCGGTCACGAACACCGACAGCTTCTTCGGCAAGTGGCAATACTCCCGCGACGGCGGTGCGTCGTGGACGGACTTCGGCACGCCGTCGGAACTCAACGCGCGGTTGCTCGAAAATGCCAGCTACAACCGCGTCCGCTTCGTGCCGCTCCAGTTCTTCGTCGGCGACCAGACTTTCAAGTTCCGGGCGTGGGATCTATCGTCCGGCCTCACGCAGCCTAACAACACCGACGGCGGCACCGCCGACACCACGGCCAACGGCAATACCACGGCGTTCAGTGCGAACGAGGCGACGGGGAAATTGACCGTCCTGTACTTCAACCAGGTGCCCACCTTCACGAAGGGTCCGGACGAGTCGGTGCTCGAAAACTCCGGCCCGGCGTCGTTCCCGAACTGGGCGACCAACATCAACCCCGGCCAGCCCATCGAGTCCAACCAGACCGTGACGTTCATCGTGCAGTCGGATACCCCGAGCCTGTTCGCGGTGCAGCCGGCCATCGCCAGCAACGGCACGTTGACCTTTACCCCCGGTGCGTTCCAGTCCGGCACCACCACCGTTTACGTCCGGGCGCTCGACAACGGTGGCACGGCCAACGGCGGCCAGGACACCGGCGTCCTGCAAACGTTCAAGATCACCATCCTGCTGGTCAACCAGACCCCGAGCTTCACGGTCGGGCCGAATGTGACGGTGAAAGTCTTTAGCGGCACGACGACCGTGCCGCGCTTTGTGACCAACATCAGTGCCGGCGTGGGCAACGAGCAAAACCAGGGCTTGACGTTCATCGTCACCACCGACCGGCCGGACCTGTTCACCGTGCAGCCCAGCATCGCGCCGGACGGCACGCTAACGTTCGGCCCCGCCAACAAGAACATCGGCACCGCCACGGTGACGGTGCGCCTGATGGACGACGCCGGCACCGCGAACGGCGGCGTGAACATTTCGGCCCCGCAGACGTTCACGATCACGATCGCGGCCGTGGTGGCCAGCGGCAGCGCCAATCAAACGTGGGTGTCGCAGGCTTTCCGCGACCTGTTGCACCGCGAGATCGACCCGAACAGCCTGGCGTTCTTCACCAACCAGCTGGAAAACGGACTGCACCGCTTCGACGCCGCGTTGGAGATTACCAACAGCCAGGAGTTCCGCACCAATTACGTCACGGGCCTGTTCAACAAGTCGTTGGGCACGCCGCCGGACGCCAAGGGTCTGAGCTTCTACATCGGACTGATAAACAACGGCGACACGCTGGTCGACGTGCGGGCACGGGTTCTCGCCTCGGACGCGTTCTACTTCAAGCAGAACAAGCCGTCGCCGTTCTCGTTCCTCAACGGCGTCTACCAGGACGTGTTCGGGCACGGGATCGATCCGGCGGGCGTGCAGAAGTGGGGCACGCTGCTGGCGAAGAACGGTTCGCGCTTCCTTACGGCCCTGGCCATCCTTACCACGACGGACGCCTACACGGTCGAGGTGAACGCGGACTTCACAGCCCTCCTCGGCCACGTCGCCGACGCCGACGGCGTAACGTACTACGTCTCGAACCTCTTGAACGGTTTCCGCGAAGAGGGCGTGCTAGGCTCCATCGTGGCTTCGGTGGAGTACTCCAACAAGCTGATCCCGGTTTACGACAGTACCCTGGACCGGAAGTGGCTCAACCAGGTCTTCACCGATCTGCTGAACCGCGGTGCGGACCTGAACGCCCTCAACTTCTTCACCACGGAGCTACGTCAGGGCAAGACGCGGCAAGACGTGGTGACGCAGATCGCTACGAGCGACGAGTACCGGTTCCTGTACGTCTCCAACGTGTTCAACCATGCCTTGAACCGCCAGCCGTCGGCGGCGGAAAGCTCCAATTTTGTCACCTCTGTGAAGCAGGGGGCGACGCTGGAACAGGTGCAGTCGTTGTTGTACGGCTCGGCCGAATACTTCCAGACGCGGGGCAAGGGCAACAACTTCGACTTCCTGACGGCCTTGTTCGCCGACGTCCTGGGGGCGCCGCTGGACGACAACAGCCGGTCGCTCTACGGCAGCAGATTGGCCGCGGGCGCGTCGAACCAGAGCGTGGCGCTGTCCGTTTTGACTTCATCGTCGGCCAGCAACGTCCTCGTCGGGGTGTACTACCGCGTGTACCTGCGACGCGACCCGGACTCGGGGTTGGCCAGCTTTGTGGCCGCGCTGCAAAGCGGCACGCGCGACGAAGTGGTCCTCGGCGACTTCCTGGGATCGACCGAGTACTACGGCAAGTTCACGAAGTAACCGCCGCAGACGTCTGTTTGCAAAACGAAGCGGGGCAGGGGAGTTCCAGGAGGAACGACCCTGCCCCGCTTCGCATGATTGATCGCGCACGACTATCAGTCGCTGTCGTGGGCCACGCTATTTTCCCCCGGCGGGGTAAAGCCGCTGACCTTCTTGTGCAGCGTGTTGCGGTTCATGCCGAGCATTTTCGCCGCGGTCACCTGCACTCCCTTACATTGGGCCAACACCTGTTCGATCAACTCGCGCTCCACCGCCCCAATGATGCGGTTTTCGAGCGTACCCTCCGGTAGCGTCTGAACGCCGACCTGCACCAGCTGTTGGATGAGACCTTGCAGCTGGCCGCCCTGCATTTTCAGCGGCCGCCACGGCCGCTCGAACCGGCCCGGCGGCGCGACCAGGTCGCGGGTGATTGCCCCGCCGTTGGCCAGCACCACCACGCGGGCTATGTAGTT
>JBBRLG010000255.1:0-10244 GCA_038231495.1 Gemmatales bacterium | reverse complement strand
CTTGGGGATTGTTACGCTGGGGCGGGGGGGGGTGTTGGTGGTGGGGTGTTTGCTTGGCCGGCGTCACAAGGGCTCGGGGGGTGGTTTGGCCAGGGTTTGGTTCTTTAATCTACGGGTCGTTTACGACCCCGGCTCGCCAAAACTTCCCTCTGGACGCGCACGGGAAACGAAGCTACAAGGTGCCGCAGGCTGGGACAGCCGGGCAGGAGCCGGACCGACGTTCGGCAGACGGTTGACGGACCACCGGAACATGGAACGGGGCATCAAAGCCGCTCGCGGCTTTGCGGGAGTTTACAGGCAAAGTGACGATAGCCAACGGCATAGCCGGGGGGCCGACGCGCCCCCTCACCTCTTACGAAACCCTCATCCGCACGCTGAGCGACCGCCTCGTGGAAGCCCAGCGGCCCATCCGCATCCTCGACGCCATCAAATGGGACGACTCGATCGAGGACGCCTTCTTCGCCAAAGACGCGAAGGAGTTGCCGCCGGTCACCGCCGACTACTACACGACCCGGCCGCTGCCGTTCGACCCGGACCGCAAGCGCCTGGAATTCCACGCCATCGAGCGCGACATCCGCCGGCAGCTGGGGCCGTATAACGGCGCCGGCCAGATCATGGCGCGGATGTGCGAAGAATACCGCGAGGTCGTGGACATGCTCGTCCTCCGCGGCACACGCGGCTTCAACCAGATTTCCGAGCGGCTGTACGGCAGTTCGGCCGACAGCTTCCACGCCGGCGACCCGACCCTGTCCGACCTGGGACAGATGATGTCGGTGATCCTCGACAACCTGGCGCAGGAAACGCTCTTCAACGTCGATGTCGAAACGTACGACGCCCAGCAAACGGTTGATGAGCTATCCCAGCGACTGGGGGTATTCTTCAGCGACCCGGCGGCGGTGCGCGTGCGCCTGTCCGACGGCATCGTCGCCGACGCGGCGGCCGGCACCGACTACATCAAAATCCGCGACGACGCCCGGTTTTCGCCGCGTGAAGTACGTCTCCTTGAAGTTCACGAGGGCTGGGTCCACCTGGGGACGACGCTTAACGGGCAAAGCCAGCCGGTCTGCACGTTTCTGAGCAAGGGGCCGCCGTCCTCGACCGTGACGCAGGAAGGTCTGGCAGTCCTGACCGAAATCTTCTCGTTCGCGTCGCACCCGGCCCGCGTACGGCGATTGACCAACCGCATCGAAGGCGTCGCCCTGGCAGAGGCGGGGGCGAACTTCCTGGAGGTGTACCGCTTCTTTTTGCAGGAAGGTTACACGCCGCGCGAGAGTTACAAGTATGCCATGCGCATCTTCCGCGGCAGCCTGCCGGCGGACCACGGGCCGTTCACGAAAGACCTGTGTTACAGCAAGGGGTTCGTGCAGATTTACAATTTCATGCGCCTGGCGGTGAGCCGCGGCATGGTGCGGCGCGTGCCGTTGTTGTTCTGCGGCAAAACAAACCTGGCCGACGTGAAGGTGCTGGCGCAGCTGGTCGAAGAGGGTCTGGTCGCGCCGCCGCGCCACCTGCCGCCGCCGTTCGCGGACCTGCACGCGCTGTCGGCGTGGCTGTGTTATGCGAACTTCCTCAGCAAGATGTCCACGAAGCGGATCGAGGAAGACTACGCGGGGCTGCTTTAATGCGGCTGGTCCCACGCCAGTTTAGCCGCGTCGAAGATCGGTCCTTCGACGCACACGCGCCGGTAGTCCCAACCGTCCGACGTTGTTACGCGCGTCACGCAGCTGAAACAAATCCCCACGCCGCACGCCATCGGCGTTTCGAGCGAAACGTCACAAGGCACGTTCCAGCGTCGTGCTACCTCGGCTAGCGCCCGCAACATCGGTTCGGGGCCGCAACCGACGAGCTGTTGCGGCGGTTCGTGCTGTTGCAATAATTGCGTCACGAAACCGCGAAAACCCACACTGCCGTCGTCACTCGCCAGGTGGACCGTCGCACCTGCGGACCGAAAATCCTCGACGCCCGCCGCCAGGTCGGCACTGCGAACCCCGTAATACAAGGCAACGTCTTTGGTCATGCGTCGCGCCGGGCGGCCGCCGTAGCCGCGCGTGCCGAGCAGGTCGCGGACGTGCGCCAGGAACGGCGTTTGGCCGATGCCGCCGGCCACCAAGGCGACGTGATCCCGGCCGTCGTAGTCTGGGAAGCCGTTGCCGAGCGGTCCCCACACTTCGAGCTTGTCGCCGGCCTGCACCGCCGCGAGCAGGCCGGTTAGCTTGCCGACGACGAGGTAAACCACGTCCACGCCGAGCGGCCGACCGTTGGCGTCGAGGACGGTGTCGTACAGGGCGAACGGTCGCCCCAGCAGCGGGTCGCTGTGATCGGGAAGGCGGAGCATGAGGAACTGGCCGGGGCGAATCGCCCCGGCCAGTTCGGGAGAGAGCAGACGGACGCGGTAGGTTTGCCGGGCGAGCCGGACATTTTCGAGCACGGCCACGGCGGCATGGACCAGCGCGGTCATGTGGGATGAGGCTCCATGCGGGCCGCACGCTCGGTGGCGTTACGCAACTGGTTCAACTCGACCGGACGCAAGGGCCGCGACTTGCCGAGGGCGAGCCGGCCGAGTTGCACCGAGCCGATGGCAGTGCGGCGTAGGCGCATCACCTTGTGGTTCAGCTTGGCCAACATGCGGCGGATTTCGCGGTTCTTGCCTTCGCTGAGGACGATTTCGAGCCAGGTGCTATCGCCCTGGGTCTTCAGTCGTTTGATGTGTCGGGCGCGGACGTTGCCGTCGCTAAGCCAGACGCCCTTGAGCAGCTGTTGGTAATCGGCTTGCTGCGGGTGGCCGGCGACCTGGACCAGATAGGTTTTCTCGACGCCGAAGCGCGGGTGCATGAGGCGAAAGGCGAGGTCGCCGTCGTTGGTCAACAGGAGCAAGCCTTCGCTGTCCTCGTCGAGCCGGCCGACCGTGTAGACGCGCTGCGGGACGTGCGGCACCAGGTCGATGGCCAGCGGTCGGCGGCCCGGGTCGTGGTTGGTGCAGAGGTAGCCGCGCGGCTTGTTGACGAGGTAGTGGACCGGCCGTTCGGTGCGCAACGGCGTGCCATCGACGCAGACTTCTTGTTCCGGCTCGACCTTGGTGCCGAGTTCGCGCACGACCTGGCCATCGACGCTGACGCGGCCGCGGACGATGAGTTCCTCGCAATGGCGGCGCGAGCCAACCCCCGCGTGGGCCAGAAATTTGTTGAGACGTTCCATACCGTCATTGTAGCGGAATAGGCCGCCGTTCAAGGGGAACTGGGCCGGAAGTCATCGAGCGGTGGTGACGATGTGCTGTAACACGCCGACGATCTTACCCAAGTTGTCGATGTAATACTCCTTGAGGTCGATAATCAACGTCGAGCCTTCCAACCGCAAGAACTTCCAGGCACTGCCGGTCGTCACCACGCCGAACACCACGGGCACCGAGCGGTCGGCGTGCTGGTTGTACAACTGGGCGGCGTACATGGCGGCGATGCACTGCCCCAGACCGTTGCGGAGGTTGTCGTTTTTCGCTTCGACGAGCGTGACCAGCGGCGCGCTGAGGGTGAACTGGCGCGGACCTTTGGAAATGATAAAATCGCAGACGCCGTTCAGCCCCTTGGCGGCATCCACGTCCAGTGCCACGCCGGAGAAGATCGCCACCGCGCCGCCGACGAGGCGGCGTAATTCGAGCAGGATCGGCGCGATGATGAACTCGGATTTCGCCTTCTCGGTGTTGATCGCCAGGGCGACCGTGGCGCCTTCCGTCACGGTGGCGGCAAAATCCTCACGCAAGGCTGCGGCCGGCACCTGCGAAAACAGGTCCGCCTCGCTCGCGGTCAGTCCCAAGTCCTGTTGGACCTGGGGAAAGGTGAAATCGCCGAATGCCATCGTTGCCCCGAAATTAGGGAGCGAACATATCCTGCAACACGTCGACGATCTTATCCAGGTTATGGGATCGCCGTAATAGAGACCGCGCCGCCGTCTACCACTCCGGTCCCTTGTGCGTTCCAAAGTGATGAACGCCGGCGTGACCGATACGCACGAACTAGATTTGGGCTTCCGGGCACCGGGCTAACAAATGATCCGCGGCAGTCAGCGTGTCGGCGGCCACTTCAAATGCTTCCGTTTCAATGTCAAGGGCGACAACTTGGCCATAATTGCCCGGCTCGACGACGGGACGGACGCTGTGCTCGTAAATGGCCTTGCCGCGGCGGGCATGGTCTTCGATGCTAAAACGAGGTTGGCGAGTGTTCATGGCGTAAGAATCCCCGGACCGCATGATCCTGAATCGCCCGTCCTGACAATTAGATTACAGTTCGAGCGTTTGCTTTTGCAAGTCGTGACCCTCCATTATTTTGGGAAGCACACCGGTCGTCCGCGCGGTCGGTACAATAGCAGGAGAACAACTTGCCATTCCTCGCACCCTGGCGTCGGGCTACTCATGGCTTTTCCGATTCAGCACCTGCCGGTCGTCCAAAACTGGGACTGCCACGTCTGCGGCACCTGTTGCAAGGAGTATCAGGTCACCATCTCCGTCAAGGAGAAGCTGCGCATCGAGGCCCAAGGCTGGGACCGCGCCAAGGACCTCGGCGGCCTGCAACCGGTCAAGCGCGTCGGACCGCTCTGGGCGCGGCGCTACCAGCTGAACCACCAGCCCGACGGCAGTTGCGTTTTCCTCAACGACCAGGGCCGGTGCCGCATCCACGAGAAGTTCGGCTACGAGACCAAGCCGCTGCCGTGTCGCTTGTTTCCGTTCGTGCTGGTGCCGACGGGCGACCACTGGACCGTCGGCATGCGCTTCGCCTGTCCTTCCGCGGCGGAAAACAAAGGCCGGCCCCTTCCCGCACACGACGAGGAGCTGCGCGCGTTTGCCGTGCGCCTGGCCGAGCGCGAGGGACTGACGCCGCAACCCGACGGCGCGCTCGTGCCGCCGCCGTGGTTGCAGGGCGGGCAGCGCGTCGCCTGGCCGGAGGTGCTGCGCATCCGCGACGAACTGCTCGACCTGTTGCGGAACCGCCGCGACCCGATGGAGCGGCGCTGGCGCAAATGCCTGGCGCTGGCGGCCGAGGTACGGCAGGCCCGGCTCGACCAGTTGACCGGCCCACAACTCGACGAAATGCTCAAGATCATCCGCCAAAAGGTCGAGGCCGAGACGCCGCCGAACCTCATGACGTTACGGCAACCGGGCTGGATGGGGCGCCTATTGTTCCGGCAGGCCGTCGCCCTCTACACGCGCAAAGACCACGGCCCGAACCGCGGCCTGGCCGGGCAGGGCCGGGTCGCGTTGCTGTGGGCGGCGCTGCGCTTCGCGCGCGGCGAGGGGGCGGTGCCGCGCATGCACAAATGGCTGCCGGAAACGACCTTCGCCGAGGTGGAAAAGCCGCGCGGGCCGTGGCCGATGGAAGTCGAGGCGATTTTGGAGCGGTACTACACGCTGAAAGTGGGGGCGCTACAGTTTTGTGGCCCGGCGTCGTTCGGCTTACCGTTCTGGGAGGGGCTGGAATCGCTGGCCTTGACGTTCCCGGTGATCGCGTGGGTGTCCCGGCTGTTCACCGAAGGCGCGCGCGCGTCGGCGTTCCTGAAGGCACTGAGTATTGTGGACGACCACTTCGGCTTCAACCGGGTGTTGCGGACAGCCCGGCAGCGCCTGAGCTTCCGCATCCTGGCGCGCAGCGGTGAACTGAGCCGGCTCCTCGCCTGGTACAGCCGCTGATTAAACCACGGAAGACACGGAAGACACGGAAGACACGGAAAAAAGACAGAATGCAATTTGCCTCTTCTTCTGTCTTTTTTCCGTGTCTTCCGTGTCTTCCGTGGTTAATCGCCTTTTCAGCATTTCCGCAGGACACCGACGAGGACGCCGAGAATGCGGGCGTCCGAACTGGGATCGACCACGATCGGCTTCATCGCGCCGTTGGCCGGCTCCAGGCGAATCTGGCCGTTGTCGCGGTTGAACTTTTTCAACGTGACCTCGTTGTCAATCATCGCGACCACGCGCTCGCCGTTGTTCGCGGTCTCCTGCTTGCGGATCACGACGTAATCGCCGTCGTCGATGTGGTCTTCGATCATCGACTGGCCGCACACCTTCAGCGCGAAATGGTTGTCGCCGGCGAACAGTTCGCCGAAGTTCAGGTTCTCTTCCTGCGGCGTCGAAGCCAACGGCGTGCCGGCGGCCACGAGGCCGAGCATCGGCAGTTCTGCACCGGGCCGCTTGTGGTTGACGAGCTGGATCGCCCGCGCCGAGAAGCCTTCGCGAATGATCAGCTTCTTTTTCTCCAGCGCCTTGAGGTGGCACATGACGCCGTTGGGCGATTTGATCCCGAACGCGAGGCCGATCTCGCGCACCGTCGGGCCGTAGCCGCGCGACTCGATCTTGTCGCGGATGAATTCGTAAATTTCCCTTTGGCGGTCCGTTAATTGGCTAAAGTCCGTCATGACCATCTCCTGTACCCAAGACACTCGGTAAACAACGGCGGGAAGCGCGCTTCCCCGTCCGCTGTGTTTCGCCTGTTGCCCGCTGCTCCTCGCCTGCGAGGACTGGCTTGCGTTCGTAGCTGCCCGCCAGCCGCCTCTGCCCCTGGTGCGATCTCCTATCGCATATGAACCTTAGTATATTAGACGCCTGTACACAAATAAAGAGAAATTTTTGGTAAATCGCCGCAATTCGGGTATGGTCAAGTCGTAGCGATGCTAACGGCTTTGCGGCCGTGCTTTGGAGTCGATGTCCCATGCCTGTGCAGGTTCCGCCGCCCGCGTGGTTTGCCCCGGCACTGGCCGCGCTGCTCGAACGCCGTGACCTGACCGGCGTACAGATGTGCGAGGTCATGCACGGTCTGCTCAGCGGCGCGTGCGGCGACGTGGAGACGACGGCACTCCTGGTAGCGCTCAGCATGAAGGGCGAGACGGTCGAGGAACTGGCGGCGGCCGCGGCCGTGGTGCGCGAACACATGGTGCCGTTGGACTTGGGGCGCACCGACGTGCTGGACACCTGCGGCACCGGCGGCGACGGCGGCGGCACGTTCAACATCAGCACGGCGACGGCGCTTGTGGTCGCGGCGGCGGGCGTGCCGGTGGTCAAGCACGGCAACCGCGCCGTGACGAGCCGGACCGGCAGCGCCGACGTGCTGGCGGTGCTGGGCTTGCAGCTCCACGACAACCCGCGGCGCGCCCGACTCTCCCTCGAAAAGACGGGCATGGCCTTTTGCCTGGCCCCGCACTTTCACCCGGCCTTACGGCACGTCGGCCCGGTGCGCTCGCGGCTCGGCTTTCGCACCCTGTTCAACTGCCTCGGTCCCCTGGCCAACCCGGCCCGCGCGTCCTTCCATTTGCTCGGCGTCGGCAGGGTGGACTGGCTCGACCGCATGGCGGGGGCGCTGGCGCGGCTGCAAAAGGGTCACGCCTTCCTGGTCTGCGGCCGCGACGGTTTGGACGAGGTAAGCCTGTCCGGCCCGACGCTGGTGCGCGAGGTGTGCGACGGCGAAGTCAGCGCCTTTGAATGGACGCCGGCGGACTTCGGCCTGCCGGGCTGTTCGGCCAACGACCTGCGCGCCCGCGACCCGCAGGAGAGTGCGGACGTTATCCGCTCCGTATTGTCCGGGACGGAGGGGCCGGCGCTGCACGTCGTCCTGGCGAACGCCGCCGCGGCGCTCCTGGTCGCCGGGCGGACCGGCGGTCTTGTCGAGGGCGTGGCGCTGGCACGCGAGGCGGTCCTTTCGGGCCGCGCGGCCCAGGTGCTGGCCGACCTCGTCGCCTGTTCGCGGGTGGAGTGACCTTCGTTTGAACCCGTCTCCGAGTTCGTGCAACAGGAATTAACCGTCATGGCACGCAAGGTAATTCTGGTCACCGACCTGGGGATCGACGGCGCGTTCGCGGCCGCCCTGGCGCTGGCCGATTCCGACGTGGAGGTGCTGGCGCTGGCGGCGACCGCCGGCAACGTCTCGGCCGCGCAGGCGACGCGCAACGTTCACATCCTGGTGGAGCAAACCGACCCGCCCCGCTGGCCGCGGCTCGGCGCGGCCCTGCCGGTCGCGTACGACACGGACCAGTTGGCGTTGCACGGCCCCGGCGGCCTCGGCGGCGTGGACTTTCCCTGTGCCCAGCTGCACCACCCCCACCCGTCCGACAAGCTCATCACGGACCTGGTTCGGCAACACCCCAATGAGGTAACCATTCTCCTCATGGGGCCGGCAACCGTACTGGCCCGTGCCCTGGACCGCGACCCGGAACTGGCGGCGCTCGTGGAACGCATCATCATTTTGGGCGGCGTCTGGCGCGAACCGGGCGACGTGAGCGCGGCCGCGGAGTTCCATTTCTACTGCGACCCGGCGGCGGCACAACAGGTGTTGCATTGCGGTGCTTCGGTGACGTTGTTGCCGTTGGACGTGACGCGGTCGCTGGTGTTCTCGCCGCGCGACCTGTTGCAGATGCCCGCCTCCGACTCGCCGACCGCGCGTTTCCTCCGGCAGATCGTGCCGCACGGCATTCACGCGACGGAACGCCTCTACGGCATCGAAGGCCTGTATTTGCAAGACGTGCTCGGCCTGGTGGCGATCCTGCTGCCCGACGCGATCCACACCAAGCGTGTCGTGGTGGACGTGGAGACGCGCGGCGATCTGACGCGCGGCACGAGCGTGTTCGACGTGCGCTGGTCGTGTACGCGCAAGCCCAATGTCGAGGTGGTCACGGACGTGGAGGTGCCGTCGGTCCGGCAATACATCTTGCGGACGATGTGCGGCTAATGAACGGATTTTGGCTCGGAATTCACAGAAATAATAGTTGACAACCGCTAACGGATGCTTTAATATGACGGCGTTCAGCCGCGAGGTGCCTCCGCACGGCTGCGAATCCACTCCGTTGTTCTTGAACCGTCGTCCTCGCAACCTGCTGTTTGCCAGGCATTCCCAGCCCTTCTTTGGCCTTGCGCGGGGTGATGCCTTTTTTTATCGCCGCCCTCCTGCCTGCGACGTGCCGCTGCTCCGGCCACGTTTTGTCGGACCGAAACTTCTCCCAGGAATGGACCTCCGGGAGTTCCGCGTTATCCCCCAGGGATGGCTCCCGTGGAACCCTTGCGAGCGCCGGCCGCCGCCGCGCTGGAGTTGTTTCGCATGACTCGTAATCTCAATGTCTGCACCCGCAAGACCCTTGCCGAGATGGCCCGCAAAAAGGGCGTCCACGGCTGGCACGGCATGCGCAAGGAAGAGTTGGTGTCGGCCCTCGAAGTCCTCCGCGCCAACCAGGCGAGCCAACCGCCGGCCCGCCCCGCCGTCCGACCGCCCGTCGGCCGCGCGGCCAAGGTCAAGGAAATGTTGAAGCGCCGCCGCCCGCCCGTACAGACCGCCGCCGCCCGCAATACCGCCGGCAATGCCGCCGAGGAACTGGTCGGCAGCAGCAAGTACGACGTCGGTATCCCCACCAAGGACCTGTCCGTCAAGGCACCCAAAGCGCTGCCCGCCGGCTACGGCAAGGACCGCATCGTCGTCATGGTCCGCGACCCTTACTGGCTGCACTGCTACTGGGAGTTGACGCGCCACGCCATCCAGCGGGCCGAGGCCGCCTTGAGCCAGGAATGGCACACTGCCAAGCCGATCCTCCGCTTGCTCGACGTGAGCAGTCACGAAACCACCAGCGGCACCGAAGCCATCCTGCGCGACATCGACATCCACGGCGGTTGCAACAACTGGTACATCGACGTCAGCAACCCGCCGCGCTCCTACCGCGTGGACATCGGCTACGTCTCCCGCAGCGGCCGTTTTTACGTCCTGGCCCGCTCCAACGTCGTCACCACGCCGCGGGCCGGACTCAGCGACGCGATCGATTCCAACTGGGTCGATATCGACGCCAAGAAGGCCGAGCGCATCTACGCCATGTCCGGCGGTTTCGACCCGGCCGGCACCAGCAGTCTCGAACTCAAGCAACTCTTTGAAGAGCGCCTGCGCCGCCCACTCGGCTCGCCGGCGGTGACGAGCTTCGGGTCCGGCGGCCTGATGGCCGGCGGCAAGACCCGCAAGTTCTGGTTCCAACTCGACGCGGAGCTAATCGTCTACGGCGCGACGGAGCCGCACGCGCGGGTGACGTTGCAAGGCGAACCCGTCAGGCTGCGGCCCGACGGCACCTTCACGATGCGTTTCAGCCTGCCTGACAGCCGCCAAATCATCCCGGCCGTCGCCACCTCGCCCGACGGCATCGAGGAACGCACCATCGTCCTCGCCGTCGAACGCAACACCAAGCAACTCGATCCGGTCGTGCATGACGGCAACGAGTAAATCAAGATCGGGTGTCGGGTG
>JBBRLG010000254.1:0-10377 GCA_038231495.1 Gemmatales bacterium | reverse complement strand
ACGGTGCCGGAAGTCGTGGCCGAGTACCTGAAGGTGAGCGACAACAGCGCGGGCGTACCTCTGGCAGACCGGCGCGACCGCATCGGCGACGGCCGTTTTCGCTTTGAAGACTTCCGCCTCCATAACGCGGCAGGCGAGCCGACGCCGTTCGCGGTGACGGGCGAGGACGTGTATTTCGCGCTCCGCCTGAAGACGCCGCCGTTAGACGCCGCGATGCCGTGGCCGCTCGACGTGGCGGTTCAGGTCCGCGATTTCCAGGGGCAACGGCTGACCGAAGTGACGAGTTCCTTTACCGGGTCCAGTCCACGCAGCCATGCCGACGCGAGCGAACTGAGCGTGCTGGTGCCGCGGGTGCCGTTGCTGCCGGGGCAGTACCGGATCGACCTGTGGTGCGGCACGAGCGGCGAGACGCAGGATTACATCGCCGACGCCGTGATCCTGCGCGTCGAGCCGGGCAACTACTTTCGCAACTACAGCGACGCCCGCCTGCCGACCGCGGAGAAGCAAGGCTGCATTATGATCCCGCAGGAGTGGAATACCCCGATCCCCGCGCCGCTTGCGGCTTTGCGCTCCACCGGAGACCCCACCCGCGATGAGTGAGAAGCCGCTCGTTTCCCTTATCATCCCCTGCTACAAGCAGGCGGAGTATTTGGCCGAGACCCTCGACAGCGCCCTGGCCCAGACCTATGCGCCAATCGAAGTCATCGTTGTCAACGACGGCTCGCCCGACAACACCGAACCGGTGGCGACAGGTTACGGCGACCGCATCGTCTACGTCCGCCGGGAAAACGGCGGCCTGTCGGCAGCGCGGAACACTGGCATCGCACGGGCCACCGGCTACTACCTGAAGTTCCTCGACGCCGACGACCAGCTGCACCCGGAGCAGATTGCCCGCCAGGTCGAGGCACTGGCGGGCCGCGAGGATTGCGCGTCGTTGACCGCCGTGCGCCTCTACCGCGACGGCCACCCCGAAGAATATCTCGACCACATTCCGCGTGCTACGAACCTGCTTCCCGATCTTTTCAAAGACATCGATTGGGGCGGCACCCACGGCTGGCTTTTCCCGGCGAAGCTGGTACGTGCGGTCGGCGGCTTCGACGAAACGTTGCGCTACAGCGAAGATTGGGACTTCTTCTGCCGAGTCGGCATGTTGCGGCCGTCGCTGGTGACCGACGCGCGCATCGGCTGTTTCTACCGGCAACGGGCCAGTTCGATGAGCGCCAACCGCGTCGGCATGGCCTCGGCACGGGCACGCATCCTGTTTGCCATCCACGACCGGCTGCGCACGGCGGGCCGCGCCGACTGGTTCGGCGTGGACCTGTTGAAGATGGAGCAGGGCAACTACGAGGGTTTAGTGCAACGGGGCGTGACGGACCCGGCGTTATTAAACGGCATGCTGCACCGCATCGTTGAGTTGCAGCGGCGGGTCGGCTTCGGCGCTTACGGGTGGCGGTTTCGACTCATGGCACGCTGCCTGGGCTACGCGCGGGCGGAACGGCTGCGCTGTTTCCTCGTCCGCGCGCTAAAGATTCGACCGCCGGAAACGCTCGACACCGCGGCGTGGAGGCACGCGACGTGAGCGCAGGCACGGTCAGCACAATCGTCCCCGCTTACCGCGCCGCCGCGACGATTGGTCGTGCCGTGGACAGCGCGCTCGCGCAAACGCTGCCGCCAAGCGAGATCATTATTGTGGATGATGGCAGCCCCGACGACCTTGCCGGTGCGCTCGCTCCCTACGGCGACCGCGTGCGGCTGGTGGCCAAGCCGAACGGCGGCGCGGCCAGTGCCCGTAATTTTGGCATCGAACAGGCAACCGGGGAGTGGATTGCGTTCCTCGACGCCGACGACTACTGGGAGCCGCAGCGGTTGGAGCGCCAGTTCGACCTCGTGCGCCGGCACCCCGAAGTCGGTTTCCTGGCGAGCCGGTTTTTCACCGAGGAGCCGGGCAGCACACGACAACCGCCGCTTCTTCACGACGCCCATTTATTCGACAAGGTTCAGCATTCGAGCGGCGCGCTGGCCCTTGCCGTCGCGCACCGCGTCTGGACCACGACCGTCCTGGTACGGCGGCGTGTGCTGGGGGCGCACCGCTTTGACGAACATCTGAAGACGGCGGAAGACATCGACCTGTGGATTCGCCTGGTGCTGGCCGCAGAAACCTACTTGGTGTCGGAACCGCTCGCGACGGCGGTGCTGACAGCGGGGTCGCTGTCGCGATCCGACGTGGCGGGCGATTACGAGAACATGCTGCAGGTGTTGCATCGCCATACGGGTTTGCTCGACCCCGCAGGCGTGCGCGCCTGGGAGTTGAAACTGTACCGCGAGTGGGCGGCGGGGCACCTCGGCCACGGCGAACCGCGGGCGGCGCTGCGGCCGGCGCTGCAGCGCCTGAGCCGGCAGCCGTGGTCGTTGCAGGGCTGGTGGATTCTGTGCAAGTCGGCGGTTCTCGCGAGCAACCCGTTTCCGCCGCTTGCGGCTAAGCGGCCTCTTGGAGTTTAGATGGGGACGAACGGTCTGGCTCGGGGCAAACTGCGGATCGCGCACGTCACGCTCGGCCTGGACATGGGCGGGCAGGAAAAGCTCCTCGTCGAATTCGCCCGCCACGCCGACCGCACGCGCTTCGACGTGCAGGTCGTTTCGCTCGGCACGCGCGGCGTATTGGCCGACGAGATCGAAGCGTGCGGCTGCCCCGTTACCGCACTCGCCGAACCGGCCGGGTTTCGCGTCGGCCTGTTCGTGGGGCTGGCCCGCTGGTTGCGGCGCGAACGCATCGACGTGGTGCATACCCACGACAACCGGCCCTTGATTTATGGGGCCGGCGCGGCACGGCTGGCTCGCGTCCGCCGCGTCGTCCATACGCAACACGGCCAGAGTTTGCGGCTGTCGAAGCGCCAGGCCCGACTCGTCAACTTCATGGCCGGGCTGACGGACCACTTCGCGTGCGTCTCGAAAGACAGTGCGGCCCTCGCGGTCGAGCAGGGCGTCAGCCCGCGCAAAGTCTGCATCGTCTGGAACGGCATCGACACGACGCGCTTTCGCTTCGCCCCGTGTGCGAGTGGGCCGGCGGTGTCCGTCGGGCGGCTCAATCCCGAGAAGGACCACGAAACGTTGCTGCGCGCGGCGGCCCTGGTCGTGCGCGCGGATGCGACGTTTCGGCTGGAAATAGCGGGCGACGGGCCGTGTCTGCCGCGACTGCGCGACGTGACCGCCGAACTCCGGCTCGAAAAGCAAGTAAAGTTCCTGGGCCAGGTGCGCGACGTGCCGGCGTTGCTCGAACGCAGCGGGCTGTTCGTGCTGCCGTCGGTCTCGGAGGGCGTGTCGCTGACGCTGTTGGAGGCGATGGCGTCGGGCGTTGCCATCGTGGCCACGCGCGTCGGCGGCAACCCCGAAGTCGTGGCCGACGGCGCGACAGGCGTGTTGGTGCCGGCCCGCGACCCGGCCGCCCTGGCCGCTGCCATCTTGCGCCTGCGCGGCGATGAGGGGGAACGCCGGCGCTTGATTGTCGCCGGCCGCGAGCGCGTCGAACGTCTCTTCGACGTGCGGCGCATGGTCGCCGACTATGAAGCCCTCTATGAGGAAACGACACCCCCCGCTTGCGCGGGAGTCTTGCCGGCATCCGGACGAGAAACGCTGGAGGGCGCAGCCGGGAGGTCGTACTACTGATGGTAACGTCGTCGTCCGTCCATCGGCTTCCGAAACGCTTTCCGGTGCCCGTTGTGAATACTCACCGCCCACTCCAGCGCGCTCTCTATGTCATTTCGCTGGACCCGTCCAAGAAATTCGGCTCCCTCGAAGAGCAGATTTTCGTGCAGGCTTGCGCCTTTCGCGACCGCCAAAGTATCTTTCTGCCGCTGTTCAGTTCCGCGCCCTCCAAGGTCTGCGAGGAACACTACCGGGCGAACGGCCTGGAAGTCGCGTTTCTCGACCTGGAGCGCTTCCGCATAAGCACCCTGCGCCGGTTGTTGCGAATTATCCGCGAACACCGGTTTGCGATCGTTCACTGGAACATGTGCGCGCCGACGAATCTCTATTATTCGGCGCTGCGGCTGCTGGCTCCCGGCGTGAAGCATTTTTACACCGACCACAACTCGCGCACCGCGCCGACGCCCAACCCGCCCGGCTTCCCCAAGAAGCAACTCAAGCGCTTCCTGCTCGGCGGCTACACGCGCGTCATCGGCGTGAGCCAGTTCGTCGTCGCTGCGCTTCGGGACCAACAAACCTGGCCGGCCGCGTCGTGCCTGATCCATTTCATCAACACTGATCGCTTCGTCCCGGACGACGCGGTGCGTGCCCAGGTGCGCGGGCATTACGGCGCGCACGATCGGTTTGTGCTCGTCACCGTGGCGCACCTCATCAAGGCCAAGGGCGTCGAAGTCGCCGTCCGGGCCATGAAGCACGTTTCCGACCGTGCCCGCCTGTGGGTCGTCGGCGAGGGCGAGGAGGCCGACAACCTGAAACGGCTGAGCGCGGACCTGGGGCTGAATGACCGCGTGCGCTTTCTCGGTTTGCAGGCCCACGTGCAGCCGTTTTTGCAGGCGGCGGACGCCTTCGTCTGCCCGTCGCTGTGGTCCGAGGCGGCGGGCCTGGTGAACCTGGAAGCCCAGGCCACCGCGCTGCCTGTGCTGGCCAGCCGTGTCGGCGGCATCCCGGAGTACATCGAAGACGGCGAAACCGGCTGGCTCTTTCCGCCGGGCGACGCGCCGAGACTCGGCGAACTGATTAACCGCCTGGCCGATGACCCGGCGGCCTGCACGCGCATGGGTCGGCAGGCCCGGCACCGTGCCGAGGAGCATTTCTCGGTAGCGGCTCGACTCGAAGAGTATCTCGATCTGTATAGATGAATTTTGCCGCTTGCGGCTTTGCAAGAGGGAGTACCATGACCAGTCATTTGCTCCTGGAGCGGGAACCGACGGCCCCCGTCGCCGACAAACACCCCCTGACGAAGGAGTTGGAACAAAACGGCATCGTCGTGCTGCCGAACTTCCTCACCCCCGGCCAGCTGGCGGCCATGCAGACGGCGTTCGAGTCGCGCCTGCAACGGCTGCGCTGGAACGACGCCGACGGCTACGAAACCAACGAGACGCACCGCCATTTCGTGCAGGACGTGTTGACCCTGGATCAAGGTTTCGTGGACGCGGCACTGCACGCGACGGCCAAGCGCGTCCTGCGCGAGTACGTAGGCGACGCGGTTGAGCTGGTGGAGGCGAAGGGCTGGCGGTCGCTGCCGACGCACCGCGACTTCCACGGCTGGCACGGCGATTCCTGGTATGACCAGGCGAAAATAAATTCTATTCCTCGCGAGGTCAAGCTGGCGGTCTATCTCACCGACGTGACATCGGGCGAATTCAACTACATCAAGGGTACGCACGGCAAACAGCGGCCGCGCTCGGTACGCAACGACGAGGTGCGCGACGTGCCGGCGGAACAAGTCATCCGCGTGACGGGGCCGGCGGGCACGGCGTTCCTGTTCGACACGTCGGGCGTTCACCGTCAGGGCGTACCGATCCTGCAAAAGCGCAACGCCCTGTTCTACAACTACCACGATCCGGCCGTGCCGTTGCAGCAGGAGGACATCGACTATTACCGCTACCACCCATTATTGCTGAACGCGGCGTTCCTCGGCAACTTGACGGCGGAGGATTTCAAGTTGCTCGGCTTCGGCAACAAGACCAATTACATCCCCGGCTTCGCGCGCCGGGGCCAGCACGGCACATGGCAGCGCGTTCTGCACGCGACCTATTTTTCCAAGGTATACTTGAACGACTTCCGGCTGCGCGTCGTGTCGCGTGTGAAAAAAGTATTGCGCATCGGTCGCTAATTGGCGAGCCGGGAGCGTAAGCGACCGGAGTGCGTTTCAGTTATAAACTCCGGTCGCTTACGCTCCCGGCTCGCCTGAGAACGAAAGGAGATGCAAAACCAGGTGACGCTCAACGTCGCGATCGTGGACGGCGACATCTCCTACCCGGCGACCTCCGGCAAGCGGTTGCGCACCCTGAACCTGATGCTGCCGTTGGCCCGGCGGCACAACCTGACCTACATCTGTCGGGGCCAGGCCGGTAGTGCCGAGGCGGTGCGCGCCACGGAGTTTCTGGCCGATCACGGCATTCAAACGGTAGTGGTCGATCACCCCGTCGCACGGAAGTCGGGACCGCTGTTCTACGGCCGGCTCGCGGCCAACCTCCTGTCCCCGTTGCCTTATTCAGTCGCCTCGCACCTTAGCCCCCTGGTGCGGAAATCGGTGAATGAATTCGCCGAACGCAACCGCGTCGATCTGTGGCACTGCGAGTGGTCGGCCTACGCCGAGGCGCTGCACCCGACACGCCGGGAGCCGGTCGTCGTCAGCGCGCCGAATGTCGATACACTGATCTGGCAGCGCTATCACGAGAACGAAAACCAACCGCTCAAGCGCTGGTACGTCAAGCAACAATGGCGTAAGTTTGAAGCCTTCGAGCGCCGCGTCTTTCAGCGCGCGACCCGCGTCGTCGCGGTGACGCAGGACGACGCCGTAATCCTCCGCGACCAGTTCGGCGTCGAGCGTGTGGAAGTCGTCGCTAATGGCGTCGATCGCACCTACTACGAAAACGTGACCGGCCGCCGCATTCCCGACCGCTTCTTGTACCTCGGCGCGCTCGACTGGCGGCCGAACCTCGACGCGCTGCAAGTCCTGCTCGACCGCATTTTCCCGGCCGTATTAAAGGAACACCCGACCGCAACCCTGTGCGTCGTGGGCCGGTCGCCGCCGGAGTGGCTGGTTCAGCGGGCGCGCTGCACGCCCGGCGTCGAGTTGCATGCGGACGTGCCGGACGTGCGGCCGTTTCTCGGCGACTGCGGCGTGCTGACGGTGCCGTTGCGCATCGGCGGCGGCTCGCGGCTCAAAATTCTCGAAGCGCTCGCCGCCGGCCTGCCCGTCGTCGCGACACGCGTCGGTGCCGAGGGGCTGTGCCTGACGCCGGGACAGGATCTCATCGTGGTCGAGGACGCGGAGGCCATGACCGCGGCCCTGCTCGACGCGATCCGCAACCCCGGCATGATGCGGGCAATGGCGGCCCGCGGGCGCGAAGTGGTTCGCGCAAGCTACGACTGGAGCGGTTTGGCCGACAAGCTCGAACGGGTGTGGGAAGACGCGGTCGCCGCAACCGCCGGACGAACCAGCGAGGGCGTATGCACGTCGTCCAGCTGATGGCGTCGCCGTTCTTCGGCGGTCCCGAACGCCAGGCGCTCGGCCTCGCGCGCAGCCTGCCGCCGGACTGCCGGACGACTTTCCTGTCCTTCGCCGAGCGCGGCCTCAGCCGGGCGTTTCTCGACAAGGCCGGGGAACACGGCTTTGCGACGATTAGCCTGCGCGAGAACGCCCCGCACCTGTTCCGTGCCGCCGCCGAGGTCGCCGGCCACTTGCGACGACTGCGGGCGGACGTGCTTTGTTGCAACGGCTACAAGCCGGACGCGATCGGCTACCTGGCCGCGCGCCGGGCCGGCATTCCGGTCGTGTCGGTGGCGCACGGCTGGACCGGGGTCACCTGGAAAGTGCGCGTCAACGAACTGCTCGACCGCGTGGTATTGCACGGCATGGACTGCACCGTTTGCGTTTCCGCGGCCCAGGCGGTGCGGGTCCGGCGGGCGCTGGTGCCGGCGCGGCGCGTCGCCGTCATCCGCAACGGCATCTTTACCGAGCCGTTCGACAATATCGATCCTCATTATCGCCAATTAGTACGCGGTTACTTTCCGCGCGAACCGGCGCTCGTCGTCGGTGCGGCGGGGCGGTTGAGTCCCGAAAAGGGGTTCGATCAGTTCATTGCGGCGGCGGCGCTGGTGTGCAAGGAGCGGGCCGACGTGGGTTTCGTCCTGTTCGGCGACGGGCCGTTGCGCGGTAAACTTGAGGCACAGATCGCCGCCCGCGGGTTGCAAGGGCGGTTCATCCTCGCCGGCTTTCGCAACGACGTGGAGCGGTTTTTGCCGCACCTGAACCTCGCGGTGCTGTCGTCGCACACGGAAGGGCTGCCGGTCGCGGTCCTGGAGGCAATGGCGGCGCGGCTGCCGGTCGTCGCGACCGCGGTAGGTGGCACGCCCGAAGTAGTCGAGGACGGCGTTACCGGCTTCCTGGTACCACCCGGCGACGTTGGCACTTTGGCGCGGCGGATTGCCGAAGTCTTGGCCGACGACGGCAAACGTGCCCGGATGGGACAGCGCGGCCGGCAGCGCGTCGAGGACCACTTTACGTTCGCGGCACAAGCCCGGCAGTATTTGGCACTGTTCGAGCGCTTGACGGGAAAGCGCAGCGCCCCTGCAAAGCCGCAAGCGGCGGCCGTTTCCGTGTGACCGAACTGGCGGATCAGGCTCCATGCTCTACCTCGAAATCGCCTTCTGGTCGTGTGCCGCCTGTGTGCTGTACACCTATCTCATTTATCCGCTATTCATCGGCGTGTTGGCGAAGCTGTGCGGTCGCGGTCCGGTCCAGACGGTACCCGCGCCGCGTTCGGTGTCGTTCGTGCTCGCGGCCCATAACGAGGCGTGCCGCGTTGCCGGCCGGCTCAACGAATTGACCGCGTTGCTCGAAACGGCCGGCGTGGACGGCGAAATCATCGTCGTGTCCGACGGCTCGACCGACACCACGGCGGCCCTGGCCCGCGACCACGACGGCGGCACGGTGCGCGTGCTCGAACTGCCGGGCAAGGTCGGCAAGGCCCAGGCTCTGACGCTGGGGTGCGCCGCGGCGCGGCACGAAATCCTGGTCTTCGGCGACCTGCGCCAGACCTGGGCACCGGACGCGCTGGGCGTTCTGCTCGAAAACTTCGGCGACCCGGAGGTCGGCGCGGTCAGCGGCGACCTGGTCATCGAGCGCAGCCCCGGCGTGCTGGCCGGCGTCGGCCTCTACTGGCGCTTTGAAAAATGGCTGCGCCGCCGCGAGAGCCTTGTCTTTTCGATGGTCGGCGCGACCGGCTCCATCAGTGCGGTGCGCCGCGAATTGTTCCACGCCATCCCGGCTGGCACGATTCTGGACGACGTGTACTGGCCGCTGCGCGTCGCCATGCAGGGTCGGCGCGTGCTGCACGACGTGCGGGCGCGGGCGTTCGACAAGCTGCCGGCACGGACACAGGACGAGTTTCGTCGCAAGGTGCGCACCCTGGCCGGCAACTTCCAGCTCGTTCGACTCTTGCCCGGTGCGCTACTGCCGTGGCAGAACCCGGTGTGGTTGCAATTCGTTTCGCACAAGCTGCTGCGCCTCGTGGTGCCGTGGGCGCTGCTGGCACTGCTCGTATTAAGTCTCTTGCTACCGGGACGCTTTTATGAGGTCGCCTTCTGGGCACAGGCGGTTTGTTATCTCGTCGGCCTGATCGGCCTTGTTCCGGGTGCCGCGGCGCGGTTCCGCCCGGCGTCGGTGGCGGGGTCGTTCCTCGTCCTGAATGCAGCGGGTTGGTTCGCCTTCTGGGTCTGGGTCAGCGGCCGTACCGAACGGTCGTGGCAAAAAGTGTCGTATGAGATGCCGCCAACGCCGGTCATCCGGGAATCGGCAACAATTTAAGGAATAAGCGCTTCCATGATGGAATGGCCTATCATCACCGCGGTCGTCGCCCTTGTTCTGACGACGGTCGCCGCCGGCTTGGTTTACCAAATGTTGCGCCGCCGCGGCCTGGACTGCTGGCTTGTGCCGTACGTCCTGCAAACGGGTCGCCGGCGCGCGCCGCGGCCCGGCGCGGAAATCCACCTGCTGCTGTGCCTTGCCGACCACTACGAGCCGAAGGCCGACCGCGCCACGCCGGAACGCAGCCGGGAGCGCGTACAGCGCTGGGTTACCGACTACCCGCGCCAGTTCGGCCACTTCCGCGACAGCGACGGCCGGCCGCCGCGCTACACCTTTTTTTACCCCATCGAAGAGTACGAGGCCGAATACCTCGACGCCCTAGCCGAGCTGTGCCGCGACGGCTTCGGCGAGATCGAAGTCCACCTGCATCACCACAACGACACCGCCGCCAACCTGCGGGCGTCGTTGCTGGCTTATAAAGAGCTGCTGGCCAACCGCCACGGCCTGCTGGCCCGCGACCGCGCCACCGGTGCGGTGCGGTACGGCTTCATCCACGGCAACTGGGCGCTGAACAACTCCCTGCCCGACGGCTGGGGCTGCGGCGTCAACAACGAATTGGCCGTCCTGCGCGAGACGGGTTGCTACGCCGATTTCACGCTGCCGTCCGCGCCCAGTCGCGCGCAGACTTCGACGATTAACGCCCTCTATTATGCCGACACCCGCAACCATTTCCCCAAGGCGCACAACAAGGGCGTCGCCGTCGGCCACGGGCCACCGCCGGAACAGGCGCTGCTGCTCGTGCAGGGGCCGTTGCTGCTCGACTGGTCGCGGCGGAAATTCGGCGTGCTGCCCGCCGT
>JBBRLG010000253.1:0-10401 GCA_038231495.1 Gemmatales bacterium | reverse complement strand
GGTTCAGCCAGCAAGCGAGCCGCTGGCGGCTACGACAGCGGGTTCAGCCAGCAAGCGAGCCGCTGGCGGCTACGACAGCGGGTTCAGCCAGCAAGCGAGCCGCTTGCGGCTACGACAGTTCGCCCTCTCCAGTGGCAGCGAACTTACGAAATGGACATCTAGTACGCCGAGACGACCCATGAACTTCCTCGAATTCAACTACCTGAACCTGGGCACGGATTTCCTGGCGTTCTTCCCGGAAATCCTGCTCTGCGCCGGGATCGTCTTGATGCTTTTCCTGCGCGTGTTCCGGGCGTTCAAGGGACTGCACATGGGCGCGCTGGCGCTCGTGGTCACCCTGTTCGCGCTGGCGTTTACGGTCGTGCAGTGGCTCAATGTGCCGGCTCTGAAAGACGTGTTTCTCAGCCCGGAGCAGGGCGAGGCCGGCAACGCCAGGCACGTCGTCCCGATGTTCGGCGGGATGCTTATCTTCGACAACTTCACGCTGTTCCTGCGGATGTTTTTGTACGGCTTCACGGCCCTCATCATCTGGCTGACGATGGTCACCGGCATCCCGGACCGCGACGATTCGCCGGACTTCCACTGCCTCTTGCTCGGCGCGGTACTCGGCATGATGATTATGGTCGAAGCGAACCATTTGCTGATGCTGTACATCGGCATCGAGATGGCCAGCTTGCCGAGCTATGCCCTGGCGGGATTCCTCAAGGGACGGCGACAGAGCAGCGAAGCGGCACTCAAGTACGTCGTCTACGGCGGCGGCGCGGCGGGCGTGATGCTGTACGGCATAAGCCTACTCGCCGGCAAATTCGGCACCGGGTATATGCCGGACCTTGCCGCCGGCATCGTCGCCAATTCCAACCCCGCCATCGGCACGGCGTTCGATCCCATCGTCATCATGGGCATGCTGTTCGTCCTCATCGGCATCGCGTTCAAGCTGGCGGCGGTGCCGTTCCATTTTTGGTGCCCCGACGTGTTCGAGGGGGCCAGCGCCGAGGTTGCGGGCTTTTTGTCCGTCGCGTCCAAGGGGGCGGCGCTGGCCATGCTGGTGCGCATCCTCATGACGTTCGGCGGCAATGAAGCGCTGGTCGGCATGTTGGAACCGTTCAACGTCGATAAGCCGAACTGGCAAGGAGTCGCCAACTTCCTCATCCCGGCCATCGCCTTTTTTGCCGCGATCACCGCGACGTTTGGCAACCTCGCGGCCTTACAACAGACCAATCTCAAACGGCTGCTGGCTTACTCGACGATTGCCCACGCCGGCTACATGATGATGGGCCTGGCGACGTTGAACCCCGATGGCGTGGCGGCGGTGTTGGTCTACCTGATCGCCTACCTGTTCATGAACCTCGGCGCGTTCGCGGTGGTGGCGTTCATCCGTAACCAGACGAATTCCGAGGAGTTGGACAGCTACCGCGGCCTGGTGCGGCGGTCGCCGTGGATGGTGCTGACGTTGAGCATCTTCCTGTTAAGCCTCCTCGGCCTGCCGCCGTTGATCGGCTTCCCCGCGAAGTACCTTGTTTTCAGCAGCCTGTGGAAGACGGGCAGCGCCTATCTCGACAACGGCCAAATCGGCATCGCCACGACCTTGATCGGGCTTTTCGTCATCGGCGGCGTCAACACGGTCATTAGCGCGGTGTATTATTTAAGAGTGCTGCGGGTCATGATCATTGAATCGCGCGTCGAGGACAT
This sequence comes from Gemmatales bacterium, assembly GCA_038231495.1. Classification (GTDB taxonomy): domain Bacteria; phylum Planctomycetota; class Planctomycetia; order Gemmatales; family Gemmataceae; genus JBBRLG01. Next base: position 8,712 of record JBBRLG010000253.1, on the reverse strand, counting down.
CGAAGGTCGCGAGCCGGCCCGACTGCGCGAGCCGGTGTGGACCGTTGTTTTCGCCGGGACGGTCGCGCTGGTGGTCCTGGTCGGCATTGCCGGCTTCCGCTGGGTGGACGAAGCGAGCGTGGCCGCTGTTCGCCGTTACGCACAGCAGCTGGAAGCGAATCACCACAAACCGCTGCCAGCCCCCGTGCCCGCAGCCGGACCGCCCCCGCCCGGCGGCGGCGGCCCTCCCGGCGGTGGGGGGCGGCCGGGAGGTGGCGGCGGCCCTGGCGGCGGTGGCAGGCCCGGCGGTGGTGGCCCTGGCAGGCCGTTGGCACTGGAAGGATCGCAACCGTGATGAACCCGCAGAACGCCGCTCTCGTCCAGGAGATCGTCCGGCGCGAGAGCCTGTCCATGCTGAGCTACGTCGGCGACGCCTTCCCCTGGACGACTTCGCGCGGCGAAGCGGCGCTCGTCCGCCTGCAACAACTCGTCCACGCGCATCGCGCGACCGTCGGCGAATTGGGCCGATTTCTCGTGCGCAAGCGCACGCCGGTGGGCTACATCGGTTCCTATCCGACGAGTTTCACGACCATTAACTTCCTGTCGCTGGATTATATTTTGCCACGCCTGGCCGCGGACGAGGCGCGCGGCATCGCCGACCTGGAACGCGACCTGACCGTCCTGTCCGACGCGGATTTCCAGGCGCCGGTGAAGAAACTGCTCCAAACGAAGCGCGACCATCTACAGGCGCTCGAACTCCTGACCGCGGAGCAAGGCAAACCCCTGGCGGGCTGACGTGGCCGACCTCATCGACACCCACGCGCACCTCGACGACGAGCAGTTCGCGGCCGACCTGCCGGCCGTGCTGGAGCGCGCCCGCGCCGCCGGCGTTACGCGCGTGGTCGCCGTCGCCACGTCCGCGCCGTCGAGTACCGCGGTGCTGGAATTGGCAAGCCGGCACCGCGAACTGGCGGCGACGGCGGGCATTCATCCCAACCACATCACCAAGGAATTGCCGGACGCCTGGGACCGAGTCGCCGCCCTGATGGCGGACCCGCGCATCGTCGGCGTCGGCGAAACGGGCCTCGACCGTCACTGGGACGACACGCCGTTTCCCTTGCAGCAGGAGTATTTCGGCCGGCACCTGGCAATGAGCCGTCTGCACAAGAGAGCCATTGTCATTCACTGTCGCGAGGCCGACGCCGACGTGCTGGCGATGCTGCGGACCGAGTTCGATCAGCACGGGCCGATCCTGGGTGTGATGCACTCGTTCGTCGGCGCGCCCGAAATGGCAGCGGCTTGTTTGGCGATGGGGTTGCACATCTCGTTTGCCGGGATGCTGACCTACAAGAGCGCGGCGAACGTGCGCGAATCCGCGGTCACGATTCCACTGGACCGGCTGCTGGTGGAAACCGACAGTCCGTACCTGGCCCCCGTGCCGGTGCGCGGCAAGCGGAACGAGCCGGCAAACGTGGTGTACACGGCGGCTTGTTTGGCGGGGCTGCACGGGATCAGCATGGAAGAGTTGGGCGCGCGAACGAGCCGGAACGCGCGCGGGTTGTTCGGGTTGTGAGATGCAAAGCCACAAGCGGCAAAGACAAATCACTTCGGCGGCTCGATACCGAAATCACGGATGGTAAAGATCGGTAAATAATTATATTTGGGAGTGAGCCTTTCGCGCGCGCCCTCAAGTCGATCCACGATGCACACCACCGCGACAACCTGCGCTCCGGCCTGTTCCACCGCCGCTATCGCCTGGACTACCGAACCCGCCGTCGTCAACACGTCGTCCACCACGGCGACGCGCGCGCCCTTCGGCAGCACGCCCTCTACCAACTCCTGGCTGCCGTGCGCCTTCGCTTGCTTGCGGACGAAGAAACCTTCTAGCGCGCGGCCTTTCAAGTGATACTGCAACACCGCCGCCGTCGCCATCGGGATCGCACCGACTTCCAGGCCGCCGATGGCCTGGATGTCAAGGTCGTGGGTTTGATCCCACAGCGCCTCGCCCAGGAGCGCCACCGCCTCGGAGTGAAACAAGGCTTTCTTGCTGTTGATGTAGTAAGTGCTCTCTTTGCCGGACGCGAGCGTGAACTTGCCGAACGTCACCGCGCGATCCTTGAACAGTTGCAACAGCCGTTGCCGTGCTTCGCTGGCCATGAACAACCCCCCCTTTGGTTTGCCGCTTGCGGCTTTGCGATTCCTTCACGTTCCTTTTCGGGCTTCTTGAAACTCGCGCTGCCGGCCAGAAGTATGTTTAGTACACCCCGCGTCCAGCGGCTCACCCCCGACTTTACAGGAGCAGCAACCCCATGAGCCTGTTTCGCCACGCGGCTTTCGGCCTCGCCTTTTTGGTGCTGTTCGCGGCCACCGCCCACGCCGACCAACCTGCCGCCTCCCCGCTCCGCCTCCTACCCGATAAGGCGGAGTTCCTCATCGAAATCCCCCGCCCCCGACAGCTGGTCGAAGCCCTGACCACCCTGGAAGCGGTTCAACAGCTACAGCAATTGGGCGTCGCCAAGGAGTTTCTCAACTCCACCCAGTATCGACGGTTCTATCAACTCGTCTACTACTTTGAAAAGGAACTGGGGGCGAAGTGGCCGGAGTTGCTCGACCGGCTCGCCGGCAACGGCATCGCGCTCGGCATCAAGTTTGCGCCCGACCCGGCCCCGGCCGTGTTCGTGGTCCAGGGCAAGGACGAAAAACTCATGGAGCGCTTCGTCAACCTGAGCGTGACCGTCCTCGAACAGGAAATCGCCCGCCAGGAAGCCCCGGACAAGCTGGTCAAGGACAAGTACGAAGGCGTCGCGACGTACCAGATCGGCAAGACCTTCTTCGCGGCCCGGCTCGGCGCGGCACTCCTGATCGCCAACAAGCCCGAAGCGTTCAAGGCCGGGCTGGATTTGCACCTTGGCAAGGAGAAAAAAAGCCTTGCCGACGTACCCGCCCTCGCCGACGCCCGCAAGCTGCTGCCCCGTGAACCGCTGGCGAGCCTGTGGATCAACATGGAGCCGCTCCGCGACACGCCGCAAGGCAAGGAGTTCTACAAGCGGCCGCGCGACTTGAACCTGACGATCCTGGCCGGCAGCCTTATCGACGTGCTCAGCCGGACACCTTACGTCGCGGGCGGCTTCTACCAGGAGAAGGACGGCCTGCTCTTGACTTTCCGCACGCCGAAAGGCCGCGACGGCATGGGCTCGGAATCCGCACTGCACCTCGCGCCCGAAGGTCAACCCGGCACCCGGCCAATCCTGGAGCCGCGCGGCGTCCTCTATAGCGACAGCCTCTACCTAAACTTGGCGCGGTTGTGGGAAGACCGGAAAGAATTCCTGGGCGACAAAGCTGCCGAGGATTTCGAGAAGTTCGACAAGCAGTCCGGCCAATTCCTCTCCGGCATCCGGGCCAGCAAGCTGCTGACGGACGCCGGCGCGTATCACCGCGTCGTGGTGGTCAACCAACCACAGACTGGTTATAAGAGCGTGCCCAAGACCTCGATTCCAGGGTTTGCGGTCATCTCGGAAATGCGCGACCCGGAGGCGTTTTCTCAATCCGTGTCCACGGTATTGCGCGGCGCGGCATTGCTTTACTCGACCACGCAAACGAAAATGAACCTCGTGGAGGAGAAGCACGGCGACGTGAAGCTGATCGGCTATCGCTTTCCCGACGGCGTGGCGTTCAAGCAGGACGTGACCGACTTACGCTACAACTTCAGTCCCTGTTTCGCGCGAGTTGGCAACCAGTTCGTTGTCAGTTCGACGCTGGAACTCGGTCACGAACTGGTAGACTTGTTACAGAAGGAAGCGGCCGGCGCGAACAAGGGCCAGCCGTTTGCCGGCAACCAGCGGATTTTCGGGTCGGGCGTTGCGGACCTGTTGCAAGCGACCGAGGACCAACTAATCACGCAGGCGATCCTCGACCAGGCACTGGCCCCGGAGGACGCCAAATCCCAGGTGCGCGAGTTCATCGCCATCGTCCGCCGACTCGGTGGCGTGAGCATCCAGAGTGAATACCAAAAGAACGCGTTGCATTTCGACTTCCGGGTCAAGACGGCGAAGTGAGCCGCTTGCGGCTGAGCGAACGATCCACCGAGGACTGTCCCCCATGCGAGACGCCGACAAAAATATCGACCCGAAGTGGGCCTGGGAAGCTTACACGCCATCAAAAGCGGCTCCCTGGAACTTGCAGTGCGTCGGCCACCTCTACCGCCGGGCGGCATTCGGCGCGACGGTTGCGGAACTGGAAACTGCGCTCAAGGCCGGGCCGGAGGACGCCGTCGCCAACCTTCTCATCGGCGGGCCGAACCAGGTAGAGTTCGACCGCTCGACCGCCGCGCTGGCGCAGAGCATCACGAAGGCCAACAACGACGGCCAGCTTGGGTCGTGGTGGCTGACGCGCATGCTGTACACGCCGCACCCCCTCCAAGAAAAAATGACGCTGTTCTGGCACAACCACTTCGCCACCAGCAACGCCAAGGTGCAAAGCGCACGGTTCATGCTCGACCAGTACGAGTTGATCCGCCGCCACGCGCTGGGCAACTTCGGGCCGTTTTTGCAAGCCATGTCGCGCGACCTGGCCATGATGGTCTGGCTCGACACCAAGGGCAGCACCAAGGGCAACCCCAACGAAAACTATGCCCGCGAGTTGATGGAGTTGTTCAGCCTCGGCATCGGTCATTACACCGAAAAGGACATTCGCGAAGCCGCCCGCGCCTTCACCGGCTGGGACATCACCGGCACCGAGGCCGTGTACAGGAAGGACCAGCACGACGACGGCGACAAGAAAGTCCTGGGCAAGCAGGGCAAATGGAAGGGCGAGGATGTCGTCCATATTTGCCTGGAACAAGACGCGGCGCCGCAATTCCTCGTCACGAAGCTGTTCCGCTTTTTCGTCAGCGAATCCGTGCCCGCGACGAAGGAACTGATTGATCCACTGGCCGAGCAATACCGTAAGAGTAATTTCGACACCGGCGCGCTCGTCAAGACGATGCTGTCGTCGAACCTGTTTTTCGCGCCGCAGGTTTACCGCACGCGCATCAAGTCGCCGGTCGAATTCGCGCTGGGCATCGTCCGCGGCCTGGAAGGTCGGATCGGCACGTCGGCGTTGAACACCTCATTGGAGCAACTCGGCCAACACCTGTTCCACCCGCCGTCGGTCAAGGGTTGGGACGGCGGCCCGACCTGGCTGAACGGGCAGACGCTCCTCTTCCGCCAGAACCTCGCGCTGGCCCTGACCTCGACCGAAGATTTGCGTTTCGGCAGCCGCACCGACCCCGCCGCCTTGTTGCAGAAATACGAGAAGACCGAGGACGACGAAACCCTCGCGTTCTTCCTCAAGCTGTTTTTGCAGAACGACCTGCCCGCCGATTCGCGGCAGCGGCTGAAAGACTATCAGCAGCGGGCGACGAAGCAGACAATTCCGGTCTTCTGGACCGAGGCGGACGCCGCGAACCACCGCGTCCGCGCACTGTGTCACCTGGTGTTGACCTTACCGGAGTTCCAACTAGCCTGAGCGGCTTTTCCCAAACAGTAGTCGTCATTCTGGAGCCACCAAATGTTGCACACGAACCGTCGCAATTTCCTGAAAAGCTCCCTGGCCGCCGGCGGCCTGGTCGCCTGGGGGCTGAACGTCCCGGCGTTCCTGAGCCGCACCGCGCTGGCCGCGCCGACCTCCGAAAAGCCGGGTGCGAAGGACAGCATCCTCGTCGTCATCGAACTGACCGGCGGCAACGACGGCCTGAACACGATCATCCCCTTCAAGGACCCGGAATACGCCAAACTGCGGCCGACGCTCAAGCAGCCCGAAGGCCAGATCAAGAAAATCAACGACGACATCGGCTTGCACCCGTCGATGGCGGGACTGGCGGACCTGTTGCAAGACAATTCGCTGTGCGTCGTGCAGGGCGTCGGCTACCCCAATCCGACGCAGTCGCACTTCCGCTCGATGGACATTTGGCAGGCCGCGTCGGAGGCCGACACGCTGACCGAGGGCTGGATCGGCAAAGCGCTCAAGGGTCTGCCGAACGCGCCGTCCTTCCACCTCAAGACCGACAACGAAAAAGCGCCGTTGGCGCTCAACGGCGCACCGGCTGCGGTGCCGTCGATCGCGACGCTGGCCGACTTCCAGTTGCAAATGGCCGCCGCCAGCAACGCCGACAAGAAGAACCAGCGCGCGGTGATCGAAGGCGCGGCCAAGGCCGGCGACGGCAAGGGTTTGCTCGACTTCGTATCGCGGACGGCAGCCGACACTTATGCGAGCAGTCGGCGGTTGCAGGAGATCGGCAAGAACTACGAGCCGAAGTCGCCGTACCCGAACACGCCGCTGGCCAACCGCCTCAAGCTCGCGGCGCAACTCATCGACGCCGACCTCGGTGCCCGCATCTTCTATGTGGCGATGGACGGCTACGACACGCACTCCGGCCAGGGTCCGGCCCACGCGAACCTGCTCGGCACCCTCTCCGCGGCGATGACGGCGTTCTATAAAGACCTGTCGGCCCGCGGCCACCGCGACCGCGTGCTGCTGTTGACGTTCTCGGAGTTCGGCCGGCGGGTACGGGAGAACGGCAGCCGCGGCACCGACCACGGCGAGGCGGCCCCGATGCTGCTCGTCGGCGGCAAGGTCAAGGCGGGCGCGGTCGGCAAGCACCCCAGCCTGACGGATTTGGCGAACGGCAATTTGAAGTACCACACCGACTTCCGCCAGGTGTACGCCACGGTCCTCGACCAATGGCTGGGCGTATCGAGCAAGGAAGTCCTCGGCGGTAAGTACGAGTCGGTCGAGATCTTCAAAAGTTGAGTCGCACCCATATTGCCGCTTGCGGCTGAGCGCCCCCGAGCGCTCAGCCGCAAACCGTCCAGAGGAAATCCCCGAGGTCAGGCGATGACGGTCGAAGAGGTGCGCGACGTACAACAAACGACCTGCTGCGTCGTGGGCGGCGGACCGGGCGGAATGCTGCTCGCGTTTCTCCTGGCGCGGCGCGGCGTTCCCGTAACATTGCTCGAAGCGCATCACGACTTCCGCCGGGATTTTCGCGGCGACACCCTGCACCCGGCCATTCTCGAAATCCTGCACGAAATGGGCCTCGCCGAACGGTTGCACCAACTCCCCCACGTCAAGCTCCAGGGGCTCACCGTCCTCAGCCCCGAAGGAATCCTCACGCCGGTTGACTTCCGCCGACTCAAGACGCGGTTTCCGCACATCATGCTCATCCCGCAGGAAGACTTTCTCGACTTCCTCGCAGTGGAGGCCGGCAAATTGCCGAACTTTCGCCTCGTCATGGGCGCGAACGTCCAGCGCCTAGTCGAAGAAGGGGGTGCCGTCCGGGGGGTGCGTTACCGAACGGGCGACGACTGGCACGAGGTGCGCGCAGTGCTGACGGTCGGCGCGGACGGGCGCTTTTCCCGGGTGCGCCACCTCGCCGGGCTGAAGGCGGTGCCGGTGTCGCCGCCGTTTACCCTGCTCTGGTTCCGGCTGCCGCGCCTGCCCGACGACAAGACCGCTTTCCCCGCCGCGACGCCCGCAGCAAACGGGCCGCCCGCTTACTTAGCAACGCTGCCGCTGCCCCGAGCCGGTTTACGCATCGAAGGGTGGGGCAGCGGTTTTCCCGAACCGTGGCTCGGCGTTCACGGCCGCGGCTACCGGGGACAGTTGCTCGGCGCGTTCGACCGTTTGAAGCATTGGCAGGTGGGCTATTTCTTGCGGGACAAGGACCAGTTCCAGACGCTACGCGCGGCCGGCATCGAAGCGTTCCGCCGTGCCGTCGTCGAACTCGAACCGCGCTTCGCCCGAAACGTCGAACACTTGACCGACTGGGAGCAGTTGGCACCGTCATTGTTGACCGTCCAAAACAGCCGGTGCCGCCGCTGGTATCGAGACGGCCTGTTGCTGATCGGCGACGCGGCCCACACCATGACGCCCGCCGCCGGCGCGGGCATCAAGTATGCGATTGAGGACGCGGTGGTCGCCGCGAACGTTCTCGCCGAACCCCTCCTCCGGGGACGGGTGCGCCTCTCGGAACTGGCCGAGGTGCAGCGCCGGCGCGAATGGCCGACACGGTTCATTCAATGGTTCGGCGGCAACGCACAGAAAACTTTTATCGGCAGATTGTTAGCCAGGCGCGGCAACTTCCGCCTGCCGCCTGCCTTCCGGCTCGCCGGCATCCCGCACCTGCGCGACTTGTTCCCTCGCCTGATCGCTTTCGGCCTCTGGCGCGTCCATGTGGAGGGATGAATTCCGCGGGTCCGGTCGGAAGTTGAACTGACCAGAATTGAGTTAATCGTGGAGACACGGAGAACACAGAGAAATCCGAAACCCCAAGCAATGAGGGCGTGGGTTTCGGATTTCGCATTCCATGGGTCGGATTTTCGCCGCTGCGTCTTCTGTCATTCCAATGAGCTGCGTCCTCTTCATTCTCTCAATCATAGCGCGGCGCGTTTCGACTGCGATCACTGACCGCGGGCGTCGTCCGGCGGCGGCTGATCCGCGGGCAGTGGCGGCTCTCGGGGCGGTACGCTGCCGGGCGGCCAGTGGCGCGGGTTGTTCGGGCTGCGGGGACGACGAATGTTTTCCCCCGGACCATCAATCTCGATAATGGGAGAATCCCAATAGTGTTCGGCTCGATTTTTGCTAGTGACGGAAACCCGTGTTTTTCCGTGCGCTCTCAAGCCCTCGGGGCCGAATCGATGCCTTTTCGGCAGGCAGCAGATCGTCCGGCTGTCAGTTTTCGGTCCCCGGCCTCCC
>JBBRLG010000252.1:0-10402 GCA_038231495.1 Gemmatales bacterium | reverse complement strand
CTTAGTTCGAGTTTCGCAGATTTTGGGGGCTATTCTGCACTATCGCAGTAGGAGATAAAGAGTCGGCTTCGCTGCTCGGTTTTGCTACCTTGGGTTATCACGATCCGAGGTCGCCCCGTGGCAAGGAAGCCGACTTATGGAACTTACCGACTCCTTTGGTGGACTACTACAGCAATTCGTCCCGGTCTTTACGACACCCACCTTTCAGACCTTCGTCCAAGTCGTCACCGGCTGGTTACTGTCCCATCGCCACCGCTATATCACCGAAGTCATTTTCGCCGGCGGCAATCTCGACAACGGCCACTGGTGTCGCTTCCATCGCTTCTTCAGTCACGCCGCCTGGAGCCTGGACGGCTTGTCCGTCTGTTTGGCCAAGCTCGTCGTCCGCGTCTTCGCCCTCGGCGGCACCTTATTAGGGGCCGTGGACGACACCCTTTGTCGCAAACGCGGCCTCACGCTCTATGGCGCCGGCATGCACCACGATCCGCTTATCTCCAGCCGAGCCAAACCCCTCGTCAGTTGGGGGCACGACTGGGTCGTCCTCTGTCTGGTCATCGTCAACCCCTTCTGGGCTCCCACCAAGGTCTTCGCGCTGCCCATTGCCATGCGGCTCTATCGCAACCGCCAGGGCCTTACCAAAGGCAAAAAGAGCAAGACCAAGAAGCCCAAAGCCAAGCCCGACCCGAACCATCGCACCCGCCCGCAACTGGCCGTCGAACTGATTTCCCTGGTCGCCGCCTGGTTTCCCAACGATGCGATCGTCGTCACCGGCGACAGCGCCTACGGCGGCAAGAGCGTCCTGTCCCACTTGCCCGGCAACGTCCACCTCATCAGCCACGTTCATCCCAAAGGCGCGCTGTAGGAGCCGCCGCCGCCGCGCCCCCCCCAAAGCAAAGGGGCGCCGCGGAAGAAAGGCGTTCGTCTGCCCGGCATGGCCCCCCGGGCGGACGACCCCAACCAGCCCTGGACAACGCTGCGCTTCGACCAATTCGGCTTGCATGCCGTCTTGCAGGTCAAGACCCGGCAAGCCCTCTATTACAAGTCGGGCGGCCAGCGCCTTTTGACCATCGTGCTGACGCGCGACCGCGACGGCAAACGTCCCGATCAAATGTTCTACTGTACCCAACTCGACTGGCGGCCGCGCCAAATCCTGGCGACTTATGCTCACCGCTGGGCCATCGAATGCACCTTTGAAAACAGCAAACAGTTTTTGGGTTTGGAAGACCCTGCCAACCGCTTACCCAAAGCCGTCGAACGAACCGCACCAATGGCCTTGCTGCTGTATACTCTCGTCGTCGTCTGGTTCCAGGTCGCCGGCCATCGCTTGCTGCGGTTTCCCAAGCGCCCCTGGTATCAACGCAAGCAAGAACCCTCGTTCGCGGATCTCTTGACCACCTTGCGCCGGGTCAGCTACGAGGAGAAAACCGAGCAACTGTCGCAAAACCCCACCCAGCTGAAAGCCCGGATGGCGCAACTTACCGAGCTTCTCAGCCGCACCGGCTAACCCACGCCGCACGCGACGAATTGCTACCAAATCCGTACCCTTCCTTCGGCCGCAGGCATGAAACTCACCCGCCGGAAGGCCGGCAATGCGCGCCGAAATCTGCGAAACTCGAACTTAGACCCTGCCACGTCGGGCTTTCGCCCCGACGCTCGCCCGGCAAATCACATCAGCGGGCCGCGAGACGTTGCAGCGCCCCCTTCGCCTCGCGTGTCAATTGCGCCCCCGGCGTACCCGCGGCCAAGGTCTTCAACAACTCCTTCGCGTCGTCGGAGCCGATGCGCTCCAGGACGGCGACCGCACGCAAGTCGCGCACCACGTCGGCGGGCGGCACAGCCGCGCGAGATACTTCTAAGACGATTGCCAGGCGGCGGCGCACCTCCTCCGAGTTCGTTTTCTCTTTCGCGGTTTGCAACTCTTCTGCCACCGTTTCGGCAACTTGCTTCAATTCCCGTGTCGCGGCCTCGCGCGTCTCATACACGTCGCTGTCGAGGTCGGCCAGGCAGACTTGCAGCCATTGCTTCTCGATCTTCACCGGATGCAACCGTTTCCGCAGCAGCCGCAGCGCCACCGCCGGGTCGGACGCCAGCCGCTCAATTGCCTCCCACGCCGTCGGCGGTTCGGGGGCCGCGAGAGCGGTCCAGCACGCCCCGGCATCGACCGGCCCTTTCGGCACGCTCAACTTCGCCAAGGCCGGCGTCACGTCCCACACCAGGATTGTGCCGTCGGTGTGTCCCGTCGCCAGGGTGCGGCCATCCGGCGCGAAATTCAGACACTCGGCGAAGTGCTGTCCCGTCCAATTCGTCAACCGGCCGCGCGCCGGCAAGTGCAGGAGCCTCTTGCCCGTCGCGGTTTCGCATACCTCCAGCGCGTCTTGACGCACCACGGCCAGGAGTCGGCCATCGGGACTGAACGCCAGTGCCCCATCCTGGCGCTGCGGTGCCTCGATCCGTGTAACCCGCCGTCCCGTGTGGACTTCATGCACGAGGACGCCCTTCCACTGGGGATTTCGTTCGTCATCCCATTCCGGTAGAGCCAAAAAACGTCCGTCCGAACTGAAGACGGCGTGGGACCACAAATGCGCAGGCGCATCCACCAGCGGTCGGCAGGTTCTGGAGCGAAGGTTGTACAACTCGGGCACCCCTCCACCCACGACGAAACAGCCGTCGGGTGAAATCGATGACGACCGCCGATAATTGCTGTGAATGGCCACCGCCAAAACCTCCTTTCCCGTCTCCACGTTCCAACCGTGTAGCGGCTGCGTCAGCCGATTTAAGTCCTCCCCCTTCATCAGCGGCTGGAGGGGGGTACAGCCAAACGCGAGGAGCTTCCGGCCGTCCGTAGATAGCTGGAAGGTTGTTACCTCGGTCTTGTAATCCGTCGTTTGCGGTAGGCGAAACCGCTTGATTTCCTTCCACTTCTCCGTATCGAACACGGCGATGGCTCCGGCATCCTCGTCGGGGAGGAACAGCCGACCGTCCGCAGTTAGAATCAACGGCGTGTCACTCAGTGCATTATCGAGTACCTGGCGCGGCTTGCCGGTCGCGAGGTTCCAAAGGAAAACACGCCCGTCCGCGGCGCGGCTCACGACCGCGCGGCCGTCCGGGGCGAACGTCAGGGCTTGCACTCGCCCGACGTGGCCATCGGCGCGGGTATCGGCGTAGAGTGGCTTGCCAGTCTTCACGTCCCAGCGCTCCAGCAGAGGGCCGCGCGTGAACAGCGACTTGCCATCGACGGCGAAAGCCAGGCGGCCCCCGGCCTCCTCCAAATGACGTAGTAATTTCCGCTTACCCACGTCCCAGAGAAACACGCCCTCGTCGGTGCCTTGGGCCAGGGTTTGACTGTCGGGCGAGAAAGCAAGCCGCAAGGTCCAACAGTGCCGGGAGTCCAGGGTGGCAAGTTTCCGACCGTTCTCCGCGTCCCACAGGCACAGCGGGCCGACCGGGTAGGTGTCGGTGCAAAGCGTCTTGCCGTCGGGTGCCACGGCGATGCCACTATTCGCCTGGTGTTTGATCTGCCAGAGTTCCTTTGCCGTGGCGATATCCCAGCAGCCCAGCGATAGGTTATCGATGACTGCGTACAGCCGCTTGCCGTCGGGGCTAAACGCCAGGGCGCTGACGTGGCTGGAGATTTCGGGGAGCTCCCGCCCCTTACCCTTCATCGCGGACCAGTCGCCCTGATCGCAAGACCAGAGGCGTATGAAAGCCTTATGCTCGCCCCTGCGGTAATCGTACTCACCCGTCGCTAGCGTCTCGTGGTCGGGCGAAAAGGCGGCGACGGTCATCCTCGTTTTGTCATTGATGGGCAGGACGCTTTTGCAGTCGCCGGTTGTCGGGTCGTACAGGCCAATCCCATCGTCGTCGGGCACCGCCAGGACCTTGGCGTCCGGCGCGAACCAGCAGCGGCCATCGGCCGGCCCCCCCTTCAAATGCACGTCCGGCCCCTGCCGGCCGCTCTTGGCGTCCCAGGTGCCGATTGTCCGCCCGCCCGCGGCGGTGTACAGCGTGCGGCCGTCGGGAGTCAGAACGAACTCCGTCGCAGTAGTGCGAAAGCGGGTGGTCCCCAGGCGCATCACCGCCCCCGGCGGCAATGAGTCGCCGTGACGGTCGACACGGGGCATGTCTTTGTCATCCGCCTGCGCCGGGTCGGCAGCAGGTGCGGCCGCGCCGATTCCCAGAACCGCTAGCGTCACCAGCAGCGTCATGTCACTCAGGTGCTTCGTCACGATCATGGCTTTGATCCCTCCCGCGGTCAGTCGCATACAAGTGCAAGTTCAAGGGAGGTGCTTGTCCCTTTGGAGTGCGGCGGCACTCCCAAGGAGACGAATACCGTTCCCTTCATCCCGCACCAGGGATCATTTGGCGGAGGCCACACGGGGTCATTGTGACCGGTAGCGCTCCGTTCGTGAATGGCGATCTGCCGTTTTGCGACCACCGCACCGCTCCCTGACGGTCGCGGCTCCGATCAATCGGACACGCCTTGTATGCGTCCTTCCAGCCCATACAATCAGCCTGAAAGTAGTGCGGACAACCCTTGGTAATCTCTCCCGTCTTAGGAGGATACTCCCCGTGGCGCGTACTCTCTTCTCCCTTTCCGTCGTGGTGCTGGTCATGGCGCTATCCTCGACCGTCGCCGTCGCGGACGAGCCGGTCAAGCCGATCAAGGTGGGCATCATCGGCCTGGACACCTCGCACGTTGTCGCCTTCACCCAGTTGCTGAACAACCCGGAGGCCAGGGGCGACCTCGCCGGCGTGCGCGTCGTCGCCGCGTTTCCCGGCGGCAGTGCCGACATCCCCTCCAGCCGCGATCGCGTCGAAGGCTTCACCAAGCAACTCAAGGAAAAATACGGCGTCGAGATCGTCGATTCGATTGACGAGTTGCTGAAGAAGGTCGATGTCGTGCTGCTGGAAAGCGTTGACGGCCGGCCGCACTACGAACAGGTCAAGCCGGTCCTCAAGGCGAAAAAGCCCGTGTTCATCGACAAGCCGGTCGCGGGGTCGCTGGCCGATGCGCTGCGTATTTACGACCTGGCGCAGGCGAACAATGTGCCGGTCTTTTCCAGCTCGTCGCTGCGTTTCGCTCCGGAAATTGGCAAGCTTGCGGGCAACGCGAAGGTCGGCGACATTCTCGGTTGCGCGACGCACGCCCCCTGCGAGATTGAGGAGCATCACCCCGATCTGTTCTGGTACGGCGTCCACGGCGTCGAGAACCTATTCGCCGTCATGGGGCCGGGTTGCGAGTCGGTGGCGCGCACCAAAACCAAGGACACCGACCTGGTGACGGGAACGTGGAAGGGCGGTCGTGTCGGCACCTTCCGCGGGTTGCGGTCTGGCAAAAAGGAATACGGCATGGTGGTCTACGGCTCCAGGGGCATCGAGGCGACGACGGTGACGCCCGATTACGCGCCGCTGGTGGGCGAGATTTGCAAGTTCTTCAAGACGGGCAAGCCGCCGGTGAGCGCGGCAGAAACCATCGAGTTGTTCGCGTTCATGGAAGCCGCCGACGAGAGCAAGCGCAAGGACGGTGCAGTCGTCACCATCGAGAGTGTGTTGGCCAAGGCGCGCGCGCAAGTTGCGAAGGAGCAAAAGTAAGCGGATGGATTCCTTCACCAAGCGCGTCGTCCTCATCACCGGGGCGGGCAGCGGCATCGGCAGGCAGTTGGCCCTTACCCTTGCCGAGCAGGGCGCGGTCATCGCCGCCATTGACCGGCAGCCGGCCGCGCTTGACGCCCTGGCCGCTGAGCTAAAGAACAGCGGCCAGCGCTGCGGCACCGCCGTCGCCGACGTGACGGATGCCGCGGCGGTTCGTGCCGCCGTCGCCGCTCTGGAAACTCAACTCGGCCCGACCGACATGCTCATCGCCAGTGCCGGCATCGGCCGCGCCACGCCCGCGACCGATTTCGTTGCCGAGGATTTCGCCGCGCACGTCAACGTCAACTTGATCGGCGTCGCCAACAGCGTCGCGGCGGTGTTGCCGGCGATGCGCGAACGACGCCGCGGCCATCTCGTCGCCCTTTCGAGCCTGGCGTCTTACCGCGGACTGCCTCTGATGAGCGCCTACTGCGCGAGCAAGGCCGGCGTCAACGCCCTGTTCGACTCGCTGCGTGTCGAGTTGCGGCCCTTCGGCATCGCTTGCACAACTATCTGCCCCGGCTGGGTGCGGACGCCGATGACGGATGGCCTGAATTTGCCGCAGTCGAATAGGATGGAGTTGCAGGACGCGGTCCGGCACATGATCGCGGCGGTGCGGGCGCGCAAGAGTTTCGTCGCCTTCCCGCGGCCGATGGTCTGGCAGGTCCGGTTGATCCGTTACCTGCCGCACCGCTTGAGCGACTGGCTGGCCGGCCGTGCGCTGTTACGGCACACCGCCCGCAAATGAGTCCCCGTCATGGAATCGCTCTTTCGTTACGTCACCGCCCCGCACACTTGCGGCTACCTGCCCGACCGCGACCAGCGGATGGAATACGAGTACGTCGCCGCCATCACGCCTGCCGAATACCTCCAGCGCATTTACGAGGGTTGGCGACATTTCGGCACCGTCCTTTTCCGCCCGGTTTGTGAGGGTTGCCGCGAATGCCAGGCCATTCGCATTTCGGTAAATGATTTCCGCCCCGACCGCAGCCAGAAGCGCGTGCGCCAGCTGAACCAGGGCGTCATCGAGTTGCGCATCGGCGAACCGGCAGTGACGAAGGCGAAGTTAGCACTGTACGACCGCTTCCACGCTTTTCAGAGTGAGACGAAAGGTTGGCCCGAACACCCCGGCAAGGACGTGAACGGCTACGTCAGTTCGTTCGTGCATCAGCCGTTTGCGGTCGAGGAGTGGTGCTACTACCGGGACGACAGGCTGGTCGGCGTCGGCTACGTCGATCACTTGCCGGGTGTCGCGGCGCGCGAACCTCCCGACCGGTTGCCGCTCAACCTATTGAACGAACCCGCTACGCCGTCGTTGGCCGGCGGGTTGTCGGCGATCTACTTCGTCTACGACCCCGACGAGCGCGAACGGTCGCTCGGCACCTGGAACGTGCTGTGTACCATCGAGCAGGCCCGGCGGCGGGGACTGCCGTACGTCTACCTTGGGTATTACGTCGAAGGCTGCGGATCGATGGCGTATAAGATGCGTTTCGCGCCAAACCAGCTCCGCCAGCAGGATGGCGCGTGGCACGACTGCCGGCGGTAGAAGAGATTAAACCACGGAATACACGGAAAACACGGAAAAAAGACAGAAGAACCATGCTTTTGCCTTCCGTCTTTTGTAACCGTTCACCGCGTTGTTGAAAACCAGCCAACCGTAGACAGGGCGCGCTATCATTTCCGCGACGACCCATTCGCTTCTCGTAGCTTGAGAGCAAAGGAAACGAACTTTACTTCCGCAAGTGCTTATCGGGTATTCTCTTGGGGAAGTTCGTTTCCCGACCCCCTGACACACCCCCCCTGGATTCTCTCCTGCCGTTGATGTCCAATCAGGTCCACTGCCCGCACCCGGTGAACGGTTACCGTCTTTTTTCCGTGTTTTCCGTGTATTCCGTGGTTTAATCTCCCCGTAGGATAACGCCAGACAATCCGTGTACCTCTTGAAGTGAGCGGGGGATCATGCCGAGTTTCAATCCGAAGGCCATCGAGCCGCGCTGGCAGGAATACTGGCTGAAAAACAAGACCTTCCGCACGCCGGACAGCTCGGACAAGCCGAAGTTCTACATTCTCGACATGTTCCCCTACCCCAGCGGCAGCGGCCTGCACGTCGGCCACCCCGAGGGCTACACCGCCACCGACATCCTGGCTCGCTACAAGCGCATGGCCGGCTTCAACGTCCTGCACCCGATGGGCTGGGACGCCTTCGGCTTGCCCGCCGAGCAGTACGCCATCAGCACCGGCACCCACCCGCGCGTCACCACCGCCAAGAACATCGACACCTTTCGCCGGCAAATCCAGATGCTCGGCTTCAGCTACGACTGGGACCGCGAAGTCGATACTACCGACCCGGAATACGTCCGCTGGACGCAATGGATTTTCCTGCAACTGTTCGACACCTGGTACGACCCGGAGATGAAAAAGGGCCGGCCCATCGCCGAACTGCCGATCCCGCTGGACGTGCAGCAACAGGGCGAGTTTGCCGTGCGCGCTTACCGCGACAGCAAACGGCTGGCGTACCAGGCCGAGGTGCCGGTGAACTGGTGCGCGGAACTGGGCACGGTGCTGGCCAACGAAGAGGTGATCGACGGCAAGTCGGAGCGCGGCAACCACCCGGTGGTGCGCATGCCGCTCAAGCAATGGCTGCTACGCATCACGGCGTATGCCGAGCGGTTGCTGGACGACCTGGCCACGGTCGATTGGTCGCCCTCCATCAAAAAGATGCAGCACGACTGGATCGGCAAGAGCGAGGGGGCCGAGGTCGATTTCGGGATTGCGGGCACAGGGGCCGGCATGATCTGCGTGTTCACGACGCGGCCCGACACGCTGTACGGCGCTACTTACATGGTGCTGTCCCCGGAGCATCCGCTGGTCGATGCGATGACGACGCCGGAGCAGCGCGCCGCCGTACAGCAGTACAAAGCCGAAGCGGCGCGCAAGAGTGACCTGGAGCGCACCGAATTGGCGAAGAAGAAAACCGGGGTCTTTACCGGCGCGTACGCGATCAATCCAGTGAACCTGGAGAAAATCCCGATCTGGATCGCCGACTATGTGCTGGCGACCTACGGTACCGGAGCAATCATGGCGGTGCCGGGCCAGGACGAGCGCGACTGGGAATTCGCCGAGGTCTTTGATCTGCCGATCCTTCGCACGGTTCAGCCCCCGCCAGGTTGGGAAGGCAAGGCGTACGTCGGTGACGGGCCTGCCATCAATAGTGGCTTCTTGAACGGCCTGGGCATCGACGACGCCAAGCAAAAGATGATCGCGCACCTCGAAGCACGCGGCGTCGGCAATCGCAAGATCAACTATAAGCTGCGCGACTGGCTGTTCAGCCGGCAACGCTACTGGGGCGAGCCGTTCCCGATCCTGCACGAGTTGGATGACCAGGGCAAACCAACCGGCGCGATCGAGCCGCTGTCGCCGGAGGACTTGCCCTTGCAGTTGCCGGACCTGGAAGACTTCAAACCGTCCGGCAAGCCCGAACCGCCGCTGGGCAAGGCGACCGACTGGCTGTACGTGACGCGCAACGGCAAGCGCTACCGCCGCGAAACGAACACGATGCCGCAATGGGCCGGCTCGTGCTGGTACTACCTGCGCTACATCGACCCGAAGAATAACAAGGTCTTCTGCGATCCGCAAAAAGAGAAATACTGGATGCCGGTGGACCTGTACGTCGGCGGCGCGGAGCACGCGGTCTTGCACTTGCTGTATTCGCGTTTCTGGCACAAGGTGCTGTTCGACCGCGGCCATGTGCATACGGCGGAGCCGTTCCAGCGGCTCGTGAACCAGGGCATGATCCTGGGCATGGTTTACTACGTCCACAAGGACGCCGTTAGCGGTGCAATGATCTCCTATGCGGAAGTGGGTGAAACTGCCACACTCCGAGAGCGGGTCATGGCCGACAAGATCGAGGAGCGCGACAAGAGCTACTATCTCGAAGGGACTCAGATCGAGGTTGAGGCAGTGGCTGAAAAGATGTCGAAGGCCCGAGGTAATGTAATTAACCCGGATGATGTCGTTAATGAGTACGGCGCGGACAGCTTGCGACTCTACGAAATGTTCATGGGTCCGCTCGAAGCGACGAAGCCGTGGAGCATGAAGGGCGTCGAGGGCGTCTACCGCTTTCTAGGCCGTGTCTGGCGGTTGTTTTTCAGCGATCGCAGCGAAGAGGTTACGCTGCTCGAAAGCGTGCAGGACGTGGAACCCGACCGCGAGACCCGGCGGCGGTTGCACCACACGATCCAGAAAGTGACCGACGACCTGGACGGTATGCGTTTCAACACCGCCATCGCGGCGATGATGGAGTTGACCAACCACCTGACGCCGTTGCCGGTGCGGCCGCGAAGTGTGCTGGAAACGTTCGTGCTGTTGCTCAGTCCCTTCGCGCCACACTTGGCCGAAGAGCTGTGGCACGCGCTCGGTCACAAGGAAACGCTGGCCTACGAGCCGTGGCCGACTTATGACGCCGCGCTGCTCACGCGCGATGAGGTCGAGGTGGCGGTGCAGATCAACGGCAAGGTGCGTGCGCGCCTGACATTGCCGGCCGGGTTGGACGACGAGCCGCTCAAGCAAAGGGTGTTGGAGGACGCTGGCGTCCGCGCGCTGCTCGAAGGTAAGCAGGTCAAGAAGGTTATTCCGGTGAAGGGGAAATTGGTTAATATTGTGATCGGGTGATGGATTGCCGCTTGCGGCTGAGCGCCCGCCAGCGCGCAGCCGCAAGCGGCAAACCTCTACCCCCCACACACCGGACCATTCTTAGGCTGCCACCGTTACG
>JBBRLG010000251.1:0-10414 GCA_038231495.1 Gemmatales bacterium | reverse complement strand
TCAGTTTTCGGTCCCCGGCCTCCCTTGGGGATAGTGAACGGACGTTTGCTTCCACGGTGCGATGCCCGCTCTGAACCACCGACTGCCCGGAAAACGAGGGTGAAAACTCGTTAGCAAAAATCGAGCCGAACAGTATTGGGCTGGGCTTGTGATATTCTGTCCAGGCGATGGCCTATTTTCAAAAGAGCCCGAAGCGTAAGCTGGCCGTAGGTTAGCAGCCCGTGGTTGCGGGCAACTTCGGCGAGAATCGCATAAAGGGCTTCAAAGTCCACGATGCACCTGAACCCTTTCTTGTTTGCACTTTGTGTGCCGAACACCATTCCGCGATCAGTCTGTCAATTGCGTCCTATGGGACCGCCCGGCCTTGGACACCTGCCCACCCTTGCCAAGCGCAACAATCTTGGCAAGGGTGGGATTTTGGCACGCAGCGACCGTCAGGAGCAGGCAGCGGCGCTGATATACCCTTGCCAAAGGCCTGGCAAAAGTGGGTGGCAAGGGTGACTTTGGCAAGGGTTCCTTGGCGGCAGACGCGCGGGCGTTTCTTTCGTGCCGAAGAAGCGCTAAGCCGCAAGCGGCTGGCTGGCATTTCCTCCCGGCCTGGCGCTCAGCGCCGCACCCTCCACGTTTCGCGCCCGCCGCAAACTCACCGCCAGCGCCGCCAGCAGGACGAGGTAGGCGATCGCGTACACGCCGTACACCTCCGACGCCTTGGCGAACGACTCACTAACCACGCCCAGGCTCGGCATTGTCATCAACAGCGCCGCCGCCGCGAGCGAACCGCCGACGTACGCCTTCATCCAGCGGCCCAGGTTGCCCGTCGCCAGGTGGTAGCACAGCACCGCGAACGGGAACAACAGCGGCACGCAATGATGCTTCCACGTCCGCTCGCTGAACAGCAACATGCCCAGCGTCACGATGGCGAACTCGGCACTCACGCGCCAGCCGGTCCGCGCGGCCCCTGGCGTGCGGCAACTCCAGACCACCACGCCAGCGAACAACAGCTCACAGCCCAGCACCAGCCAATGCGCCTGGTTCCTGTCCAGGTTCCAGACGTTGGCGTATTCCGTCGGCACGTACTCCTTGTTCGCGTCGTAGATCGAGGCCGACGGGCTGTGCGTCGTCAAGCGATAAATGACGCCGACGAGCGACTGGTTGTTGTGCTCACTCCACACCTTGTGCTCGACCGTGTAGGGCACCACCATGCACTCGTACCACTGCTTCAACTGGTGCTGGTTCTCCTCCGCGCCGAGTACGAGCGCCGGCACCACGCCCGGCCACAGGAACAGCACGACGCCCGCCAGGCAGCCGCCCAGGGCGCGCCACGAGCGCTTCCACAGGAAGTATGGAATGAACAAGGCCGGCGTCACCTTGCACGCGATTGCCAAGCCGAGCGTCAGGCCCGCCAGCACGCCGCGGCCGCGCTGGTAGGCGCAGAACGCCACGACCACCAGGAACAGAATGAACAGGTTGACGTTGCCGTGTTGCAGGTCGCCGACGATGGGACGCAGCGCCAGCAGCACCGCCAGCGCCTTGGCCCACGCGGGGAACGGACGCTCCGGGTCGGCCACCAAATGCAGCACCGCGAACAATGCGACCAGCGCCATCGCGACCTTGAGGTAGAACCACGTCAGCGCCATCGGCAGCGGGTCGAGGCGTGCTAACGGCGACAGCAGGATCGCCATGATGGGCGGGTTGGGGTACGCCGCGTCGGTGGCCCCCTCGCCGCCTTCTACCGCTTGTAGGTGTTCCTTCCAGCGCAGAATCGCCGAGCGCGTCTGCGCGCCGTCCTCGCGCAGTTTCGTCGCTTTGAAGTAGTACTGCACACTCAGGCCGACGAAGAACACGAGCAGCAACACCACGAACCAGGTGTTCGGGGAGCGCGGCAGATAATTCCGAAGTGAACGGATGGCCATGAGCGTGCTTCCTTGCACGAAGGTTTGTTGACCGATTAAAAATAGGTGAAAACGCTCACGCCGGCAAAGTCGGTGCGTAAAATAGGGCAAGTGGACTGTGCGGCCTTTGCCGGCCAACGAGGAAACATGCGGACGTTTCCCGGCTTCCCCACGCTCCCGCGTTGCCCCGGATCGGGCACAATGCTAACAGGGGAAGGGCGTGGCCGACAAGGCGAGTCCTTTCCCGCTGGACGCCTACCGGATGGATAGTTCAAGGATGGGCAGTAGGCTCTCCCGTGGTTCCTTCCTACGCTGCCGCCGAGAACGATCATGCGACGCGACACCTTTCTAAGCAAGACCAACGACGACTGGTACGTTCGCTTTCCGGATGGCAAAGTCCTGCACGCGCCCAACACCGACGCGGTCCGCGAAAACATCGACCGCGGTCGCATCCCGCTGGGAAGCACGGTGCGCCGCTCGGCGGAAGAGGAGTGGGTGACGCTCGCCTGGACCTCGGAGTTCGCCGACCTGGTCAATCGCCGGGCTGACACTCCGGCCAAGCCGAAGCCGGCCAAGCGCCGTCGGCGGCGGGCGGTCGCCGCCAACGGCGAATCGACGAGCGCCAGCACCCGCCTCGACCCGCACGCGATGCAAACGGTCGGCGTGCGCGGCTTCTTCCCGGAACTGCTCGCCGCGCTGGAAAACACGGTGATGCGGCGCAAGCTCGTCTTGATCGCCGTGTGCGGCCTGCTCCTGGGCGGGTTGTTCGCGCTGGCTCAGTACCCCCTCCCGGACTTCGGCATAACGCGGCTATGGTTCAACGTGGCCCTCGGCGTGGTGGCCGGCCTGGTGCTGGCGGGGGCGAGTACGCAGCTGACGCGCGCCACGTTTGTCGAATTGTCCCGCTTGCGCCCCGCGCGTTCCGAAGAAGTTCGCACCGGCTGGGCGGGCCGGACGGTGCGATTATTCGTGGCGCAGCTACTCGTCGCGGGGATTGCGGTAGGCCTGATCGTGTTGCTGCGCGGTCTGCCGCAATGGCTGCTGCCGGGCGAAGACCAACCCGGGGCGACGGCCTGGCAAACGGCCGCCAACGTCGCGACGGTGCTAGGCGTGGTGGGCGAACTGGTCTTAGGGCCGGTCGTCGCGCTGACGTTGTTGCTGGCCCCGATCGTGGTGGTCGAAGAGGCGTCGGTCGCAACGGGCCTGTCGCACTGGCTACGGTTGCTGCGCCAACATCCGGGTAGCATCCTCCTCTACGAAGTGTTGGCCATCGGCATCGGCCTCGTGTTGGCGCTGGTGCCGGCGTTGCCGTTGTTGTTCTTCGGTCAGCCGCTCGACGACCAATTGTCATTAACCGCCGCGACGACGCGTAACGTGCTGCTCGGTCTACCGGCGGCGTTGCTGTTCGCGTATCTGACGGTGGCGAACGTCTTCATCTACCTGAACCTTCGCTACGAGACGCCGACGGCCCGCGACCACGGCTGAAAGGCCATGAAACCACGGAATACACGGAAAACACGGAAAAAAGACGGAAGAAGAGTTAATTGCTTTCCAGTCTTTTTTCCGTGTTTTCCGTGTATTCCGTGGTTTCATGCATTTTGGGGAGGGCGGGGTGAAGATGTTACCCGACAATTGGTTCGCCTGGGCGTTGCTGTCGGCTGGCTTCGCGGCGTTGACAGCGATCTTCGCCAAGGTCGGCCTTGAGGGCATCGACTCCGACTACGCCACGCTCGTGCGCACGGTGGTCATCATTGCCTGTCTTGCGCTATTCGTCGGTGTCACCGGCAAATGGCGCAACCCCCTCAGCCTGTCGAGCAAGACGCTCCTGTTCCTCGGCCTGTCGGGCCTGGCGACCGGGGCATCGTGGGTGTGTTATTTCCGCGCGTTGAAGGGGGGCCAAGCGTCCGAGGTCGCGCCGGTGGACAAGCTGAGTTTGATCCTGGTGGCGGTCTTCGCGACGATCTTTCTCGGCGAACGCCCGTCGCCGCAACACTGGTTCGGCATCGCCCTGGTCGGCGTCGGCGTCGTCATTTTGGGCATCAAGTGGTAGCGGTTATCCCCGCCGCTGCCGCGCTAAGGCCAGTGCCCCGTGGACGACGACCTCTTCGCCCAGCGCCGCCGGCACGATGTCGTAACAATCCGCAAACGGCTTGAAGACGCGCTCCGCCACCAGTCGCCGCAACGGCACGAAAAGGGCATCGCCCATCAGCGACACGCCGCCGCCGATGACGATGCGCCGCGGACTCAAGAGCGCGATCACGTGACAGAGGGCTTCGGCCAGCACCGCGAAGGCGTCGTGTAACACGCTTTGACACAGCACGTCACCGTGGGCGGCCGCCGCGCCGATCAGCCGGGCGGTGAGCGGTCCATCTCCTTGCAGCCGCCGCAACACGTCGGCCTTTTCCCCAGCGCTAATGCGTGCGGTCGTCCGTCGTTCGATGCCCCAGCCGGACGCGAGGTGTTCGAGGATGTCATACCCCTTTGGCGTCGCGACGCGTAAATGGCCGATCTCCGCCGCGCCCTTGCCGCAGCCGCGGTAAATTTCGCCATCGATCACCAGGCCCCCGCCGATGCCCGAACCAATGGTGACATAAAAGATCGGTGAAAGCCCTTTACCAACACCGTGCAGCGCCTCGCCCAGGCCGGCCACGTCGGCGTCGTTACCCAAAGCCGCCGGCAGATTGACCACATCCCCGATCCAGTCCGCCAGTGGAAAGTTATCCCAGCCCCCGATCTGGTGTGACTTGATGATCGTCCGTGTCGCGTCGTCAACCGGGCCGCCGAAGCCGATGCCGACACCCTTGAGCCGCGAGCGCTCGACGCCGGCGCGGGCGAGCAGTTCCGGCACCGCCGCCGTGATCTGCCGGCGAATGCCCTCCGGCCCGGCGGCCACGTCCACCGTGCCGCGCCACAACCCGGCCAGCACGCCGTCGTCCGCGCCGACGCCGAGTTGCAGTTTCGTGCCGCCGATTTCGATGCCGAGGAACATGGGCCGGCCTCACAACGACACGCGCCGGTGCAAATCGTCCACAACCCAATGAAATGCCGTCAGGTGGATCGACTCGACGATACCCATGTCGTCGAGCGGGACGTGCAGGTTGTGATGGGCCAGCGTTTGCAGCGTGCCGCCGCTAAAGCCGGTGCAACCGAACGTCGTCATCTGGTGGGCGTTGGCCCACTCGACGGCGCGCAGGATGTTCGGACTGTTGCCGGAACCGCTGATGGCGATGAGCAGGTCGCCGGAGCCGGCAAGGTTCTTGAGCTGCTCGACGAAGACGCGTTCAAAGCCCTCGTCGTTGCCCCAGGCAAGGATGTAAGGCGTGTTGTCGGTCAGGCTGAGGATGCGAAAGCGTTTCTTCTTGTCGTCGTCGAAATCCTGCCGGCGGAGGGTGCCCTTGCCGATGTCCTCGCAAAAGTGCGACGCATTGGAGCCGCTGCCGCCGTTGCCGATGAGGAAAATGAAGCGGCCGTTCTGATAGCACTCGTACATGGCGTCGGCGAGCGCCTGGACCTGGGCGGGGTCGATGCGTTGCATTTCCTGGCCGACCCGTTCGAGAAACGCCTTCACGTCGAGCTTGATTCCGAGCATGACAACCTCAGCAGGCGGAGTGAACTACGGAGACACGGAGGATACGGAGAAGGATAGCGAGAAACGCAGGCCGCGTCAGTGCGGGGCAGGCGCAAAGCCGCAAGCGGCGAATGCGGCAGGTGTTGGCGGTGCTAGAGACCCATCTCCACGTCCTCTGCGATGAACTCTCCCACCCCTCCCGGTACAATACCCTTTGCCCCAATCGCGGAGGAACGACCGACATGGCGCGCGACCTGATCCTGGGCACGGCCGGACACATCGACCACGGCAAGACCGCGCTCGTCAAGGCGCTCACCGGCGTCGATTGCGACCGCCTGCCCGAAGAAAAGAAACGCGGCATCACCATCGACATCGGCTTTGCGAACCTCGACCTCGGCGCGTACCGCCTCGGCATCGTGGACGTGCCCGGACACGAACGCTTCGTCAAGAACATGCTAGCCGGGGCCACCGGCATTGACCTCGCCCTGCTCGTCGTCGCCGCCGACGACTCCGTCATGCCGCAAACCCGCGAGCACCTTGAAATCCTGCGACTCCTCGGACTGCGGCACGGCGTCATTGCGTTGACCAAGTGCGATCTAGTCGATGCGACGACGCGCGAGGTCGTCGAGATGGAGGTGCGCGTACTGGTGCAAGGGTCGTTCCTCGAAAACGCACCGCTCATCGGCACTTCGGCCCACACCGGCATGGGCATCGACGTGCTCAAGGCCGCCATCGCCGACGCCTGCACGAAGGTCGAACGGCACGAGGGCAAGCAGTGGTTTCACCTGGCGATCGACCGCGCGTTCGTCGTGCAGGGCCACGGCACCATCGTCACCGGTTCGGCCACGTCCGGCAGCATCGCGGTCGGCGACGAACTCGAATGGCAGCCGCGCGGTGAGACCGTCCGCGTGCGCTCGTTGCAGAACCACGACCAGCCCGTGCAGGAAGTCCACCGCGGCCAGCGGGCCGCGATCAACCTGGCTGGTGTGCGCCACGAGGACGTGCTGCGCGGCCAGGAGTTGGCGACGCCGGGCTACCTGAAACCGTCGCGCGTGCTGACGGTGCGGCTGCACTGCCTGGCCGACCGCAAACGGCCCATCAAACATCGGCTGCCGGTGCGCTTCCACCTCGGCACGTCGGAGCTGATGGGGACCGTCGCGCTGCTCGACTGCGATGCGATCGGGCCGGGACAGTGGGGGTTGGCGCAGGTCTTCCTCGACGAGGAGGCAACGGCGACCTGGGGCCAGCCGTTCGTGGTGCGTGAGTCGTCGGCGCTGGAAACGCTGGGCGGCGGCCAGGTGTTGCAGCCGGTGGCGAAGAAGGTACGGCGACGGCACTTTGACATCCTGGTGCGCATCGAAAGCTTGTGGACCGGCGACGCCCGCACCCGCGCGCTGACCGTGGCGTGGTTCGGCGGCTTCGGCGGTTTCACCCCGGCCGACCTGGTGCGCGGTGCCAACCTCGACCCCGATGAAGCAGGTCGCCTGATCGCGCAGCTGAAAACAGAAGGCGAATTAGTCGAAGTAACGGTTGGCCCGGCCCGGCGGTTACTGTTGCACAAGGACATGGTGTACGAGCTGGAAGAGCGCATCCTGACGGCGCTGGGCCACTTGCACGAGCAGTTCCCGCTGATGTCCACGCACGACCGGCAGAAGGTGCAGTCGCAGCTCGATTACGTCGGCGACGATCAACTCGTCCACGGCGCCGTGGACCGGCTGATCGCGCGCAAGCAAGTGCTAGGCGACCTGCGGCGGATCGGGCGAACGGATTTCAAGCCGAAGCTGAGCGGTGGCCTGCGCAAGCTCAAGGACAAGTTGATCGCGGCGTACCGCGAAGCCCGGTTTCAGCCGCCGGAGCCGTCGAGCTTCGCGGGCGCGGCGGGCGGCAACGCGGCGAATTTGAACGACCTGTTCGAGGTATGCGTCGCGGAGGGACACCTGGCGCGCATCACGGACGAGATTTACTTGCATGCCGACGCCGAGGCGGAAATGCGCCGCCGGGTGACGGCACGACTGCAACAGGGCGGAGGCTTGACGGTCGCGGAGATACGCGATCTGTTGGGTACGACAAGGAAATTCGCGGTGCCGTTGTGCGAGTATCTGGACCGCGTCGGCGTGACGCGCCGCGAAGGCGACCTGCGGCTGTTAAATCAAATCGAATTAGCCACAGATGAACACGGATGAACACGGATAAATTCCAAAGGCAAAGCATTGGTATATGTATTATCCGTGTTTATCTGTGTTCATCTGTGGCTAAATTGTTTTTCAGGACATTCTCATGGGCGACAACCCGTTTCGTAGCATACCGCCCGTCAACGACGTTCTCGACGTGCCGGGCGTCCGGGCGTTGGCGGAGCAGCACGCCCATGACGTGATCGTCGCCGCGGTGCGGACGGAACTCGACGCCTTGCGGCGTTTGGTGAAACAGGGCGAACCGCTCGACGGCGCAATCAACCCGGCGTCCGTAGGCAACCGCGTCGTCGCGCGGCTGGGGCGCGAACTGCGGCCGAAGCTGCGCCGTGTCATCAATGCCACCGGGATTGTCTTGCACACGAACCTCGGCCGCGCCCCGCTTGCCGACGCGGCGGCTACAGCGGCCCGGGATGCTGCACAGGGTTATCTCAACCTCGAACTCGACCTCGAAACCGGCAAGCGGTCGTCGCGGCAAAGCGCCATCCGCGAATGGGTCTGCCGTTTGACCGGGGCGGAGTCGGCGACCGCGGTGAACAACAACGCCGCCGCCACCGTGATCGTGTTGCGGGCGCTTTGCCAGGGCAAGGAAGTCGTCATCTCGCGCGGCCAACTGATCGAGATCGGCGGCAGTTTTCGCATCCCGGACATCATGGCCGTCAGCGGCGCGATTCTGCGGGAAGTCGGCACCACCAACATCACGCGCCTCGCCGATTACGAACGCGCGCTTGGGCCGAACACCGGCGGCCTGTTGCGGGTGCATTCGAGCAACTACCGCATTAGCGGCTTCACGAAAACGGTGCCGCTGCCGGAGTTGGTCGCGCTGGGCCGGAAGCACAACATCCCGGTGATCGACGACATCGGCAGCGGTGCCCTGGTAGATTTCGCCCGCTTCGGCTTCGCGGGCGAGCCGGTGGCGCGGGCGAGCATCGCCGACGGGGCGGACCTGGTGCTGTTTAGCGGCGACAAGCTGCTCGGCGGGCCGCAGGCCGGCATCATCGCGGGCAAGAAGGACTGGATTACCAGGATCGAGAAGGATCCACTGATGCGCGCCTTCCGCCTGGACAAGATGACATTGGCCGCCCTGGAAACGACGCTGCGGCTGTACCTGAACGAGGAGCGGGCGTTGCGCGAGGTGCCCGTACTGCGGATGCTCGGCACACCCATGGACGAGTTGCACCGCCGTGCGGACGCCCTGACCGAGCAGTTGCGTGGTGTCAACGGCCTGTCAGTGGAAGTTCGTGCGGACGAGGCTTTCGTCGGCGGCGGTTCGTTGCCGGACCAGGCGATGAAGACGTGGGTGGTTGAGGTCAGGGTCGGTGGCGTGAGCGACGCGGCATTGGCGTTGCGTCTGCGCACCGGGTCGCCCGCTGTCGTGGGCCGGTTGCGCGCCGGCAAGTTGGTGCTGGACGTCCGCACCGTATTTGCGGAGCAAGAGGACGCGCTGATCGAAGCGGTGCGGCGGGCGGTGACTGAAAAAACCGATCAACGATAGACGGGATCGAAGTATTGCCATTAAAGAAGAATAAACATTTGGGCCATAAGACTTTATGTCAAAGTTCCGCCGCTGCTTGGCGAACAAGAAGCTGAAAAACGAACTAAACAAGCGCCCGATTAGTAGTACAGCGCAATGATCTACCCGGTATTCCGCAACTGCTGCCGCCGCGCCTGCCGCTCGCGTTTCGCGCGGGTCTTGGCGTGGCCTGCGCGTGCGATCCGGTTGCGGTCTTGCCGCCCTTGCGACAAGCCGCTGGCAGGGACCAGGGGATACCGAGGAGCCGCCACGGCCAACACCACTTGGAGTAAGCGTCGCACAGCAGGCAACGTCATGGTTGTTCCTGGTTTTTTTCCCCGACCGGCGTTTCTCCAACACCAGGAACCACAAAGCCAACAGCGCCAGCGTCCGGTGCTGGTGCCAGCCGCGCCAACCACGGACCTCGTATTCAGCCAACCCCCCTTCGTCTTTGCCCCGCAGGAAGCAGTCTGCCACCGTCCAGCGACGGTGCGCCACGCGGATCATTTCCGGAAGGGGGCAGCCCGGAGCGGCGTTGCTCAAGTAGAATTGGAGCGGCGACTGTTGGTCGCAACTTCGTTCCAGCAGCAACCCCACTTCCGGACCTGGCAAGTCAGCGCGTTCGACCACGAAACGCACCCGCGCAAATTCCGCGAACGGCTCGCCTTTGGAACCCGTGCGGATCTTGTGGCGTTTCCAAGCCGCAGCCGGCAGGACGGCGGCCAGCGACGCCACCGTCTGGGGCGGCGGTTCGCCCGGCGCCACGCGCGGCTTGCCGGCCGGACGTCCCTTGCGTCCGGGCACGGGCCTTGCCACGGCCGGCCGCTTCCGCCAGCCGCGTGTGTCTTTGGGAACTTCGCCGCGGTAGCGTTCACCCCGTTCTTCCAGACCGCTCCGGAAGGCTTGCTTGCGGCCCTAGGCTTCAGCGAAGGTCACCCAACCGTGCCGCAGTTACTGCCGCAGTTGACCCACCAATTCCAGGCCCAACTCCGGCTTGGTCCGAAAAACGATGTCCGGGGGCACGCCGGCCTCGGCCAGGCGTTGCGGGTCGCAGGTCCATGCTTCCGGCAAGTACAAACGGGTATCCAGCAACGTATGACCCCGGCTGCTGGCGTAGGCGCGGTAGACGGCGACTTGGCCGTTGGCGATCTGGCCCGGCGAACCGAGGTATTGCCGAGCTACGCCCACACGCTTGGGGCCGCACTTGGCGAAACGGCTTTCAGCCACGACGCGGATCGCGTCGTCGCTGCCC
>JBBRLG010000250.1:0-10419 GCA_038231495.1 Gemmatales bacterium | reverse complement strand
CGTGCACCGGGGGCCTACCGCCCCGACCCGCGCCAATGGGTTAGTGATTCTCCGGCTTGCTTCCAACCGGCTGCGCCGACACCGGCGGCGGCGGTTCGAGCAAACTCGCATCGACGTTCCTCGCCGGCACCTTCCGCGCAGCCGCGGGCTTCGGCAGGGAACCGACCGGAGGCAATTCCGTTGGTAGCTCAGCGGCAGGCAGCTTTGGCAATGCAACGCCGACACCCGGCTGCGTGGTTTCACCGGCGCGCGGCAAGGGCATCTCGCCGGGCAGCGGTTGCGGCAATTCGAGCGGCGGTTGCGGACGCGGCGCATTGACTGCGGCCGGCTCCGGTGTCGGGAGCTTCTTCGCCTCCTCTTTGGCCCGCGGCAGCGGTTTGGTTTCCCCGTTCGGCACTGCCGCCGGCCAGGCGCCGTCGGCCGCGCCGTGCCCCTGGTCCGGCAACGTCGAGCAGGGGTGGCAGCACGGCAGCGGCTTGAGCTGACAGAAATCGGGCACCGGGTCGAGGTCTTCCGTCGGCACCCGGTCGTTGCCGATCTGGTAAAGGTCGTCGGTTTGCAGCAGGTTCGCAATGTCCGTCACCGATTGCCACAACGCCCCGACCGCCGTCAAATAACTCTGGATGTTCCCGGCCAGGAGCGCTTGGGTTGCGATCACGTCCGCGAACTGCGGCGGGTTGCCGGCCCGCGGCGCTTCCCCCTGAAAACGCTCGTACAGCGCGCGGTAGCCCTGCACCTGGCGCGGCAGAATTTCGTCGCGGTACAGCTTGATGGCGATGCGGTTGTTCTCGTAGGCGGCGAACGCCTGGGCGAGTTGCTTGGTCAGGTTGACGCGGGCTTGGTGCTCGCCTTCCGAGGCGGCGACCACGTTGCCCTGGGCCTGGATGATGCCGCCCTGGTTGCGGTCCCACAGCGGGATCGTGAAGCCCATTTGCACGCTGTGGACGATGGCGTTCGGCGGCCCCGTGTAATCCTTTTGGATAACCACGTGCAAATCCACGTCCGAGATCGGGGCGAACTGCGCCAGCCGTAGCTGGTAGTTCGTTTGCAGAAGCGCGTTGCGGGCCGTCTCCACGTCGGTGTGGCGGTCGAGGACGCGCTCCAAGACGCGCGCGTGGTCGTAGACGGGCACGGGGATGTCCAGCCGGCCCTGCACTTCGGTCGGCCCCCAGTCGGGCCTACCCACGTCCGCGGCGAGTTGCTTCCAGGCGTTGGTGTACTGGTTCCGCGCCTGGTACACGCCTAGCCGGGCGGACACGGCCCCGACGCGCAAGAGCATGGGATCGGCGGCGGTCGCCATCCCGCCGAAGCGCAGTTGGTCGAGCTGGATGTCGTACACGGAGGTCGTGAACTCGGCGAGCGCCTCGTAAACCTTGATGCTCTCGAGCGCGACCAGGACGGCGAAGTAGTCGCCGCGGACCTGGTGCGCGCGGTCGGTTTCGGCGCGGCGCAAGGCCACTTCGGCGTTGCGCAAGTCCATGGCGGCGATGGCACGGCTGAGTTGCAACTTGTTGGGCAGCTTGATGACCTGGTCGAAGAAGAAGCCCTGGTAGCCCGGCCCGCCCGTCGTCCCGGAGGTGTCGGCCTGCGGTCCGAACGTCGGGTTGGACGGCAACCCGGCCTGAATCGCCGCGCCGCGCGCCGCCTCGACGCGCGCGGCGGCCTGGCGCAGGGTGGGGTTGTGTTCGAGCGCGTAACGCTGCAAATCGCTGAGTGTCACCGCGCGGCCTTCGGGGCCGGGAGCCGGCTTGACGTTCGGCCCCAGCGCTTCGAGCGGCGGATACAACTCGGCAATGATGCGGTCGCGCTTGGCCTTGTTTTCCGGCGTGTAAGGCGGCAGTTCGATTGGTTTGGCGTTGGCACCGGGCAAGTTCGCCGGCACCTGGAGCCGGGTAAGGATGCTGGGGAACTGCCGGCCGGCGGGTTGCTGAGCCGACATCCGGGTCAAGGTCGCGTCGGTCTCGGTCCCTTGCGGTTTACCGGCCTTGGCCTCCGAACCGGACGCGGGCGGCATCGTCTTCGCGGGGTCGTCGGGTCGGCGCGGCTCCACGTCGCGCGGGACGGCGGCCAGGTCGCAGACGACGTGGTCCACCTTGTCGCGCACCGGGTACAGGCAGCCCGTGACCAGCAACAAGGCCAGCGACGGCGGCAACCAACGCCAGCAAGGGTGGACCATTTCTTTCACTCCTGTCCCGCGCGACAACTCCGCCGCCTGGCCGCGAAGGCAAGGCGTAAGGGTTGTATCGGCCGTGCGGGCCACCCAGGCGCAGACATTTTCAGTGTCGGCCGATTTTGTTCAAGTCTGGGAGGGATGGGTCCGCCGGGGCCGCCCGGCAACGGCGCGCGAAAACGAGGGGATGAGGAGGCTTGAGTAAAGCACGGTATTGCCGCTTGCGGCTTTGCACACCGCGGCACATTTCTCCCGCACCAAAGTCACAGGTTCCCACGCGGATGCAACCTTCCACGGCGGCACCGGCGTTCGCCCTTCAACGGTTGACCTGAACGGGTAAAATAAGGAATGGAGTTTGTCACCCCGTCACCAAACCATTCGGAGTGTTCCGATGGGCGGCCTTCCTTCCGTCGAATTGCTCGAAAGCCATCACGCGTTTCCCGGCCTGTACATGTTCAAGGTGATCGGCCGCACGGAGAACGGTTTCGTGGCCCGTACCGTTGCCGCCGTCCGCGAAGAACTGGCCGAACCGATCGACCCACCCTATTCGGTCCGCCAGACCGGCCGCGGCCAGTACGTCGCGGTAACTCTGGAAGTGCAAGTGCAGTCGGCGCAACAAGTCCAGGCCGTCTACAAGCGCATGGCGCAACTCGCTGGGCTGAAGCTTCTCTTTTGACGGGGCCGGGTAACCGTTCACTTCCCCCCCTTCGTAAGGGGGGGTTAGGGGGGTGGACGCCATGACTGAGTACTTCAATCGTTCTGGACCCCCCCGTACCCCCCTTCGTAAGGGGGGAGTGAACGGTTACGGAGCCGGAATTAAATGACCGTGCCGTCCTTCACGAGCGTCCCCTTGGGCACGACCACGATGCCGTCGCGAATGAAATAGTTTTCGCCGTCGAAATTGCGTAGGCCGCGCTCGTTGACGATGCGGACGTTGCGGCCGATGCGGCATTGCTTGTCAATGATTGCGTTCTGAATGAACGCGCCTTCGCCGACGCCCACGTCCGGGTCGCCGCGCTTCCGGTTCGCGGCTTTTTCGGCCGCCGTCTCGTAGCGGTCGCCGCCCAGCAGGATCGTGTCGCGCATCGTCACGTTGGGGCCGATCTGGCTGCGCAAGCCGATAACGCAACGTTCGAGCCGCGTGCCCGGATCGACGTGGCAGCCGTCGCTGATGAGGCAGTGGACCATGTCGGCACCGTTCAGGCGCGACGCCGGCAGGTTGCGCATGCGCGTGTAGATGACGCCCTTCGAGTTGTGGAAATCGAACGGCGGACTGTCGCCGGCCAGGGCAAGGTTCGCCTCGTGATACGACTTGATGCTGCCCAAATCCTCCCAGTAGCCGGTGAAGAGGTAGCCCTGGAAGCGGTGGGTGGCGACGGCCGGCACCAGGATTTCGTGGACCAAATCCATCGCCGACTGCGTGCCGTTGAGCAGGTCGAAGAACGCCTTGCGCGTAAACAGGTAGATGCCCATGTTCGCCAAATACGGCTTGCCGGGACACGCAAAGCCGCGGCGTTCCATCGTGTCGTGCGGCGTCTGGAGCAGGTGCAAATCCGGGTCGCTTTGCGGTTTCTCCTGGAAACGCTGCACGCGGTCGTTCTCGTCGAGGAGGACGACGCCGAGCTGGCGGGCGTGGTCCTGGTCCACCGGCAACACGGCGACCGTCACGTCGGCGTTCGTGTCGCGGTGCCGGTGGATGAGGTCGGCGAAATCCATGCGGTACAGCTGGTCGCCGGACAGGACGAGGATGTCCGTGCAAGATTCTTCGCGGACGTAGCGGATATTTTGGCGCAGGGCGTCGGCGGTGCCCTTGTACCAGTCGGCGTTTTCGTTGGTCTGCTGCGCCGCCAGCACTTCGACAAAACCAGAACTGAACGGGCCGCCCTTGTAAGCCTGGGCGATGTGCTGGTGCAGGCTGACGCTGAGGAATTGCGTCAAAACGTAGATGCGGTTGAGGCCGCTGTTGAGGCTGTTGCTGATGGGTACGTCGATGAGCCGATATTTGCCCGCGAGCGGCACGGCGGGTTCGCTGCGCTGTTGGGTTAAGGGGTAAAGGCGTGTGCCGCGACCGCCGCCGAGGATCAGGGTGAGAACGTCCTGCATGGCTCGCTCCGGAGGTGCGTGTCGAGAAACGGACTGCGGAAACACAGGATGTGAGAATCCTAAAGCCGCGCGCGCGAAAAAACCAGGGTGTATCCCGGTTTTTCGCGTGATTGTTGAGAATTGAGTGCGCCAACGGTTCTTGGCGAGCCGGTCGCTTACGCTCCCGGCTCGCCAAGAACCGTTAGAGTCCGCCGCTCGCCTTAGACTTCTTTCCGCCACCGCTTATTACGGATTGCCGCCGCCCGGACCGCCGCGACCGCCGGGCGGTGCGCCGCCGGTCTTCGGCGGATCCTTCGTCACGCTGTTAATGAACGTGCGGATCACTTGCAGTTCCTCGTCACAGTCGAGATGCACGAGGTTCATGAAGTCGAACCACTGCACGCCGAAGGCGTCCACCTTTTTGGGATCGACGTTACGGCTGCTGTCCACCAGGTCGAACGCGCGGGCGAAGCAGCCCGTCAGCGTCTCCTCGTCCAGCTCCACGTCGCGGGGCTGTTTGGCCAGTTCCTTGTAGTAGCGCATCATGCCGTCGGGCTTGGTTTGCATGAGGAAGTACGTCAACGCCCAGGTGGCGGCGCGGGCCTTGCGTTCGATGGCCGGGTCCTTCGTGTGCGCGGATTCGCGGAAGTACGCGTCGGTCACGACCTTCCGCAGCGTGTCGCCGGGCGTCTTCTCGAAGCGCTTGAGCCGGCGATAGTCCTTAAAATTCGGCAGGTTTTCAAAACTGGCGTCCCCGGTCGAGACCCAGGGCGAACCGAGCGGCGTCTCGAAGAAGCTGCCCATGCCGTACTGCACCCATTCCGGGGCCGTGACGTTTTTGGGCAGCAAGCCCGAGGCGTAAACCAGTTGCCGGGTGCCGTCGTGACTGATGCCGGCTCGCTCCGAGTCGCTTTCCATCAGTTTGAGCAGCAGCGCCATCATCATCGGCGAGTACCAATCGGTTGCCGTCGTCCGCGGCGGCACGCCCCGGCTGCCGAACGGCAGCTTGAAGATTTCGTTGCGGTTGTAGCCGAGCTCCCATTGGGTGTTCGACAGCTGTTCGAGGGCGTGGTAGCCGTTGTCGAGGCGGTGGCTCGAAAACACCGCCAGGTTTTCCCGGCGGGCAAAGAAGCCGTCCGAGACGACGGGGCCGGACGGCAACACGGCGTGCAGGGTCTTAAAATCGTCGTCTTTGCGCGTCAGCACCGCGGTCAGTCGTTCCGTGGGAAGAGGCAGCGTAATGCCGTTGAGGGCAAACCAGTAGTAATAACTGCGGAAGTTGTTTTCCAGGTGATTGAGGCGTGCTTGAACGTCTGGGGCGTCGTCGGTCGGCGCCTGGTGGTACAGGACGTAATGGTCGTTGGGCCGACTGGCGCGTTTGAGCTTGAACTTGTCATTGAGGCTCAGCTGCGCAGAGGAAATGTCGTTGTCCTTGACCGGAGCGGCGAGGTTCGCCTTCACGGCCAGGAAAGCCGTGACGACATTGTTCGTCTTGTCGTCCTTCGCAAGGTTGTCCATCAACTCGGTGAACTGATTCAGCAGGCCGTGCTGGAGGGTCCAGTGCGCAAATTCAAGGATCACCGACGTACTCGGCTTGGCGGCGGCGTCGAAGACCTCTTTGTGTTTATCGTTGTAGCGTGTGATGACCGGGGGCAAGGGTTTGCCGTTGTTGCGGCGAATAATTGCCGCCCGGTACTGGAGGGCGTCCGATGGCGGGGCAAACGCTTGGACGTAGGACGCCCCCCACTTGTGGTTGACCTGGACCAGTCCGAGTCGTGCGAAACCGTCAAGCTGCTCTTTTGTCAGGCTGGAGATTTCAACGATCGCCGTGACGTAAAGCGGAACGGCGTCCGGGTCGATAAAAATCTCTTCCGGTTTCGGCGGCGGGTTCGCGGGGGGCAAGCCGGGCCTGCCGCCGCCGGGTCCATTCGGCCCGCCGCCGCCCGCGCCTTCAGGGCCGCCGGCCCCGCCGCCAGCGCCCGCCGGTCCGCCCGGTCCACCGGGACCGCCGGGACCGCCACCGGGCTTGAAGCCGACGGGGCCGAGGCCGCCGCCCGGACCGCCACCCAGTATGCCGCCACCGCCCTGCGCCACGCGGATTTCACGCTGTTGGCCCAAGTTGGCGACAATGACGATGTAGTCCGCCGAGGCGTACCAAACGGGTATGCTTAGCAGCACGGCTATTGCGAGCAACCAGCGCTTCATGCCAGGACCTCCGCGAAATGGTGTGCCGTCGTCGGCCGGTGTTTGTTGCGGGAATGACGATTAACCCTTATTGTGACAACATCGATCCCGAACCGCAAACGGATTCTTGGCAACCCGGGCGACGGGGTGTGGCAAAACTTTCGGGAGGGCTTTCCTCCGTAGGACGGGCTTCCAGCCCGTCGGTCTGCTCCGGACGGGCTGGAAGCCCGTCCTACAGCAGACCTCCCGAAAGATTTGCCACACCCGGGCGACGTTTCGGAAGCGGCTGTTTCCAGGGGACGGCGCGTTGCAAGATAAGACGGTTCCGCCAGGGATCTGTTGGCGCGAAGTTCCCGGCCGGGCCCGCCAATCGGTTTTTCCGCAGATCGCGTTTCGCATACCGCCCGCGCTGGGCTATAATCGCGGGGTTGAGCATCTCAATTAGGGGAGGGTGGCAGTCATGGGCTTCAAACTCGATCGCATTCACGTCTGGGCCGGTGAAATCGTCGATACGGCAGGCGGGGTGGCGGCAAAACTGCACTTGCTGGCCCAGTCCGGCGCCAACCTGGAATTCATCTACACGCGCCGGCAGATGGACAAACCGGGCACCGGCTTTCTGTTGGTGGCCCCGATCACGGGTCCGCTGCAGGTCCGTGCCGCGAAATCGGGCGGACTGCACGAGACGAACGACCCCGTCGTGCTGCGCGTGGAGGGCGACAACCAGGCCGGCTTGGGCCACCGCTTGACGCAGCAGTGGGCGCTGGCGGGTTTGAGTTTGCAGGGGTTAACGATGTCGGTGCTTGGGGACAAGTTCGTCGGTTACGTCGCGTTCGACACCGTGGCGGACAGTAACCGCGCCGCCGCCATCCTCGGCGACCTGGGGCACGCTTGAGAAGGTGGCGGGTGATGGGTGGTGGGTGATGGGTGATGGGTGGTGGGTGATGGGTGGTGGGTGATGGGTGGTGGGTGATGGGTGGTGGGTGATGGGTGATGGGTGCAAAGGCAAGGCATTTGTATTCACCCGCCACCCGCCACCCACCACCCGCCACCCACCTCATTTGTCCCCGTCATCTTTTTTGTCCGGTGCTTCGGCCTCGGGGCGGTTGGCGGGCAGGACGGTCGCGTCCTTGACGCCTTCGTACAAGCTGGTTTTTTTTGAGGGGTTGCCAATCAACCACTGGTCGAACGCGGTCACGGCCGCGGGATTGATCGCGCCCGACGTTTCCACCGGCTTCAGGACATTCATCGACTGGTCCACGATCTTCGTGACCGCCTCATTCTTATTGCCCGTCTTCATCCCCTCCATCGCGTCGACCAACCTGGCGGCATAGACCTTGACCGGCTTCTGCTCTTCCTTGGCTTTCGTGGCCGTGTAGGCGGCAAGTCCCTGCACGAAGAACCCCAGCTGGTGGGCCGCGTATTCCTGAAGGTAGGTCTTGTCGAGTTCCGGGTTCAACCGGGCCACGCCGATGGCCGCCTCCAAACGTTCGTCCATCCGCGGTTCCGGCGTCAAGCCGTCGTGGGCCATGACGTGCAGCAAAACAAGGCCAGGACGCACCTTGGCGTTGCCGGGCAGCGACGCCAGCCGCCCGTTCGCCAGGGCGCGGACGGCCTCGCGGCGCAGGATGCGGTAACCGTCGATCTCGTCGGGCGTGGCGCTCTTTTCGAGCGGCGCTTTACGTTCGACGAACTGCACGAGGGCGACGATAATCTTCTCTTCCTGCGGCTTGCTCAACACCGGCGGCGTTTGTTCTTGCATGGTCAGCATTTCGCCCAGGCCGCGCAACAGGTAGAGCTTCACGCCGTCGTTGCGGCGCTGGTCGCCGGGCTTGACATCGTATTGCAACTCCTGGTCGAGCATTTGGAGCAGCGCGTCGGCCAGTTCGGGTTGGCCGAGCTTGGTAAGCCGGGCCAGGACGCGGGCCGTGTTGACGCGCGCGATCGGCCGGGGCGTTTGCAGCACCAACTTGGCGTGCTCGATCATTTTGCTCGTATACAGCTGCGGGACGCCGGTGTTTTTGTCCTTGTTCGCGAAGATCGGTTTCAGCTGCTGGTCCTCGAATTCCTGAAAGACTTTATCGACCTGGCTCGGTTCCTTGGCCCGCAGGTCGTAGAAACGATACAGCGTGTAGCGGGCCGCCACGTCGATGGCACTTTTTTGCGTCTCGTCCTTGGGGTCGAGCGTCGTCGTGCCCAAAAAGAGTTCGGTGCCCTTTTTCCGCGCCCGTGCCGCATCGCGGTCCAAATCGTCCATGCTTACCGAAAACAGGGGGTCTGCGCCCCCCGGTTGCCGCGCGGCAACGAAGGCGGTGACGGTCAGGAAAAGGGCCGCGGCGACGAAACGGGTACGGACCGAAGAAGGGAGCCGGTGGAGCATGGTGAAAACCTCAAGGGAGCGCTGGACTTTCAGTAGAAGCTAGCAGTCTAGCGGGGGACGTGTCAACGGGACGGGCGCACCCCTCCCAAAAGGAAAACGCCGCGGGCCGGCAACTGTTGGCGCTATTTCCGTGTCTGCGCGAGGACGGCGGGGCGGCGGGCGGTCCGCAGTTCCTGCCGCTCGGCTGGCGTCAGTTCGGTGAAGGTTGCGGCGTCGTCGGCAGTACGCAGCCAGCGTCGGGCCGGTTGTTGTTGCCCCAGCTGCGACCAGACCTTGTGCAAATACCAGCACGGCCGGGCCTCGTCGGGCCGTTCGCCGCGCGCCGCGCTCAGTTCGCCGGCCGACCGGAACAACAAGCCCTGGACTGCCAGGTCGCCCTCCGGGTCGGGCAGCGTCGCGCGCTGGCAGGCGAGTAAATACAAGCCGATCCCCCGGTGCAAATGCTCGCCGTAATCGTCCTCGGCGTCCGCGGCCAGTTCCATCAGCCGCGAATGACAGTGAATGAGCTTGTCGCCCGCGATTTCGGGGCGTTCCTGGAAGTCCGTAATGCAGCGCTCGAACTGCTGCCGGGCGGCGTCCGGCCGGTGCAGGCGCAACAGCATCTCCGCGAGGTGCGCACGGGCCGCGACGTGATCGGGTTGCTTACCGACGTAGCGAACAAGGTTTTCGACCGCCCGGCCGTCGTCGCCCTGGGCACAGTAGGCCGCCGCCAAACTTAAATAATTCCGGTTCAAATTGGCGTCGAGTTGCAGGCTTTGCTGGTAGAGCGCAATGGCCTCGTCGGGCTGGCCGTTGCGCAACGCCTCTTGCCCCAGCTGCCAGCGCTGGACGGCCGGCGCAACCGGCAAAGTCGGTTCGGCCCCTGAACAGAGGGTCGATCCTAGCAACATTAGCGAACAGAGCAGGAAAGCACGCGCGACCATAAAGGCACCCCATCGGTAGGTACCTTCGTTATCGCCACCCGGCCCGGCGGAGGTTGAATGAAAGGGGTTAGGAAATGTTTGCCGCTTGCGGCTTTGCGGGGAAACCGCAACGCCGCAAGCGGCAATCGCTTAGTCCGCGTGCATGCTCTCGCTGAGCTTGCCAAGGGCTTCGCTCTCAATCTGACGGACGCGCTCGCGCGTCAGGCCGAGCCGTTCGCCGATCTCCTTGAGCGTGCGCGGCTCCTCGTCGTCCAGGCCGAAGCGCAGGCGCAGCACCGTGGCCTCGCGCTTGTCCATCTTTTCCAGCAGGTCGATGACGTGGTGCAGATCGTCCGCCTCGACCATTGCGGTGTCCGGCGTCTTGGTGTGGCCGTCCATCAACATCTCGTCGAGCGACCAACCCGAGTCGGCCTGGTCGGTCTGGGGGGCGGCGTTGTAAACGCGGATCGCCTTCTTGATGATGCTGAGCTTCTTCTTCGGCAGGTCCAGGCTCTTGGCGATTTCTTCCTGGGTCGGCGACCGGCCCAATTCTTCTTGCAGCTTGGCACTCGCCCGCCGCCACTTGGACAGCAGTTCCACCATGTAGGCGGGGATGCGAATGGTTTTGGCCGTGTTCACCAGGGCACGTTTGATCGACTGCTTGATCCAGTAACTGGCGTAGGTGCTGAAGCGCGTATTCATGG
>JBBRLG010000249.1:0-10428 GCA_038231495.1 Gemmatales bacterium | reverse complement strand
CTTTCCACGGTTTTCTGTGGAAAAGACTACCAGAATGCAGCCGACCAAGTTGAAATCGCTACAGCTGAGAAACCGCCATAACCTGTTTCCGGTCCTTGGTTTCTACCGATTACTCAATTGCTCAACGGGACAGTAGTGATCGACACTCGCAAACCCGCACTCAACCTATTGCGAGGCTACATGGAAATGTGTTAATATCTTTCTTAATAGTAGTTAATGATTGGCCCCCGTGACCACTGGAGGACCGCATGTCACGTAAACGCTCACCGGATGAAAAATCAACAGAAACTACCACCCCCGCCGCCGCAGCGCCGACGGCAGAAGCACTCCACCGCCGAGGAACCCCTCACCGCACGCATCCGCCGCCGGCAGGAGGCCGGTTCCGAAGCCGCCGATCCACAAGTTGACATTCAGCAGGCTGAAGCAGCACGAGCGCCGGAATTATCTGCCTTGTCTCTCCAGGCACGCATACTGCGCGAGCGGCAGCAGAAGAATGACGGCCCCGGCCCAACATGATTCCAGGTCGCGGTAGGCTGCGTGAGTCAGCAATACTGCCGTCCAGAACCTGGGCAGGATGGAGCGTTGCGAACAGTCGATCTGGCTTTTCCGGCCGGAATGGTTAAACTGGTAAGGGGTTTCGTGCCGAAGAGGATTGCATGTACCGTCGTTTCGTGTCCTTACTCCTGTTGCCATGCGTGCTGCTGACCCAGTCAGTTGCCGCGCTCGGCCACGCGCACGGGGGAAACCAGCCCGCCGGACACG
This sequence comes from Gemmatales bacterium, assembly GCA_038231495.1. Classification (GTDB taxonomy): domain Bacteria; phylum Planctomycetota; class Planctomycetia; order Gemmatales; family Gemmataceae; genus JBBRLG01. The sequence goes on along the minus strand of JBBRLG010000249.1, from coordinate 9,666 downwards.
ATCTACGTCCGCATTTTCACACGAATTCCGCTTCGGCTCGTCCCGGTCACGAATCCGGTCATCATCACCACGGCCCAGGCGGTCACCATCATCATCACGACGATGGGGATGACGCTCCTGAGCCGGGAACAACGCAGCCGACGCCAAACCCCGAGCCGTTGTCCGAACACGAGCACGACTCGGACGCCGTCTTCATTTCCGCCGTTGATGCTGCGGTCGTAGAGCGTTCTCAGGTCGATGAAGAGGTCGCCTCTCCGACGTGGTGGATCGCCGCCGACTCGATCCTGCTTGCCGCCTGGGATGGTCCGCCGACTCAACCGGTGGTTTGCGGCTACCCGCCGCCTCTAACACGGGTTCTCTGCCCTCTCTACATCCGGCACCTCGCGCTGCTCATCTAAGCGCCTCTCGCCGCGCTCACGGTCCGACGCGCGCCTTGCGTATCCGTCCCGTCTCTTTTCGCGCGGCGTTTCCGTCGTTGGCGCACACCGCTGCGGTAAGCGGTCGCCTCCGCAATCCCGAACAACTCCTTCGTCTCGACCGGGCAGCACGCTCGGCTGAATGACCCACGGACCTCGACAATTTAGCGCTCTGCATGACGCGGAGGTGGTGACTATGCGTGCGTACCCGGCTTCCATTTTCTTCGCGCTGACCAGCTTTGCCCTGGCTGGATGCTCGATTCCAAGAGAATCTTTCACCCCGGCGACACGCGCCGGCATCGTCAACACCCCCAAGCCCGCTGTGGTGCAGGCCGGGTACTTCGCCGCCGACAAGAAGGACGACGAGGAGTTGCCGCCTCCGAAGAAGCTCAACAAGGAGCCAGCACCCGGCACCGAAAACGCCCAGGCCGTGGGGCTGCCGGACCTGATCGGTCTGACACTCGAACGCAACCCGCGCCTGGCCCAAGTAAGCTGGGCCATCGACACGGCCCGAGGCCGGGCGGTCCAGGCCGGGCTGTATCCGAACCCGACCTTCAACGTCACCGGCAACGAGTTGGGCGACCGCACTGGGCCGGGCGGCATCTGGACGGCCTACACCGCGCAGGAGATCGTCACCGCGAACAAACTCGGCCTGAGCAAAGCCGCCGCACTCAGGGAAGTCGATCAGGCGACCTTGAACCTCGTGGCCGAGCGTTATCAGGTCTTTACCGAAGTGCGACAGGCGTTCTTCGAGGCGATGACACTCGAACGGAGGGCCGAGATTCTCACTGGCCTAGTGAAGCTGGCCGAGCAGTCGGTCGGGAATGCCGAGAAGCTGCTGAAGGCGAAGGAGGCCGCCCGGCTTGATGTGGTGCAGTTCGAAGTTGACCTGGAACGCTACCGGGCGGAACTGGAAGCGACCCAACGGGCGTTGCCGGCGGCGTACCGGAAACTGGCCGCGAGCGTCGGCGTCCAGGACATGCCCATCGTCCGACTTGTCGGAGACCTCGGCATTTTGTTGCCCGATTACGACCTCGATCAGGTCCGTGTGTACGTCCTCGGCATCCATCCTGAACTTCGGTCGGCCCAGGTCGGGGTCGAACGCGCCCAACTTGTCCTGCGGCGGGCCACTGTCGAGCCAATCCCGAACGTCACGGTCGGGGCCGGATACACCCGCCAGAATCAGAACCGCTCCAACGACTGGGACATCGGCGTCAGCGTGCCTATCCCGTTGTGGAACAAGAATCAGGGCAACATCCTCGCGGCCAAGGCCCAGGTCGGCGAGGCGGTCAACCAGGTCGGGCGGGTGCAGAACGACCTTGTCAACCGGCTCGCCACCGCGTTCGGCACCTATGCCGCCGCGCGGAAACGGGCCGAGCGGTACAGGACCGCCATTCTCCCCAAGGCCCAGGAAACCTACAAACTGTCGCTAAAAGCCTACCAGGGCGGGCAGTTCGAGTATCTCCGCGTGCTTGCTGCACAGCGAACCGTCGCCGAAGCGGAACTGGAACAGGTCCGCTCGCTTGGCGAGACGTGGCGGGCTGCCAGTGAGATCGCCGGGCTGATGCTTGAAGACCAGTGGCCGCTTGGCCCCGCCGCCCTGCCGGCAGAAGGGAAACAACCATGAAGAAAGTCCTTCGATACTTACAACCGCTTCTGGGCGTCGCACTCGTTGCCGGATTGGCGACGGCGGGTTTCTTCACCCGCGAAACGTGGTTGCCGTGGTTCCAGCACGGCAAGCCGGCAGAGCCAGTCGCGTCGTCGAATGAAGCCGCAACGCCTTCGGAAAAGGTCATCGTCAGCGAGCAAGCCCAGCGAAACCTGGGGCTTACTGCAAAGCCGCTGAAGGCGCAGACCTACTGGAAGACCATCCAGGTGCCGGGGATGGTCGTGGACCGACCCGGCCAGAGTGATCGGGGAGTCGTGGCCCCAGCTACGGGCGTGGTCGCCAGGGTATATCGCTTCCCCGGTGATACCGTCCGGCCTGGAGACGTGCTGTTCACCCTGAAACTCCTGAGCGAGTCCCTGTACCTGACTCAGACGGACTTATTCAAGGCAACCCAGGACATCACGCTGGCCCAGGCCCAGCGGAAGCGGCTGGCTGCATCCGCCGGTGCCATCCCCGAGGCCCGGATTATCGAGGTGGATAACCAGATCACGCGACTGGAAGTTGCGGTCAAAGCCTACCGTCAGGAGTTGCTCAATCGTGGGTTCGGTCCCGACATGATCGACGGTGTCACCGGCGGCAAATTCGTCAACGAAATGGCGATTGTCGTTCCACCGGCGAACGCCGACGCCAGGTCAACGCCATCTTCGCTTTCGATGCCGGTTTCGGGTGGCCCATCCGGTACGCCGCCGACATTCGAGGTGCAAGAACTCAAGGTCGATCTTGGGCAGCAGGTGCAGGCGGGGCAGACGCTCTGCCTTATCGCTAATCACCAGAGACTTGCCATTGAGGGCCGGGCCTTCCGGGACGAGACGCCCCTCCTGGAAAAAAGCGTTCGGGAGAAATGGCCAGTCGAGGTGGATTTCCAGGAAGACCCGGCGGCAGGCTGGGCGGAAGTGAAGCAAACCTTCCCTATCCGGCACATGGCGAACACCATCGACCCGGTGAACCGCACGTTCGCCTTCCGGATGCCACTGGAAAATGAGTCGCGCGTGGTCGAAGACGGCGGCAGGACGCAGACCTTGTGGCGGTTCCGGCCAGGCCAGAAAGTCCGGCTCCTGGTGCGCGTCGAGAAGCTCGACAATGTTTTCGTTCTCCCCGCCGACGCGGTTTCGCGCGAGGGGCCGGAGGCATTTGTGTTCACGCAGAACGTCAATACCTTCGAGCGAAAGCCCGTCCACGTCTTGCTGCAAGACCGACAGCATGTCGTCGTCGCCAACGACGGCTCGCTTATAGCTGGGGCGTTCGTGGTGCAAAGCGCCGCCGCGCAATTGAGCCGTATGGTGAAGGCCGGGGCGAGCGGGGTGCCGAAAGGCTTCCACATTCATGCGGACGGCAGCCTCCACAAGAACGAAGACGAAGGCAAGTAACAGGGGATTACCATGCTTAACGCCATCATCCGACTTGCCCTTCGCCACCGGACACTGGTCCTCGCCGCTTGCCTTGTCGTGCTCGTGTACGGCGGCTACCTGACGACCACTATCCCCATCGACGTGTTCCCTGACCTCGACCGGCCACGGGTGGTAATCCTCACCGAATGCCCGGGCCTTTCCTCGGAAGAGGTCGAGACGCTCATCACCTACCCCATCGAGACGGCCCTCCTCGGGGCGTCCGGGGTGGAGGCGGTGCGCAGCCAGTCGAGCCAGGGGATGAACGTCATTTACGTCGAATTCGACTGGCGCACCGAAATCCGCTACGCCCGCCAGGTCGTCATGGAACGGATCGCCACCGTGCCGATGCCTGCCGGCGTCCGCCCGCAGATGACCCCGCCTGCTTCCATCATGGGGCAGATCATGCACGTCGGCGTACATCGCCGCAAGGGGCCGCAGGGCGGCGACCTCGCAGTGATCGGCAACACCGGCCTGATGGCCGAGCGGGTGGAAGCCGGGGGCAAGCCCGCCGTTTCCGTGTGGCGTCCCCGCGCGAGGAACCGGCCCGACCAGTGGGAGCGAGTCGAGGTTCAGAACCCGGCCTGGGAAGCCAGCCAGGTGGGGCGGACGGCAACATTCGTCTGGAACGGCCGCTCGCATTCGGTCACGTTTCGCACCCCGCTGGAGGAGCGAATGGACCTGCGGACCATCACCGACTGGGTCGTCAGGCCCCGATTGCTGAAGCTGCCCGGCATCGCCGAGGTGATCGTCATGGGCGGCGACAAGAAGCAGTACCAGGTGCTGGTCGATCCCGACAAGCTGCAAGAATACAACGTCTCGCTGCAAGAGATCGAGGCGGCGATCAAGGCCAACAACCTGAACACCAGCGGCGGCTTCCTGGAGGAGGGCCAGGGCGAACGCCCGGTGCGGATCATCGGCAGGCTTGGCCCGCTGCCGCAGAAGGTCGTGGATGACCTTATGAAGGTTCCGCTCAAGATGAACGCTGACCGCGCCGTGCTGCTCGGGCAGGTCGCCCGTATCGAGGAAGGCCCGGCTCCGAAACGGGGAGATGGGAGTATCGACGGCAACCCCGGCGTCGTCATCACCATCGTCAAGCAGCCGCACGCCGACACCCGCAAGCTCACTGACGAGGTGAAAGCGGCACTCCGCGAAGCCGAGTCTACACTGCCCGCCGACATAGTTATCAACACCGACCTGTTCCAGCTCAAGAGCTTCATCGACCGGGGCATTTACTATGTGGAGGAAGCCCTTGTCATCGGGGCCGTGCTGGTCGTCATCGTCCTGTTCCTGTTCTTACTCAACATCCGCACGACATTCATCACGCTGACGGCCATCCCGCTGTCGCTGGTCATTACCACGCTGGTCTTCCGGCTGATCGGGGCCATCACGGGCACGGAACTCTCAATCAACGTGATGACCCTGGGCGGGATCGCGGTGGCGATGGGTGAACTGGTCGATGACGCCATCGTGGACGTGGAGAACATTTTCCGAAGGCTCTCTGAAAACAACGCCTTGCCCGCGCCAAAACCTGCGCTGCTGGTCGTGTATCAAGCCAGCCGCGAGATTCGTTCGGCCATCGTGTTCGGCACGGCGGTCGTCATCCTCGCGTTCATGCCGCTATTCGCCCTGTCGGGCGTCGAGGGGCGGCTGTTTATCCCGCTCGGGGTCGCGTACATCGTGTCGATCCTGGCCTCGCTCCTGGTGTCATTGACCGTGACCCCGGTGCTGTCCTACTACCTACTGCCGCAGTCCAGGGCCGCACACGGCCACAAGGACGGGATACTGCTGCGAGTGCTGAAGTTGGCCGCGGGCTTCCTGATCCGGTTCAGTATGCGCCGGGCGGGGATTCTCCTGCTCATCACCTGGGTTCTGGTCGGCGTGAGCGCCTGGCAACTGACGCGGCTGGGAGCCGACTTCCTTCCTAAGTTCGATGAGGGCAGCGTGCAGATCAACGTCGCCCTGCCGGGTGGCTCATCGCTGAAAGCATCAAACGAAGTGTCGGCCTTTATCGATGCCAAGCTCAAGACGATGCAGAAGTCGGCGGACAACCCTGACGGCGCGATCCTACACTTTGCCCGCCGCACAGGCCGGGCCGAACTGGACGAGCACGCCCAGCCGGTCAATGTCGGTGAGTATATCCTGACCATGAACCCGGACGCCGGCACCCATCGCGATGAGTTCCTGAAAAAAGTGCTGGCCGAGTTGCGGGCCGAAGTGCCGGGCGTGGAGATCGAGGCCGAGCAGCCACTTTCGCACCTTATCAGCCACATGCTGTCGGGAGTCAACGCCCAAGTAGCGATCAAGATATTTGGCGACGATCTCGACAAAATCCGTCAACTGGCCGACGAGGTTCGGATTGCGCTTGCCGAGGTGGAGGGCGTCACGCCGCCCATCATCGACCCGCAGGAGCGGGTGGACGAGTTGCACGTCGTCCTGCGACCCGATGACCTTGCTTACTACGGCATCAGCCGCGAGTACGTCGCCGATTTCGTACAAACCGCTTTGAAGGGCGAAGCCGTATCGCAGGTTCTGGAAGGACAGCGGCGGTTCGATCTTGTGGTGAAGCTCCGCGAGCCGCACCGCTCGGACGCCTACCGGCTCGGAGAACTGAGACTAGACCTCCCCAATGGACGCGGCCAAATCCGGCTCAGGGAAGTCGCCGATTTTCCAAGCGCGGCCAGCGGCCCGAATCTCGTCAACCGCGAGAACGTCCGGCGCAAGCAGGTGGTCCGCTGCAACGTCACAGGCCGCGACCTGGAAGGGGCCGTCGCAGACATTGAGCGAAAGGTCAAGGAGCGGGTCAAATTGCCCGAGGGCTATTTCATCGAGTTCGGCGGGCAGTTCGAGGCGCAGCGTTCGGCTACGCTACGCATCACCATCCTGGCCGGGGTGTCGCTGGCCGGCATCTTCGTCGTCCTGATGATGCTGTACCCCTCGGCCCGCATTTCGTTCCAGATTCTAAACGCCATCCCAACGGCGTTCATTGGCGGGGTAATGGCCCTGGTGTTGACACACCAGACGCTGACGGTCGCGAGCCTCGTCGGGTTCGTCTCACTTGGCGGAATCGCGGTGCGCAACGGCATCCTGCTTGTAACGCACTATTTCCACCTGATGAAGGAAGAAGGCGAGAGTTTTACGTCGGAGATGGTGCTGCGTGGCAGCCTGGAGCGGCTCGCACCCGTACTGATGACGGCCCTGACGGCAGGTATCGGGCTGATCCCGCTGGTCGTAAGCGGCAAGAAGCCGGGGCTGGAGATTCTCTACCCGGTAGCGACAGTCATCCTGGGCGGACTGGTGACCTCGACATTCTGCGAGTTCCTGCTCCACCCCGGACTGTTCTGGAAGTTCTCAGGCAAGGACGCCGAACGTTTGGTCCAAAGCGAAAGTTCCGAGGAAGAACTGTTGCGCACGGCAGCGTAAGCGTGCAGGATGCTAAACTTGGTTTCTCCCATGCGAAAGGACGAACGAAATGAAGCACGCGAAGATGCTGGGTCTTGGGCTGCTGGTCGCGGCCCTGGCGGTAACTGGTTGCTCCCAACCAAGCGGCACCACCCCGACCGCGAAAGACAAGGGGGCCACGAAGGACAGCGGCAAAAAAGAAGACCACGCGCCCCACGGGAAGGGGCCGAACGGCGGGGTCGTGTTCGACCTGGGTAAGTATCACGCCGAATTCACGGTCGATCACGACAAGAAGGAATGCACGGTCCTCGTCCTAAGCGGTGATGAGAAGGATGCTAAGGCAATGGCCGTCGCCGCCAAGGAATTCACCCTGACGACCAAGCAGACCAAGACCAAAGAGGGGAAGATCGTCCCGCCCATGACGATCAAGATGCTGCCCAAGGACGAGGCTAGCGGGAAGGCATCCAAGTTCGTCGGCACCGACCCCGGCCTTGGGAACGTCGCGGACTTCGAGGGTACGGTCCTCGGTGAGATCGACGGCAAGCCGTCGCAGGGCGAGTTCAAGGAATGAGCTTTCCATTCGATGACGGAAGCCAAAGGAAATGGCTGCGCACGGGTGACCGCTGCCGAGTTACGGCCCGGTTGGGCGGTCGCCCGTGTCGAACTAGCGGATTCGAGCTCTCATATGGTTATCGTGATCCGATCACCTGGTCGTTTCAGCGCATTGGACTTTTGTAACTCACGGATAATAAGGCCGGATCGTTATGCCAGAGACACCTAAACATTCACCGGCCAAGACGTCCCTTTGGGCATTGCTCACGCGGGATCGCTGGGTTGAGATCGGCCGCATCCTAATACTCGGCCTGATCTCGTTGCTTTACTGGCAGGGCGTTCTGCCGCTGGTCGTCCTCCTGGTCGGAGTCGCGGTCGGCCTCTACCCCCTAGTCAAGACGGGCGTGCTGGACTTAGTCCGCGAGCGGAAGATCGGCACGGAGGTCTTCGTGACGGTGGCCACCGTCATCGCGATGGTCGGCGGTGAGTACGTGGCGGGGGCGGTCCTCCTGAATATCATCCTCATCGCCGAGTTCATCGCCGAACTCAACACCGACCGTGCCCGCGCCTCAATCAAGGAATTGATCGGCTCCGTCCCCCAGGTCGCACTCGTGCGCAGCGAGGATGGTGACCGTACAGTCCCCGTCGGGGAGTTGAAGGTTGGCGACGTGGTGCTGGTCCGCGGCGGCGAAAAGATTCCGGTGGATGGGACCGTCGTGGGCGGTCAGGCGCCCGTCAACGAGGCGGCGATCTCCGGCGAGAGCCTGCCTGTGGAGAAGGGGCTCAACGCCCCCGTGCTGGCGGGGACGCTTGTTGAATCGGGAGCATTGGACATCCGTACCGATAAGGTCGGTCGGGACACTATGTTCGCCCGCATCATCGCCTTGGTCGAGCAGGCCGAGGAGCAACAGGCCCCGGTACAGAAACTCGCCGATAAGATCGCGGGCTGGCTCATCCCGGTCGTCTTCATCTTCCTGCTGGGCACCTATCTCTATACGCACGACCTGCGACTGATCATCACCCTGTTGATCTTCACCTCGCCCGCGGAGTTGGGGCTGGCCACTCCCCTCGTAATGATCGCCGCCATCGCACGGGCGGCCCAGAACGGCATCCTCGTCAAGGGCGGCCTCTACCTGGAGTTGCTCGCAAAGGCGGACGTGGTCGTTTTCGATAAGACCGGCACGCTTACCGTGGGCGAGCCGGAGGTGGCCGCAATCCGCGTGTTAGACCCAGCCATGACGGAGAACGCCCACCTCGCGCTCGCCGCCGCTGCCGACCGCCGCTCCGGCCACCCGCTCGCCAAGGCTGTTGTGAACGCCGCGCAGCAGCGCGGCCTGGACGTACCGGAGCCCGAAGCATTTGACATGCTCCGCGGCCGGGGGGTGAAAGCAACCGTAGGCGGGAAGGCCGTACTGGTAGGTAACGCGGCACTTCTGGCGGAGAACGGCATCCCGAACCCGCCAGCCAGCGGCGACGGGGAGGGGACGATTGTCTACGTCGCAGTGGACGGGCGGGCGGTTGGCATGCTGGACCTGGCGGACCAGGTCCGGCCGGGCGCGAAGGAGGCGGTTGCCCGTTTGAAGGCAACTGGCGTCAAGCGGGTAGTGATGCTGACCGGCGACAACGAGCGGGTCGCGCGCCGGGTCGCCGCGGAACTGGGAATCGACGAGGTCCGGGCGGAGGTGTTGCCTGAAGACAAGGTCAACACCATCGGGGAGCTGCAAAAGAAGGGGCACCGCGTGGCAATGGTCGGCGACGGCGTCAACGACGCCCCAGCCCTGGCTCAAGCCCAGGTGGGCATTGCGATGGGTGCTCGCGGCACGCAAGCGGCCATTGAGGCGGCGGACATTGCCCTGATGACGGATGACCTGTCGAAGATCGTGCTGGCGCGTTCCCTGGCCCGGCGAGCCTATCGGACCATCCAGGAAAACATCTTCGTCGGCGTCGGCGTGGTGCATGTACTCGGGATTACGGCGGCCCTGCTCGGGTGGATCGGCCCTATCCAAGCCGCGATCCTCCACCTTGGTCCGGATGTCCTAGTCTTCGTGAACTCAGTCAAGTTGCTCCGCGTTCGGATCGAGAGCTGAAATGTCCACTGGGGGTGCTAGTGGGTCACTTGTCATGTGCGTAGCCATAACTGGGCGATTTGCGTCTTCGCACCGGCTTGCAGCTGTAGGCACCTGAACCGCCCTGTCGATGGCGGCGTTCCCGTTGACGGTCTCGGCGGCGGCGACGCTTCCCT
>JBBRLG010000248.1:0-10459 GCA_038231495.1 Gemmatales bacterium | reverse complement strand
TGCAATGATTCACCTCCCCTTGCCCGCTCTGCTACTATACTCCCGCCTGTCTGCTCGTCTGGAGGAGTAAGCCGCTTGGAACCGCTGCTCGATCTCAAGAATCTCTCACGCTGGTACGGCTCCTTCCAGGCGCTCAACAACGTCACCCTTTGCCTCGGCCACGGGCGCATCGGGCTGCTCGGTCCCAACGGCGCGGGCAAATCCAGTCTCCTGAAAATCATGCTCGGCCTGCTCGCGCCGTCGTCCGGCGGCGGCCGCGTCCTCGGCCTGGACGTGACGAGCGGCGGCCCCAAACTTCGCCAGGCCATTGGCTACATGCCCGAGGCCGACGCCCTCATTCCCGGCATGCAAGGTGCCGAGTACGTCGCGCTGGCCGGCGAATTGTACGGCATGCCGCGGCGCGAGGCCCAGCGCCGTGCCCACGAAGTGCTGACCTATCTGGAAATGGAAGACGCCCGCTACCGACGGCTCGAAGAATACTCTACCGGCATGAAGCAGCGGCTAAAGCTGGCGCAGGCGCTCGTCCACGACCCGCCGGTCTTGTTCCTCGACGAGCCGACCAGCGGCCTCGACCCGTCCGGGCGCGAGGCCATGTTGCGCTTGCTACTCACGTTGGCCAAGGATCATGGCAAGTCGTTCATCCTGTGCACGCACCTGTTGGGCGACGTGGAGCGCGTTTGCGAAACGGTCGTCATCCTGCGCCAGGGCCGCGTCCTACGCCAGGGTCGGGTGGAGGAGCTGCGCGAGCGCCGTCAGGACCGCTACCGCCTGCAAATCCAGGGGGACGCCAAGGCGTTTCTGGAGGAGTTGAGCCTTGAAGGCGTCCGCGTCGTCCACGACAATGGGCGGGGCGGCCTGCGTCTCGCCGTGCCCGCCGCCTGGGAAACGACCCGGCTGTTGTTTGCCCTGGCGGACAACCACGGCGTCATCTTGCGCGGCCTCCAGCGCGACGACGAGGACTTGGAAGAAATGTTCTACCGCGTGCTTGGGGAAGGCGACGGGGGCAAGCCGGATGAGCGATAGTTTAACCCGCGAGAAAGCGCCGGCGCTGCTGCACTACCGGCCGTGGCGCGGGCAACTCGGCTCGCCCAACGCCGCCGTCTGGCCGATCGCGCGCACCGCGCTGGGCTTGATCTTCCGCAACAAGTTGTTCTGGGCGCTGTACGCCCTGAGCGCGATGTACTTCCTCTTATTCTTCTTCGGCCAATACCTTCTGGTCCAGCTCGAAACGCAGTCCGGCGGCAGTTCAGGCGGTCCGAACAACGCGGGCGAGTGGATGAAGTTCGCCCGCAAGCTCCTGAAGCTCGACGGCTCCGGCGAGAGTTATCGGATCTTCTTCGGCTTTCAGGGTTACATGGTGATGATCGTCCTGGCTCTGGCCGGCGCGATCCTGATCGGCAACGACCTGCGTTTCGGCAGCTTGCCGTTCTACCTGTCCAAGCCGCTGTCGCGCCTGCACTACCTCGGCGGCAAGGCGCTGGCCGTCGCGGTGTTCGTCAACCTGATGACCACGCTGCCGGCTTTCCTGCTCTACGTGCAATACAGCTTGCTTGAGGACCGCGAAAACTATTTCCTCAACAAGTGGTATCTGCTGCTGGGCATCTTGGCCTACGGTTGCGTGTTGACCGTGACGCTTAGCCTGATCCTGCTGGCGGCGGCCGTCTGGGTGAAGCGCACCGTGCCCATGATTATGGTGTGGACGACGCTGTTTTTCTTTTGCCGGCTGCTGGCAAACGCCCTGGTCGAGGTGTTGCAATTGGACCCGCGCTGGCGGCTTATCGACCTGTGGAACGACACCGTGTTGGTCGGCAATGTTTGCTTGAGCGTGAACAACATCGACCTGAGCCGGCAACCGGAATGGTACTGGGCGGCCCTGGTCCTCGTGGGGGTGAGTTTGACATGCCTGACGTACTTGATTCTGCGCATTCGGGCCGTGGAAGTGGTGAAGTAGCCGTCGCCACCCAAACCGCAACTGCAACCGCAACCGTCGCGCCGCGGGCGCCGGTGCCGACGAAGCCCGTGGCCCCACTGGTCCTTTGCGACCGGGTGTCCAAGTGGTACGGACCCGTCATCGGTGTCAACCAGGTGACACTGGAATTGCGGCCGGGCATCGTCGGCCTGGTCGGCGCCAACGGCGCGGGCAAGAGTACCCTCATGCGGCTGGCGACCGGCCAGCTGCGGCCAAACCTCGGTACGGTGGAAATCCTGGGTCACGCCGCGTGGACGGCCGAAGCCAAACGTCATGTCGGTTACTGCCCGGAAATCGACGCCTTTTACGAGGAAATGTCGGGCCGCCAGTTCGTGCGGACGATGGCGGGTCTCTCAGGCTACCCGCGGGCCGAGGCACTGCGACGGACGGAGGCGGTGTTGGCGCGCGTGGGCATGGACGACCGTGCCGACCGGGTCATCCGCGGCTATTCCAAGGGCATGCGCCAGCGCATCAAGGTCGCCCAGGCGCTCGTTCACGACCCGGAAGTGCTGGTGCTGGACGAGCCGCTGAGCGGCATCGACCCCGTGGGCCGGGCGGAGTTTATCGCCCTCTTTCGGCAACTCGCGGACCAGGGCAAGTGCCTGCTGATTTCGAGCCACGAGCTAGAGGAGCTGGAAAAGCTCACCGACCAGGTTGCCATCATGGCGCGCGGCCGCATCGCCGCCGTCGGCTCGGTCGCGCAGATCCGAGACCGCCTCGACGACCATCCCCTTACGGTGCGGCTCGACCTCAAGAAAGCGGACACGCCCGGAGAGGACCGCCGTCGCGAACTGGCCGCCGCGCTGCTCAAGCTGCCGGACGTGGTCAGCGTGGAACTGGCGGAACACTCGGCCGACGACGTGGATGTCAGCCAGGTTTTGGTACGAGCGCGCAACCCTCAACGCTTCTTCCGCGAGTTAACGCGCCTTGTGCTGGAGGAGTGGTACGAGGTTCGGCACCTTGAAACGATCGACGATTCGACCGAGGCAGTGTTGGGTTATCTGCTCGGCGGCGGACGGTGAGGCGGGTCTTTCAAGTCACCGTTCACTCCCCCCCTTACGAAGGGGGGGTAGGGGGGTCAAGAACGATTGAAGTACTCGGTCATGGCGGCCTCACCACCCCCCCTACCCCCCCTTCGTAAGGGGGGAGAAGTTGATGCCGGTGAACGGTTACTCTTTCAATCCAGGGGGTGACGATGACGGAGCCAATAACACCGGCGCGAACGGCAGGGGCGCAGGTAAGCATCCCGCCGCTATCCCCCGCCGCCGCCCCCAATCTTCCGGCAACGCCTTTAACTTCTCCTCCTTCTCTGTTTCATGCCTGGTTCTTCCTGGTGTGGCTTAGCATCGTTCGCCAGGCCCGGATGCGGCAGATGGTTTGGATCGCAGTGGGCCTGCTCGGTTTCACAACCACGTTCGTCGGCATCAACACCGCGGCCAACGGCTGGGACCTGCACAACCGCCGTTTCGTGTTTTACTACGGCCGCGACGGCGACCGGATGGTCTACACCAACAAAACCGCGACCGACTACACGCAATGGATGTTTCTGGCCGCGCCGCGGTCGCCGTTGACGCCGCAGTGGGAACAGGCGGTATTCAACGCCGCGCAGGCGATCCTCGACCATTCGGCTTTCACCGTTTTTGTGCAAGCGCTGGTGCTGTCCGGCCCGTCTTTATTGTTGAACTTCCTGCTGCCAATTTGGAGTTTGAGTTTCGCGACGGACAGCATCGGCGGCGACCGGGAGAGCCGCAACCTGATCTGGCTGTTGACGCGGCCGTTGCCCCGGCCGTTGGTCTACCTGGCGAAGTTCGTCGCGTTACTGCCCTGGACGCTCGGTCTGAACGTGGGCGGTTTCGGGCTGATGTGCCTGGCAGGTGGGCCGCCGGGGCGCCAGGCGTTCGCGGCGTTTTGGCCGGCGGTGGTTTGCGCGACGCTGGCGTTCTCGTCGCTGTTCCTGCTGATCGGCGCGTACTTCCGTCGGCCGGCGGTCGTCGCCATCGTTTATTCGTTCTTTCTCGAAATCATCCTCGGCAACATGCCGGGTTTTTTGAAGCGGGCCAGCATCGGCTTCTATACGCGGTGTATGATGTATGAGGCGGTCGCCGACCGGCAAATCGGCCCGCAAAACCCACAACTGTTTCTCGCGGTGGACGGCAGCACGGCCCTCGTCGTCCTCCTCACCGCGACCGTCGCGTTGCTGATCCTGGGCACGATCGTCTTTGCCCGAACGGAATACCATGAGGTGTCGTGACGGGTAGGTAAGGGGCCGTTCGGTAACGGAGAATAGCCATGCAGCGCTCAGCCGCGGAACGATCGGCAGACGACATTTCGCCGGGGGACGGCGATTCGCCCCACCACGGTTTTCAGGGCGACCGCGAGGAACGGCAAGGGCCGCTGGCGGTGCCGGCCGCGCTGACAATTGCGCTGGCGCGCGAGGCCGGTGCCCGCGGCGGTTCGGTCGCGCGGCGGGTGGCGAAGAAGCTCAACTGGCAGGTCTACGACCAGGAGTTGCTGGAATACATGGCCCAGGACACGGTCGTCCGCCAGGGCATCTTCGACACCCTGACCCCCGCCGCGGTCGAATGGGTGGAAGCGAATTTGGAAACGCTGCTGCGCGAGCAGAACCTTAGCCAACACCCGTCAATCGTGAACCTGGCGCGGGTTGTGCTGGGCCTCGGTTCGCAGGGGGAAGTAGTCCTGATCGGTCGCGGCGCGGGGTTCATTCTGCCGCGGCCATCGACCTTGCATGTACGCATGATGGCACCGTTGCACGAACGGATCGCCTACATGAGCCAGTGGCTGCGTATGCCGGTTGAAGAAGCGGCGGAAAAGGTGCGCTTGCGCGACGCCCGCCGGGTGGAGTTCATTAACACACACTTCCACCGGCAGCCCGGCGACATTCACCAGTATGACATGCTGCTCAACGCCAGCCTGCTCGGCGAGGAAACGTGTGCGACCCTGATCGCCCAGGCGGCACTGGCGCGGGCCGGGCAGTTCAACCCGGACGAGGTGGCGGAGTTTGCTTGACCGGTTTTGCCGCTTGCGGCTGAGCGCTCAGCCGCAAGCGGCAAATCCCTTATGCAGCCAGCCGTTCTTCGACCATCTCATCCCGCTCCCCGGCGCGTTCCCGACGGTCCAGCACGTGCAACAGCGCCGGCAACAGCACGAGCGCCGTCAACATGCTACAGCCGACGCCGAGCATCAAAATGAAGCCGAGGCCCACCAACCCGCGCTCGGTCGAAATCATCAGCGTGCCAAAGCCGATCATCGTCGTCAACGCCTTGACCAGCACGCCGCGGCCGATCGCGTAGCTAATCGTTGTCCGCTTTTCCGCCCGCCGCAGGAGGTAATCGTGCAGGACGTGGACGCCGTTGTCCACGCCGACGCCGAGGATGAGCGGGAACGCGATCATGTTTGCCGGGTTCAGAGGGAAGCCGCACAACCCCATGATGCCGAGCGTGAAAACGACGCCGACCACCAGCGGGGCCAGCGCCAACAACGTCTTGCGCCAGCAGCGGAAGTCGATCAAAAGCACCAGCGCGATCACGAAAAAGGCGTAAACGCCGGCGCGCTGGAGGCCGCCCTTCATCGCCTTGAGACCCTCTACCGTGCCGAACGGTTTGCCGGTCGCCTCGGGATCGACCGAATGCACGCGCTGCGTGAAGTGTTCCAGCGGATCGAAGTCCCACAAACATTCCTTTGAGCAGTCCTTGCCGCGGCCGGCGTACCAATTTTCCGGCCACTCTTTCGGATCCCGTGCGAACACGCGCAAGAGGAATTTGCCACCCGGACTTATGTACCGCTCGCGGAACGCCGGCGGCAGATCGTCTACCGTGACGTGGCCCGGCGTCGATACTTCGCGCAGCCGGTGCAGGTTTTCCGACAGATCCGAGGCCAATTTCTGATCGAAGTAGGCCAGGCGCTCCGTGGCGACGGACGCCGGGGTCGTGTCGTGCAGCTGGCCGCGTAAGTCCACGAGCGCCCGTCGCAAGTCGGCAAGCAGGTCGGAAGGTGGCACCGATTGCAGTGGTTCGAGCGTGCGGATCAACTCGGCCAGGTCGATTTCCAGCTGGTCGAGGTCGGGACGCAAATGGCGGATCGATTTGCCGCGCGCCGGCAGGTTGCGCAGGCGGCGTTGAATGTCGGCCATCATCGCAACCTTGGCGTCCTGGTCGGACGGCACCAGCGTGGCGGCTTCGATAACCATGCTGACTTCCGGCAATTTCTCGTACTCCGCCTTCAAGGCCAGGGCTTCTTCCGGCGTGTCACGATAGCTCAGTGCGTGCCAGCTGGCACCCTTCGTCCCTTCGATCAGGATCAACTCCCACTTCACCGATTCGAGGTTGCCGGCCTGCAAGTGCAGCAAGTTGTGATCGTACGGTACCCAGAACGCGCTGACCCCCAGCACGGCCAGGAGCAGCGCGCCGGCGGCCAACACCAAGCCCGGCCGCTTTGCCAAAGTCGGCAGCCATTGCGTCGGGGTCTCGTTCATCGGCGCGGACCGCATTGCCAGGACGGAAACTTCCGCTCCCACTGCCAGTGCGATTTTTCGCCGGTCCAGCAGCATGAGAGTCGCCGGCAGCACGGTGAAGCAGGCGAAGGCGCACAGCAGCACGCCGCAGCCGGCGATCCAACCCAACTCCGCGACGGCCTGGAAGTCGGCAAAAATCGCGGCAAAGAAGGCCAGTGCCAGCGTCGAGGCCGCGGTCAAGTTGCCGACGGCGACGTGGGCCGTCGTGTGCAAGAGCGCGGTCCGTACGTCCGCGCCGAATCGTCGCGCTTGCTCGTAACGCATCACCCACAAGACGCCGTAATCGCCCATGCCAATCAACATTACCGCGAACGTCGCCGACAGAATGTTCAAATGGCCGACGGTCAGCGTCAGCCAACCCATCGCCCAGGCGGTGCCGACGAGCAAGGTCGCCATGGTCAGGATCGGGTAATAAATGCCGCGATAAACGACGAAGAAGAGCAGACCGACCAGCGCGATCGCGAGCCAGGACGCCAGGCGCGTGTCGTGGTCGGCGGCGGCCATCTCGTCGGTCTCCAATACGGGCATGCCCGTCAGGCCGAACTCGATGCCGGGGTAATCCGCGCGCGTGGCGGCGACGATTGCGCGCAGCGCCTCGACGCTTTGCAGGGCCGCCGTGAAGGAACCTTTCTCCTTGACCGGGCGGACGAGCAGGAACGCCAACACCTCGCCGGAGCCGTCGCCGTTGAAGAAATATTGCGGCTCCGCGAGCATGTCTTTTTGATTGCCCGGTCGCCGAATCAGGCTGCCCCAGGGATTTTGGTAGTTGTCCTTATCGACCAGCGTCTCCTTCGCCGAACGGCTGACCGCGAGCAACTGGCGGAAGAACTGTTCGTCGTCGGCGGACAGTGGTTTAGCCGCCTCGACCGACGGCACGCGGACGGTGGCCTCGGCGAGGAGCGTTTGCAACGACAGGCATTCCCAGGTAATGGGCGTGCCGTCGGGCTTGGCGCTCATGTGAAAAGGCCCGATGCCGGTCACTTGCGGCAGCGGGTCGAGCAGCGACCCCATGCCTTCCAGGTGGTGCCGAATGGTCCGCACATCGTCGGTCGGCAAGAACAGGAGGGCGCGGTTTCGCAGGGCTTGAAGATCGACTTTGTAGAAAATACGGTCGAAGAGTTGCGGCCGTTCTTTAAGGCGGTCGGCGACCGCTTCGAGGGCGTCGCGCATCCGCGCCCGGTCGTCGCCGCGGACGACGACAACAATGTCATCATCGTCGCCGAACTCGTTGACGTATTTCTGCCAGCGCTGCTGGTATTCTTTGTGGGGGCTAATGAGGTCGTTGCGTTGGGTGTGGTATCGCAGCTTGGTCGCGGCGGCGTAAGCGGACAGGCCGCACAGGCCCAGGGAGAGAACCAGGACGGCCAGCGGGAATCGGCAAACCGCTGCAACCAGGGCGACGAGCCAACGCCGGACGCGCGTCGTCTCCGGAGCGGGAACCTGTTCCGCATTCATTATCCGCTTGCCTCTGTTTGTTCCGCACCCGTCGGCCGTCCGTGGCCGGCGAGCGGGCGGGATTGTAGGCAGGCAGTCGTTTTCTTGCAAGGCGAAGGGACCGGCCGGGAATTGCGGGGAAATGTGGGGACTGGGCGAAAGTGAAGAGGTTTGCCGCTTGCGGCTTTGCAGGGTGTGCAAAGCCGCAAGCGGCCTCAATTTACTTTTTCGGTGCTTCGACGATCTGCGCCTCGTCGGTCTTGAGAATCTTGGCGATCTCCGCCGATAGGGTCTGGGCGTTCTTGCCGTCTTTCGTGCAACCGGGCACGATCTTGATGACCTTGCCGCCCTTGTCGAGCAGGATGTTCGTCGGCATCGCCTTGGAGTCGAACGTCTTCCACAACTCGCCGTTGGGGTCCGACAGCCACATGAATTTAAGGTCTTTTTTCACCGCGTAGCTCTCGACCGCCTCCGGCTTTTCGCGGAACACGGCGATGGTTTGCAAACCCTTGGTGTTATAGGCGGCTTGCAGCTTTTGGAAGTAAGCCAATTCCTGGTCGCAACCCGAACACGCGCACGTCAGGCGCACGAGCACGGGGCCGTCGGTCGTCAGCTTTTCCAGGTCGTAGGATTTCTTGCCGTCGGGCGATTGCAGGACGATCTTGGGCGCGTCCTTCGGCGGGTCGTCGGCGCGGACCGCGAGGGGCACGACAACCAAGGCCAGGGCAACGGCCAGGAACTTCCGCATCGGTAGGTCTCCAGGGATGTGCCGCTTGCGGCTTTGCAAAAAGACTGCAAAGCCGCAAGCGGCGGAATTAGCGGGCTTTGGGCACAAGGGGCACGTCCTTCAGGGCGAAGGGCACGTCGATGACAACTTCTCGGCGGCCGACGTACTCGAACCGGCACGGACCCGAATCGTTCGCGCCGGGCTTGTAGACCAGCGTGAAAATGCGGGAGGCGGCGTTGTTGCCCATCACGTCCAGGGTGCCGGTCACGAGGTCCAGCGGTTGACCCTTGTCGTTCACCAGCTTGAACGGCACGGCGTTCGGATCGCCCTTGTTTAGTTGAAGGTTCGTCGTGTCCATTTGCATGACGCGCAAACCGCGGCCGCGGCCGCCCATGCGAATCATTTCGTCCTGCGGGTCGGCGACCTGCGGCGCCTTCACTTCAACCTTCACCTTGAACAGGCCGTCGTCCTCGCGCTTGCACTCCGTGACCTTGACCTCGTGGCCGTCCACCGATTTGCTCGTTTTGCCCACGGCCTTGGTAATGTCATCGATCGTGACGAGCGCCTCCGGGGGCGTGCGGACACGGACACTCAAGGTGCCGGACAGTTCACCCAGGGTTTTAACCGATTTGCTATCGACTATGAGTGAAATCGGGATGTTGCTTAGGCTGGCGCTTGCCGCCGACTGGTCGTATTCCTTCTGCTGAGCAATGAGAAACGCGATGTCCGGGTCCGTGTAGCCGCCGTAACCGCCTTCGATGTAGTCGCTGGCGTAACGGATGCGGTGGCCGCTCTCGTCGGTGGCGCGGTTGATGCGGACGCAAATCAAATCGGTCACGTCCAGCCGCGATTCCGAACGGACCTCCAGTTGCAGCACCATTTGTTTGCCGCCGTCCGGCAGGTCGGAGAACACGCCGGTCTTGGAAGGCAGGGCGCGGAAGCGGAGCGAGCCGGCCTGCACGACAGCACTGGGTCGCGGAAGCCCGTCCTCGACAATCAGCGTCGGGTCGGCCTGCACGCGCGGGGCGAGATTATAACCGTTGGCGATAAAGCGACCGCCGCCGCGGATGCGCACGGTCCGCGTGTAATTGATGTTCTGATACGGCTGCGGTTCCGTGGCCGATTCCGTTTCGCGCAGTCCAGCCTTGGTACAAAGTTGCTCGAAGGCGGCCCAAAAAGTTGTATCGCCGGTGTCGAGGGTGACACGGCGGTCAGTAAGCTTGCGCAGATCGCCCGTTAGTTGGAGCGGATGGCCGGTTTGCCGGGCGAACTCGGCGATTGCTTCCGGAACGGTCTTGTCCTTGCAGGCAAAGCGGACGTTGAGCGGCGTCAAGGCGCGGTTGGTAAGGAGCCGCGCTTCGATGCGGGGAATCAGGTCGTCCGCCCGGCGACGGACTTCGAGGTCGTCGCTTTTTAGCGCCTCGCGCAAGAAGGGTAGGGCCGTTTCGCCGGACTTTTCAAGCAGGACGGCGGCGTTCTGGCGGTCCGCAAAGCGGTCGCTGCCGAGTTGGGCCACCAGCAATTTGATCCGCGTACTCTCCGGCGACGGTTCCGCGGCCCGCAGGCCAAGGACGGGGAGTAGCAATCCACCCGCGAGGAAGATCAAACCGAAGCGGTGCATGGTCCTATTCCTTTTGCCAGCGGCGCGAAACCGGATGAGTGGCCTGGAACGCAACGCACCCCTATTATGACGACCAAATCGGTCCGTGTAAACAATAGAGCGAAGAAAAACGGCGGCTTCGTTGAGAGCGCTTGCGGCCTGTGGGCGAGCCGGGAGCGTAAGCGACCGGAGTTTGTT
>JBBRLG010000247.1:0-10492 GCA_038231495.1 Gemmatales bacterium | reverse complement strand
TTTCTTTTGGGTGCCGTAAAGCCGGGGGAGGCGATCCTCTCCTTCTTCATTTACCGCCGGCCTGGTGCGAAAGAAAGAAAAGAAAGAAAGCGGTGTCGAGCCGCCGCACTCCAAAGTACCGCTGACGCCATCCGCTCCGGCTCCGCCCGTCGGCCTACGCTCCATTCTTGCTACTTCTTGCCTCGCGACCGAACGGGAACTCGGGCCAGACGCAAGCCCAGGTCGTAGAGCGCGTACGTCGGCGTGTTCCAGCCCCGGTACGCCGCGGCGCAGCGCTCGGCAGAGCCGCCCCAGCTGCCGCCCCGGCGCACTCGGAACGAGCCGTCGTAGGCGTCTTCACACCATTCCCAGACGTTACCGTGCATGTCGTAGAGACTCAAGGCGTTCGACTCATACGAACCGACCCGCGAGGTACGTTCAAGCGCGGAGTCGGAGAAGTTCGCTTGCTGCGCCGAGAGGGTATTCGTGGATGAGCGGAAGTAATAGCTCCAACTGCAATCGGTTTGAGAGGTAGCCCCACCCCGACAAGCATATTCCCATTCCGCCTCGCGCGGCAAGCGGTACATCCATCCACTTTCCTTCATTTTTTCGTTCAACTTCTGAACGAACTGCTGGCAGTGCTCCCAGGAAACAGTCTCAACCGGCAAGCGCTTGAAGTCGGCATCAGAGATGCCGGTCAGCTTGTCTGCCCCCTTGCCGCCCTTCTGGAAGTGGCTGGGGTTGGCACCCATGACCTTCTGCCATTCCTCCTGCGTGACGGGATAGACGCCAAGGTAGAAGTCGCGGTCAATCGTCACCTGCTTGTCGCCGCAGGTTCCGTTGCTGCCGCCCATCCAAAAGGTGCCCTTGGGGACGAGCGCAAACTCCATGCCGAGGCCGTTGAGGAAACGCATGCCGTCGCGGTGGGCGATGGCGCGCTCGTACAAGTCAGCGTCGCGGAACACCGGATGGAACACGGTTTCCAGCGTCTTGACGGCTCCCGCCCACTCGCGGCGTTCCAGTTGCTGGCGAGCCGTGTCGTTCTTGGTCTTGGCGTCGGCGGCCACGCGATCGATTTGCGTGAAAAGCTGCTTGCGGTGGTCCTCTTTGCTCACGACCACCGATTCGACGATCAGTTTCTTCGGCAGGCGTTTCAACGCTTCACCGAATTCGCCCGCGTGCTGGTAGCGGTCTTCGCGGTCGCTGGCGATACTCTGGGAAAGCAGCGCGATCAACTCGCGACAAACGTGCTTGCGTTCCAACACGCTGATATAGTCGATGTTCAGCGGGCGATTGATGTTGCCGAGAATCATCTGATAGAGCATGACGCCGAGGGCGTGGACATCATCGGCCGGGTGGGCTTTTTTGCCTTCCTTCTGTTGGGGCGAGGCGTACATCGGCGTGTTGGCCCAGCGCAGCAACGACGGCGTGGAACAGGTCATGCCGGAGACAGTGGCGATCCGCGCCTCGTCCAGGGCTTGCCGGGCTTGCGTGTCGCTGATGCCGAAATCCGTGATTTTGAGGGTGCCGCTTCTGCCGATGAGGACGTTGGCCGGCTTCATGTCGCGGTGAATGACGGCTTTGCGGATACCGTCCTGCACGATGCGGTTGTGGCAATGGTCGAGCGTGTCGGCCAGGATGCCGATCTTCTCGACGGCCATCGGGGAACGAATCGCAATGTCGTTCGGCCAGGTGGCCACGAGTTGGCCGAGATCGCCGCCGGGGATGTATTCGTATTGCAGCCAGGGGGTCGGCCCGTCGATGTGGGCGTCCATCAACTTGACGATGTTCGGGTGATCGACCAACTCGTTCTTGACCAGCTCGATGTTCTCCATTTCGTGTTCGAGTACCAGGCGCTGGGATTCGGGGTCGAGGCAAAACTTGAAGGCCGAAAAGCTGTTCTGCATGGTCTTGCTGCGGGCCTTCCAGACCTCACCGAAGCCGCCAATGGCAAGCCGCTCAATTAGAATCCAGCGGGACGCTTCGGGTGGCGAATCACCCTCCTTGAACATCGGCGGGCGCGGCGGCAGAAACGGCACCAAGTCTTCGGGCCGTTGCACGGCGAACGCGACTGGGACTGTTGTGCCGGTCGGGTCGTCGGGGCGGGCGAAGTTCTGCCGGATGCGTGCGGGCATCAGCGCGATGTAGTCGGTGATCCCCTGGCGCACCTCCGCCGCCGCCTCCGGAATGGCGGCGTCCACGACTTGCCGCGCTCTCTTCGCGAACTCCAGCGGCGGCATCGCTGCGGCCTGGGCCAGATTCGCCAGGATTACCTCTTGCTGCCGCGCGGGCGGCACCTTTTGGCCGAAGCGGCCAAGGATGTCGGCGGCGAAATTGTAAATCTTCCGGCCGCCGACGAGGATATCGCCCAGGTTTTTGACCACGGGTGCCGCGACGGCCAGGGCGGCGGCGACGGAACCGAAGAATTCAAAGTCGAACATCGGGGCACCTCACGGAGTTTCCACGGGGGAAGTGCGGGTAACCGTTCACTCCCCCCTTACAGAAGGGGGGGTAGGGGGGGGTGAGACGCCATGACAGAATACTGCAATCGTTCTTGACCCCCCCTACCCCCCTTCGTAAGGGGGGGATAAGTTGATGCCGGTGAACGGTTACAAGTGCGGTTATCACTATTTCGTTCGATCTTATTCGATATTTGGATAAAAAGCGCACGCTCCTGGGATGGGACGGTCTGCCGAGGAGGAATTGGGGGCGCGGGGGCAAAAGGCGTCGGGACTCAGAGGCTGTCCGGAAAGCCCCTCTCCCCTTGGGGGAGAGGGGTTGGGGGTGAGGGGCTTTGCACAAAAAAGGGTTTGCGATAGCGCTTTCCGCCTCTGGCGGAAGATGGTGGCAGAGCGGCGGACGGGCATGGTTCAAACGGGGGTGGCAAAGAAAGCAACCCTTGGTCACAGACGTGGCGCTGGGGGGCCACCTGAAACGAATGCTTTAAGTCTTTGCCCGGCCAGAAGTTCCACCTTCGGAAATTCGTTCGGGGGGGTGTGTGGGTGGGCGAATGAAACGAATTCCACCGGTTGCCTCGTGGCGGCTTTGGAACCAGGCCCGCCAACCTTGGCGGACTACAGGGTCTTTGGCGGACTCGCCAAGCTGCCAAAATGACATTTTTGTGCAAGGCCCCTTGGGGGAGAGGGGAGCCATTCCAGAGAGCTTCTCAATTAGGATGGTGATGCCTTATCTACGGTGTCCGCAATCGATGCCTCATACGGCTTGTCCGCCTCGTACAATGCCAGCCGTATGCGGTAGTCCTCCTTGTCCCCTTCGTCCGCCCGTTCGACGGCCTGCTGCTGCCACTGCACTGCCTCTGCGAACTGGCCCGCCGCGGCGTAGGCCACGGCCAGCGTGTCCAGGTGGCCCGGCTCCTTCCAGCCGGACAGCTCGCACGCCTTGCGGGCGTACTCCACCGCCTTCGCCGGGTCACGCAGCGGGGCGGGGATCGTCGCCCACAACCAGGCCAGGTTGTTGCACGTCCGTGCGTCGGCCGGCGCGATGCGGTACGCCTCCAAGTTGTCGGCGAGCGCGCGTTCGTGGTCGCCGCGCTTCAAGTAGAGGCGGCCACGCTGGTGGTAGGTCGGCACGTCGCCTGGGTCCAGCCGCAGCGCCTCGTTGTAATCGGAAAGGGCACCATCCAGGTCGCCGCGGTCGAAGTGCAGGTCGCCGCGGTTGCGGTAGGGCAGGGCGAAGGTCGAGTCGGCTTCGAGGGCCGCCGCGTAATCGGCCAGCGCCAGGTCCGTCGCGCCGCGACGGTGGTAAGCGTTGCCGCGGTTGTTCAGCGCGCCCGCGTGCCGCGGTTGGAGTTCGAGCGCTTTCATGAAGTCGGCGATCGCTTGCTCGTCGTCGCCGCGGTCGGCGTGGGCCAGGCCGCGGTTGTACCACGCGGGCACATAGGTCGGTTCGCGGGAAATCGTCTCGGTGTAATCGGCCACCGCCTTGTCGAACTGCCCCAGGTCCGCTTGGACGTTGCCGCGGTTGCAGAAGGCACGCGCATACTTGTCGTCCACCCGAATGGCCGCCGTGTAGTCGGCGATCGCCAGGTGTTTCTCGCCGCGCTCGGCGTAAATGTTGCCGCGGGAGTTGTAGGCGCGGGCGTTGCCGGGTTCCAGCCGCAGCGCCTCTGCGTAGTCCGCCAGCGCCCGGTCGTAGTCGCGCAGCCGGTAGTAGGTGTTGGCCCGGTTGCACAGCGCCAGCGCATCGCGGGCGTTGAGCGCGACCGCCTCGGTGTAGTCGGCGACGGCGTGTTCGTAGTCGCCCAGGCTGAAGTAGGCGTTGCCGCGGTTGGTGTACGCGCCGGCGTCGCGCGGCTCCTGTTGCAGCACGGTCGTGTAGTCGGCAATCGCCCGGTCGTAAAAGCCGCCGTCCGCGTGGGCGTTGCCGCGGTTGAAGTAGGCACCCAGGTGTTGCGGGTTCAGTTCCAGGGTGCGCGTGTAGTCGGCCAGCGCCAGGTCCAGGGCGCCTTTCCGCGCGTGGACGTTGGCACGGTTGTACCAGGCGATGGCCGCCTCGCCGTTCAACGCAATCGCCTCGGTCAGGTCGGCCAGTGCCCGGTCCAGGTCGCCGCGTTCGCTGTAGGCGTTGCCGCGGAAGACATACGTGCCCGCGTTTTTTGGGTCGTGGGCCAGCGCTTCGGTAAAGTCCGCAATGGCCGCGTCCAGGTCGCCCTTGTTGGCATACGCCAGGCCGCGGTCGATGTAGAGGCCGGCGTTGGCGTCCAGCTTCAACGCCTCCGTAAAGTCGGCGATGGCCAGGTCGTAGTCCTTGCGGTCCAGGTACGCCTGCGCCCGATCCCAGCGTGCCCGGACGTTGGACGGCTCCAGCTGTAAGACGCGCGTGAAGTCGGTGATCGCCTTGCCCTGGTCGCCGCGGAAAGCGTAGGCCTTGCCCCGGTTGCCCAGTGCCCAGGCGTTCCGAGGATCGAGGCGCACCGTCTCGGAGTAGTCGGCGACGGCGAGGGCGTAATCCTTCTTGCAGTAGTGGGCGTTGGCCCGGCTGTAATAGAGGTTCGGGTCGCGCGGGTTCAAGTGGATCGCCTCGGTGTAGTCGGCGATGGCCTTGTCGTGGTCGTCGCGCTGCGAGTGGGCCAGGGCGCGGTTGGCGTACGCCTCCAGGTTGTGCGGTTCCAACTTCAGAGCCTCGGTGTAGTCGGCAATGGCGGCATCCAGGTCGCGGTTGCGCGTGTGGGCCAAGCCACGGCGGCGGTAGTGGGCGGGTTCGCTCGGCTGCAGTTCGATGACGGCACTGTAATCGACGACGGCCTTGCGGTGATCGCCCTTGCGCGCGTGGGCGGCGGCGCGGTTGAGCAGCGCCTGCACGTTGGCCGGGTCTGCCTTGAGCGTCGCGGTGTGTTCGGCGATGGCGATGTCGTACAGTTCGCTCTCGACCCGGCTAATGCGGTCGTTGCTGCCGGGCACCTTGGCCAGTTGGTCGAGCACCGGTCCGAAGTTCGACGGCCGGGCCGCGATGGTCCAGCCGGTGCAGTCGTCGATCAGTTTGCCCCAGGCGTCGTGCAGGATGACGCGGTCGGCACTGTCGGGGTCGGGCCGGCCGGTCAGCGCGAAGGCGCACAGCCGGCCGAAATTGTAAACGTCGGAGTGCGGTCCGACCCACACCTGGCCTTTGGGGCGGCCGACGACCTCCTGCGGTGAGAACGCCACGGTGCGCAACACGCTGCGGCCGAGCGCCGTCTGCACGCCGGCGGCGGGGTTGCTGGCGCTGGCGTGGATCACCGTGCGTTTGAGGGCCAGGCCCGTATCCAGTAACTTGACGCGCCAGCACGTTGCGCCCTCGGCGTTCTTTTCGCGCCGCAGCAAGACGCTGCCGGGCCGCAGGCTGCGGTGCAACAGGCCGCGGTTGTGGACCGTTTGCAAGGCCCGCGCCAGGCACCACGCGACCTCGAACCAGTCTTCCGGATTCATCGGTCCCTGCTTGGCGACGAGCTCGGCCAGCGTCTGACCCTCGAAATATTCCATGACGACGAAAGGCCGCGTTTTCTGCTCGTCATCGGCATAGTCAAAAGCGTGAACGCGGGCCAGCGCCGGATAGTCGAGGTCCTGCAGTATGTCCAGTTCGCGGAAGATCGTTTCCAGGCCGCGGTCGAGGCTGTCCGGCCGCAGCGCCTTGACGACGACCTTGCGGGTCAGGCTATGATCCTCGCACAGGAACGTCGTGCCGAAGCCGCCGGCGCCGAGGATGCGCTGCGGCTCGTAATGTGCAAACGGGAAAGGCTCGAAGGCGTCGGCGTCCAACTCGACCGCGCGGCGCAGGGCAGGCAGGGCTTCGGTCCAGTCGCGGCGTTCGAGGGCGGCGCGGTAGACGTTGTGGAACGCCTCGGCCTGCGAGATGGGGTCGGCGACGAGGCGGGCGACCTCCTGGAAATCGTTCTGGCCGGCTTCCAGGTCGCCGACGACGACTTCCAGCTGCGCCAGGCTGTTAAGCAAGGCGGGCAGACGGCGCTGTTGGTCGGCGGGCAGGTTGCGGAAGCGCTTGACCAGGTCGAGGACCGTCTCGCGCTCGCTGTCGCGGCGCAGGGCGAGGCCGTCGCGCGGCCGGACGGCGCAGGGGTGCAAGTCGTGGCGGCGCTTGAGGTCCACGACGGCCTCGTACAAGTCCTGACAAACCTGGCCGAATTCGTGCTGTTCCGCCTGAATATCGAGCAAGGCAATCTCCTGGGGCACCACAAATTGCGGTGTGCGCAAGGTCATTCTTCTGTGTTGATTGTGGGGAGGAACGCCCCCGTGTGCAAGGGCGGTTGGGATCTCGAACCGGACGCCGCCGCACCCGGCAGTTTACGCAGCCGGTTCGCCCATCCTGGCAAGCACGTCTAGTTGACTGCCGGCGCGAAATGACCTACGATTCTGCCGCGAGACGAAATAGCCCAACACGCACACTCAACCGCCGCCCTGACGAACCGCCGGCCGGGACCAGTTGGAGAGACGACCCATGTTCAAGCAAGCCGCCGCCCTGTGGAAACGCCTGGTCGCACCCTCACCGGCCTTCGACGCGCGCGCCACGACCGGGCCGGATGAGCGCCGCGTCTGGGTACGTTATCCCGCCCGGTTGGAAACGCAGGTCAAGCCCGCCGGCGCGGAGGAGACGTGCGTCAACGGCAAGGTGCTGGACGTTTCCCGCGGCGGCATGAAACTGTTGGTCATCATTCGCTTTGAAGAGGGGTCGCTAATCAGCATCGACCTGCCCGCGGACGACGGCCGGTCCGAGGGTTCGGTGCTGGCGTGCGTGGTTCGCTCGGAGCAACAGCCGACCGGGGAATGGGTTTTGGGTTGTAACTTCTCCGCGGAACTGGACGCCTTCGACCTGCAACGGTTCGGCGTGCTGAAGGCAAAGCCCGGCCAACCGGACCAGCGCGGCTGGTCGCGGTTCGGCTGCAACGTCCGGGCGCAGTACACGGAAACGACCGCCGAGGTGACGGTCAAGTGCGCGGCGCGTGTCGGGAACATCTCCGTGGGGGGCGTTTCCCTGCTGGTGGACCGCGACGTGCCCAACGGCACCATGCTGAGTGTCGATTTACTGACGGCCGATGGCGACCGGGTGACGACCATCCTGGCCTGCGTCGTTCACGTCAACGTCTTGCCCGACGGCGGCCGCGCCCTCGGCTGCAATTTCATTTGCGAATTGAGTGAAGAACAACTCAACACCCTGCTGTTCCAGCCGGGGGCCGCTGTTTAGGCACGGAGTCGCGTAGCACGAACTCCGGGTCAACGCGCCAGGAACAACCGCAAGGTCAATTCTTCAATCCTCATACCGGTCACGTGGCCGTCGCAGTAAAGGGTGTTGAACTGCCCGTTGTGCCTCGGGGGGTAGTGGATGTACGAATCCGGCGCGTCGAACGGAAACGGCACATAAATGCTGTTGTTCGGACCGGCTGTCATGTTGCAGGCCGGCACGTTCGAGTGGTCCCAGCCGAGCATGACGTAACAAGTGCCGTTATAGATGTCCGTCAGGCGTAACCCGGACGGCCCGTTCGTGACGCCGTTCAACGCATAACTAACCTGCACGTGCCGGGACTCGTAGCTGTTGTTCACCCGGCGATAGCCTTCCGGGCAGGTGAATACTTTGCGTTCGGCCCCGACGTAGTCCCACAAGAGCGCTCGCGTCGGGTCGAAATCCAGCAGCGGCGGGTCGGTCGGATTGACGCGCGGGTCGTACGGCGCCCACCAAATGTCGTAGGTCGGGCCGGACACCCAAACCGGCGGCAGTTTTCCCTTGGTGTCGTGGTAAGTATGGGCGCCGTGGCCAATTTGCTTCAAGTTGTTGGCGCAACTGATGCGGTCCGCCGCGGCCCGAACCTGTTGCACGGCCGGCAGCAACAGCGCGATCAGCACGCCGATGATGGCGATGACGACCAGTAACTCGATAAGCGTGAACGCCTGCCGGCTTCGCATGGTGTCCTCCCGACCGGGCGGTCCTCCGGTCTGTTGCACGAGCACGGCACCAAACTCTTTCCCTCCCATTCTGGGCGACGGAACCTCGGTTTGCAAGAGCTTTGCTTACGCGGCATCGATGCGGAACCGGCGACTGACGAGGTCTGCCCCGCGCCCGGTCGGCCGGATTTCGATTATTTCGTCGCCCGGTTCCGCACCGTAGCCGTCCACTAGCGCCCGAATCGGCAACTCGTCGATGGGCAGGTCGTCGCGGAAAACGACGATCACGTCTTCGTGACAGCCCGCGGCCGCGCCCAGCGCGTCGGCCAGGTTCAGACGCATGGCCCCGTCCCAGTCCAGTCCCGGAAAAACCAAACGCAGGAACGTGGCGAACCGTTCGCCCAGTTCGGGCCGCGACGGCAGCAGGTAGAACCTCGACATGGTGCGGACTCCGGGGGCGCGGGTGGGGCGAACTACCCGTACCATCGGCCGGAAGGCGGCGGAGTCTACCGGAATGAGAAAGGGAACGGTTCGGTCGGAGGTGGGGCAGGGCGGTGTGGTCGGTAGGTTCGGCATACAAGGCATTTGCCGCTTGCGGCTTTGCAAAATTTGCAAAGCCGCAAGCGGCAAAACGGAAGGAGTTTGCTTTTACTCCTCGATCACCACCAACGTACACGGGTGTTTCATCGCCGGACTCTTGATCGTCTTGACGGTCTTCTTGTCCGCCGACACTTCCCGGATCGCGCCGTCGCGCGCGATCGAAATGAGCGTGTTGCCGTTCGCCAGCCGCACGAAGCCACTCGGCCAGTTCAACTTCTGCTCCGCCGGGGCGTCCGCGCCGCCGTATTTCCAAACCTCTTTGCCGTCCTTGTCCACTTCGACCAGGAAATAGCCCTCCTTGCTGCCGTAGCCGCTGCCGCTGCTGATGAGCGTGTGGCCGTTCTCCAGGCGCGTGGCCAGGTAGGGGAACGGCAGTGCGTACCGCCAAACCACCTTCTTTTCCGGCGATATCTCGATGACCTCGTCCTCGGTGCTGGCGCAAATCAGCGTGTTGCCGTTGTCCAGCCGCCGTACCTGGCGCATCGTCGGCGTCGGCCGTTTGTTGGCGTTGGGTACGTCGTAACTCCACACGACTTCGTCCTTGTCGTTGACCTCGACCACGCGCATCTTGCCGTTGTCGGCGATGACCGTGTTGCCGTTCTTCAACCGCTGGGCCGACTCCGCGACCTCGACCGCCGGCTTGCCGATCTCGCGGACCACCTTTTTGTCGGGGCCAACCTCCTGCACGGTCCGGCCGCAAACGATTACCAGGTTGCCGTTGGCCAGAAGCTGCACGTCGTGGCCGTTGTCGTTGCGGGCGTCCCAGAGCAGGGTGCCGTCGTCTTTGATCTTGATGACCTTCTTCGTTTCATGGTCGGCGACAATGATGTGTCGTTCGCCCGCGGTCGCCACGAGGGCCGCGCTCAACAGGGCGAGGAGAGTGAGGGTCGTTTTCATGCGATCTCCCTTAAAATTCGAGGGGTTCGGGCCACCCGGTCAGTAGCACGAGGATTTTGCCGTCGCCGATGCGGCCGGTGCGTGCGGCGCGGGTGATGCGGTCGAGAACCTCTTCGGCACGGTCCTCGCTGACGCACACGGTGATCTCCACCTTGGGCAAAAACGCCATGCTGTACTCGCTGCCGACGTAGCGGTTGAGGTAGCCCTTCTGCCGGCTGTAGCCCTTGGCTTCGCGGACCACGCACGAAATCACGTCCAGGTCGGCGATGGCATTTAGAACCGCCTCGGCACAGAACGGGCGAACGACGAGGGTGAGCATTTTCATCGCGGCACCGTCGGGTTAATGCCTTGTCCCATGCTAAGAATTCCCAAAGCGAGAAACCACGGAATACACGGAAAAAAGACAGAAGACCGGCCTGCTGTCGTAGCCGCAAGCGGCTCGCTTGCTGGCTGAACGCACGCAGCGCGATCCGTCGAGCCTGCAAGCGAGCCGCTTGCGGCTACGACGGTGTAAATTTGTCTCAAGCAGCGGCCGCGCCGCGCCGATAAAGGGGAAGTGAGACGCCCCGTCTCGAACGCCGCGCTGGCACCGACACCCGTGGAGAAGGCCCCATGCTGGAAAACCGCCC